>DKKJ01000039.1:13209-31146 GCA_002455175.1 Opitutaceae bacterium UBA6669
TCGTGATTCCGACCCTGGTCATTCCTCTGGTGATTATGGGATTCGGTGCTTTCACCACCAAAATCGTGCGCAAGGCCCGCGCCGAAACACCTGCCATCATGGTGTTGGGTGCGGAACGCTCACCTTTGATCCAAGCGGCCCTCTCCGCGCATCCGCGATTTAAACTCGNNGCGTATCCGCGCTGCGATCGAGATTCCCGACGATTTTGACCGCGACCTTTCCGAAGGAAAACCGAGCACCATCAAGGTCTACACCTACGACGGAGAGATGCGCTCCGGTTTTGCTGCGGGAGAGATCGAACGCTTCCTCCGCGATTATCGTGAAAAAACCATCCAGAAACGTCTAGGTGAACGAGGACTTTCCGAGGCGCTGCTGAAGCCCTTCGAAGTGAGCCGTCAGAATGTCGCACCTCCTGAAAAAGTCGGAGGTAACCTGATTGGCGGAGTAATCCCTTACGTGATCATCCTGCTTTCTTTCACCGGCGCGATGTACCCTGCGATGGACCTCACCGCGGGAGAAAAAGAACGCGGCACAATGGAGACACTCCTCTGTAGTCCGATTGGCAGGACAGAAATTGTCTTAGGAAAATTCTTCGTCGTTCTCACCGCTGCATTGGCCACCGTTGTACTTTCCTCCCTCGCCAGTATGGTCACGCTTTCACTCGGTGCCTCACTTTTTATAGANNCGGAGTCACGCGATCCGCTCTGCCCACCATCGATCCGGTCGGCTTCTTTACCTCGCTGACCATGGTGCTGCCGATCGCCATCCTGTTCTCGGCAGTTCTGCTTACCCTCTCGCTCTTCGCCAAAAGCTACAAGGAAGCACAGAGCTATGTGTCACCCCTGATTATCCTGGTGATCCTTCCTGCAATGGTCGCGCTGTTTCCCGGCGTAGAACTCAACCTTCCGTTGGCGATGGTTCCGATCCTCAATGTGTCGCTCCTCTGCAAAGATCTGGTCTCCGGTGTATTCAATTGGACTTACATCGTATTGATTTTTTCCTCCACCTGTCTTTACGCCGGCATCGCGCCCGCTCTGGCCGTGAAAATGTTCAATCGCGAGAGTGTGTTGTTCCGCTCCTAGTTTTTGACCGGGGTGAATCCCCCGGTTGGCTGTAAAGCCCGGGTAAATCCCGGTCATCCTGGTCAATGATATGGCGATGCGAGACGCATCCAGTAGTTGTCGCCCAACGAAATTTGTCTCCGTCGCACCCATGAACCTGGTCAAGAAAGTTCTGATCGCACACAGCGACCCCAAACTCAAACGGCGTCTCGTCCTTCTGCTGGCTGATGCTGGCTACGACGTCCGCGCTCATCTCGGTGCTCAGGACGCTATCGAAGCTGCACGTCACGAATGGTTTGATCTCGCCCTTGTCGCGGAAGTACTCGGTGAAACCCAGGGCCTGGAGGTGGTCGACTCACTCCGCCAAGTCCAGCCAACGGTCCCGGTCGCTTTGCTTGCCCACGACCCAGAACTTGCCTTGGTCGTAAAAAGTATCCGGCTGGGCTTGGCCGATGTGCTTCCGGTCGAGGACGATCTCCGACCGTTGATTCGACGGGTGCGAGATCTTTTGAATCCAGGTGTTCTGCCTCCGCCGGAAGAAAACGACGTCACTCCGGCCGACCTCGCTGAGGTGGAGCGTACCCTCGCGCGCATTAATGAGGTCGCTCCCGCGAGCGAGATCACCACGACTGAAGGCCAAAGCAGTGGTCTGAAGGAAGAGCTTTCCCGTCTGCATGCCGACCGAGTCGAGCTCGAGGCTAAACTCCAGCGCACGCTGCATGAACGCAACGCCCTGGAATCGGAGCTGAAGGCGCTGCTGCTACAAAGCTCCGACGCAAATTTACAGCAAGCTGAACTTCACGATCTTCGCTCTCAACGCGAGCGGGTGGCTGCCGCTCAAGCCGCGATGGAGCTCAAAGCTCGGGCACTGAGTGACCAACGCGAGGAAATCGATCGCGAACGCTCCCTCCTTCAAACCGAGCGGGAGCAATTGGCATCTCAACTCACTGCCTCCGCTTTACCCGAATGGGCAGCTAGCGCCGAAGAGGTCGCCGCCATGCGCGAGCGCGTGCACGCTGAAGAGGCCCGGCAACGCGAAACCGCCATGCGTCTCCAGCAGGAAGCGGCCAAGATCGCCCGCGAACGTCGACGCTGGCATGATGATCTCGATCTGCTGCGCGAGCAGGAAAAAAATCTCGGCGATTACGAGGCCCGCCTACGCAAGATGCAGGCACAGCTGGAGACCGATCGCGTGCTCTGGTTCAGCACCAGCGCGCGCCCGGAAACGAAATCACCTTTTGACGAAGGTGCGCTTCGCGAAGCCTGGCAGAAACTTCAGCGAGCCAGTGAACTTCTCGAAACCGAGCGCGCCCACGTTCGTGACGACCGCCTTTGTACTCAAGAACGCGAGGCCTCGCTCAAACAACGCGCAGAGCAACTCGCTCACCGCGAGCAGAGACTGGCCGAACTCGAGGCCCGTCTGGCCGCACTGCAAACACCCGCCACCCCGGAGCCGATCGATCCACCGACCTCCTCCATGCGCTCGATTGCCCGCGCTCCATTAGAGATTGCTCGAACGGTGTTTGGCGGAGCAAAAAAGTCCTAATCGCGCCGCAAGCATTCGGTGAGGAGCATGCGCTCTCACCGTTTTTCGCTTGCAGACCGCCCTCCGTCCGCTCATCACCCGAAACGATGTTGTCACACGCCAAAGTCCACGCCCACGGTTCCCGCGCTAAAGCGACGGGCGCAGCCGCGCGCGCAGGTTGGCGCGTAAAGGCTTGGCGACGATGGTGACGCGCGATGCGCGACCGGCTATAAAAAGCTCCACCTTATCCGCCAAGCCCGACTTCCCACCGAAGTCGGGTTTTTTGTTGTCCAAAATTTTCCCTCCGTTCCCGACCTCCGCTCCTCCCATGATCTCACTCACCTCCGCTCCTACTCTCAAACCGCTCCCAACCTCTCCCAGGTCTTCTNNCTTACGTCCCTCCCCTTCTACGGACGGGCCCTTTCCGAATACGTTTCGGGCTTCGCCCTGGACCTCACCTCGCTACGGCGTTGCGCGGTGCTTGACGTCGGTAGCGGCGCTTCCTCCTTTGCCGTGGAAGCAAGCCGTCGGGAAATCGAAGTCGCAGCCGTGGATCCACTCTATGGATGCAGCGTGGAGACCCTGGCCACGCATGTTCAGCTCGACTACGCTCGGGTCTCGGTCGACTCCTGTCGGCGGTTAAAGGGAGAAAAACTTTTGGAACAGGAGGAGATCGAACAGCATCGGCGTGCTGCCGCTCAACGCTTTCTCTCCGACTACGAAAGTGGTTTTCTCCACAATCGGTACCTCGGTGGAGCCCTGCCCTCACTCCCTTTCCTCGACCGCTCGTTCGACCTGGTTTTATGCGGTCATGTACTGCTGGGTGCGTACGCGCGTTTCGACGACTCCCAGGTGATCACAGCCTGCCGGGAGCTTCTACGGGTAAGCGCAGGCGTGGTTCGTATCGGGCCATTTGAGAAGGTACCCACCACACGCCGCGACGCTCTCCTCGCTCGCCTTCAGGCGGAGGGCATCGCTCCGCAAATCGCATCGTGTGTGGACGCTCATGGCCGCACGGTGCCACAGGGCCTTCTTATCCTTCGCCGGGCCACCCGCTGAGAGTTCGCGGGACGTCACGGGGCGACGCGCGCATCAGAAGCTTTGCCCTTTTGCTCAATCCTACCCGGTGCAGCATTGCGATTTTGAATTTCGTTTGCTGCAGTGAGGTGAATGAGTTCGGACGAATCTTTCCCTCAGCACATCATCGCGAAAAAACGGGACGGGCAGGTCCTGACCCGCGAGGATATTTTCTATTTTGTGCGCGGAGCAACGGACGGCAGCTGGGCACCGTATCAACTCAGCGCTCTTCTGATGGCTATCTTCATCCGGGGAATGAATCCGGAAGAGACCGCAGCCTTGACCGAGGCGATGATGCGTTCCGGCGTCATCGCAGACCTCTCGTCCGTATCCGGCTTCAAATTGGACAAGCACTCCACCGGTGGGGTTGGCGATAAAGTGTCCATTCCTCTCGCTCCGATGGTAACCGCCTGCGGTCTTCCCGTGCCCATGATCAGCGGGCGCGGCCTGGGCCATTCCGGTGGTACGCTGGATAAACTTGAATCCATTCCCGGCTTCAGAACCAACCTCAGTTTGGAACAGTACCGTCAACAGGTGGAAAAGGTGGGCTGCGCTCTGATCGGTCAAACGCGCGACCTAGCGCCGGCTGACAAAACCCTCTACTCTCTCCGCGATGTCACCGCGACGGTAGAATGCATCCCTCTGATTTGCGCATCTATTCTTTCCAAGAAACTAGCTGAAGGAATCGACGGACTGGTCCTTGACGTAAAATTTGGCAGCGGCGCCTTCATGAAAACCCACTCCGAAGCTCAGCGCCTCGCAGAAGCGTTGGTTTCCGTAGGACGTGCCGGTGGAAAAAAAGTCCGCGCCTTAATCACTGCGATGGAAGAACCACTTGGACGCTGTGTAGGAAATGCGACGGAAGTTCGCGAATCGATCGAATGTCTCCGCGGGCATGGACCCGCGGACTTGATGGAGGTCACGTACGCTTTGGGTGCCCACATGCTCCTGCTCGGTGGAGCCGCACGCACCGAAGAAGAGGCCAAAGAGAAATTACAGAAGTCAATTTCCTCGGGTGCCGCGCTAAAGAAGTTTCGGGAAATCGTCGCCGCGCAAGGCGGAGAGGTCGCGGTCTTCGACGATCCCGCCGCCCTGCCTCAGGCCGAACAACAGATTCCGCTGAAAGCCNNGGGCTACATCACCCGCGTGGACGCTATGGGCATCGCCTTGGCCGCTCTGCATCTGGGAGCCGGTCGAGCCCGAGCAGAGGACACCGTCGATCCCGCGGTCGGTGTGACCGCATTGGTAAAGGTCGGGGAACAGGTAAAGGCAGGCGACACCCTCTGCGTCCTCCATGCTAACCGCGGAAAGGGTGTGGCCGATGCCCAGGCTCAAGCACTGGCGGCCATCACGATCTCAGACCACCATCAGCCGCCAGTCCCGCTGATTGCCGACGTCATTATTTGATCCGGAAGAATCAAAGTAGACGCCTGCACGATCACGCTTTTTCCAGTTCACTCAAACGCGACGCGGCGGCCTCCCAGGCCGCCGTGGCGGTGGTGATCTGATCGACGATCACCGTGAGTTCACGGTTCAGGTGCTGCGCTTTGCCAGGAAGCGAATAGGTTTCCGGCGCCTCGAGCTCAGCGGTCAGCTCGGCCTGCTTGGCTTCCAGCTCCGCAACTGCCTGCTCCAGCTTGCCGACTTCGGTTCTCAGTCGCTTCACCTCATTCTTGTCCACGCTCGGCTTTTTCGGCGCCGATGTAGACTTAGCCGGCGTTTCTGCCGCTTGCTTCGGCCGGGCATCACTGAATCCGGCAGTCAACGCGGCGCGTTCGTTGGTCGCCTTGGATTTCTCGAGGTAATAGTCGTAGTTGCCCGCGTAGGACGTGAGTCGGCCCGAATGGACATGAAGAACGGTCTGCGCCAACGCTCGAATGAAGTACACATCGTGACTGATGAAAACCAGCGTGCCCTCGTAATCCTTGAGCGCGTTGACCAACGCATCAATGGACTGGATATCGAGATGGGTCGTAGGCTCATCCATCATCAGGAAGTTCGGCGGCTTCACCAACAGACGCGCCAGAGCTAGTCGTGATTTCTCACCTCCAGAAAGGACGGACACCTTTTTGAAAACGTCATCCTTGCGAAACAGAAACGCCCCCAAAATCGCGCGCACCTGCTGCTCGGTGAGCTGATTCTCCTGCGTGCGCAGCTCCATCACATTATCAAACACGCTCGAATCTGCCTTGAGGTTATCAAGGCGATTTTGGGCGAAGTACCCAGTGACGACGTTGCTGCCAATATCGCGAGTCCCGCCCTGAATCGGGATCACATCCGCAAGAATTTTGAGCAGCGTCGATTTGCCGGCGCCGTTGGGTCCTACCAAGACGATGCGCTGGCCACGCTCCGCCGAGAAGTTGAGATCCCGATACACCACGTGATCTCCATAAGCCTGCTGCACGTGTTTCAAGTCCACCACCTTCAATCCCGAGCGCGGCGGCTGGGGAAATTTGAAATTGATCCGCTTGAGCTCGTCCATGGGCTCGTCCACGGCCACTTCTTTCAAGCGCTCGATCTGCTTCTCCTTGGACTTCGCCCGCGAAGCCATCGAAGCCTTCGCTCCGAAGCGGTCGACGAACTTTTGCAGGTGGGCGATTTCCCGCTGCTGGTTCTTGAACGCGGCAGCCTGCTGCGCTTTGCGATCCTCCTTTTCGACCAAGTAATCGTCGTAGTTGCCGGTGTAACGATGCAGCTCTCCAGAGCGAAGCTCCAGAATTCCATTACAGAGGGCGTTGAGAAAAGCACGATCGTGCGAAATGACAACCAGACCACCCGGATAACGGGTGAGGTAATCTTGAAACCAAAGGAGCGCCTCCAAATCCAAATGATTGGTGGGCTCATCCAAGAGCAAGAGTGCAGGTTCGCTGACCAGCAGGCGCGCCAGATGGGCTCGCATGACCCATCCACCCGAAAACGACTTTGCCGCTTTGAGATGATCCGTTTCGCGAAAACCTAGGCCCGCGAGGATTTTTTTCGCCCTCGGCTCAAGCGTGTAGTCGATGTCATAATCATCATCGTTCTCCGGCTCGAGTTTCTTCCCGCTGGTCGCGATGTGCAGAATCGATTCTTCGCCCACCGGCGCACTTTCTTGCGGAAGGAAACCGAAGTCGGCTCCGCGTTCCCACGTGATCGTCCCTTCATCCGGCGCTTCCTCACCCAAGATCAGATTGAACAGCGTGGATTTGCCCGCACCATTGGGTCCGACCAAACCAAAACGGTCCGTGCGAGCGACAAACAATGAAACACCCGAGAAAAGCTCACGGGTACCGTAGGACTTAGCGACATCTGCAATCGTTAGCATGAGGACCCCACAGCAAAACGAGTCTCCTGCGCCACGCCGAGATCGTTTTTTAAAGTTTACACCCCCCAGCGAAGAATCCTTTAAAACTCAATCTGTTAGTTCATAAATAAATCAATGGAAGATAGTTAGGAACTATCGGGCGAGTGCCAACCCCACAGCCCCCACAACCGCAACGGCTCCTCCGATCAAGGAACGTGCCGTGGGACGCTCGTTTTCGATCCAAAAAGCCAGCGGCACAATGACCAGCGGCGTCGTCGCGACAATCGGAAGAACGATGCCACTGGGNNTAGCAACTTACGCCAATCACTGCACCGCAAAGAGCGTTAAGCGGAATCCAACCATAACGTCGCCAGCTATGATCCTTTGATTGGATCTCAGATGCCGTCACGATTGATTTTCGCGCGAGCGCTTCGGCTGACGCTAGACGGCGCTCACGCCAACGCGCCAACGCCCCTTGAGCCGCAAAAAAGGCACCCGTAATTAGGAGTCCTCCGAGAATACGCTGATACGCACCGGTGATGCCGTCCAAGGCCTCCCCCGCCTGCTCTGCCACATTCAAAGCCTTGCGGCTCAGCACGGCCCCCACTCCCTGCCCCGCCGCCGCACCCAGGCCCCACAGAAACCCTATGGCCTTCACCTTCACGCGAGGTGGATTCTGTCGGGATGGAACCAGAGCCAGCACCACCCCCGCGAGAATGACCGAACTCCACCCCATCTGCCGCGCAGTCAACGCCGTGCCTAGCCAAAGGTATTCAAAGAGTGCGGCCAACGGTGCCGCCACACACTGCGTCACCAAAACGGTCAGTCGGGACCCAAGGATCGGCAATGCGCCAAACGAGGCTAAATCACCCAACCCCATTCCGACGACACCGCTTAACAATAACCAGCCTACGGCAGAGCCGCTCATACCCGCTCCCCAAATATGCGCATACACCCCCAATACTACGGCTGCCACGAGAAGACGTCCGAGATTGGCGCGCGTCGCCCCCACCGCGCGAATGCTCCGATTGGCAAAGATGGCCGAAAGCGAGAAGAAAACCGTCGTGAGAAACGCCGCCAACATACACTCGGAAGAAAAGAGAGGGGAATGGGCAGGTTTCATTCCGGCAACAAACCGCCGGCAGGATTGCGTAAGGCGCCAACCGAAGGTTTTTTGTCGCGAAACGTCCAGAGGTTTTCACCCTCCCTTGATTCTATGACCGCCAAACGCACTGCTAATCGTCCCGAAGACGTCAACGCCGCCCTCGCCAAAACCAAGGGTCCGATTTCCAAGTTCATCGCCCTGAACTATCGCCATTTCAATGCAGCGGCTCTCCTGGATGCCGCCAAGGGCTACGAGGACCACCTCAAGGCGGGAGGCCGCATGTTGGTCACCCTCGCCGGAGCGATGTTGACCGCCGAATTAGGCATCTCCCTCGCGGAAATGATCCGCAAAGACAAGGTGCACGCGATCGTCTGCACCGGCGCTAACCTTGAGGAAGATATCTTCAACCTGGTCGCCCACGACTACTACGAGCGCGTCCCGCACTACCGCCACCTCACCACCGACGATGAGCAGGCGTTGTTGGACCGCCACATGAACCGCGTCACGGATACTTGCATTCCGGAGCATGAAGCCATGCGTCGGATTGAAAAGGTCGTGCTGGAGGAGTGGATTGCCGCAGATCGCGCCGGTGAACGCTACTTCCCGCACGAGTTCATGTACAAGGTACTCCGATCCGGAAAACTCTAGAAGAGCTACCAGATCGATCCGAAGAACTCCTGGCTGCTCGCGGCCTGCGAAAAAAATCTGCCCATCATCGTCCCAGGCTGGGAAGACGCTACCTTGGGCAACATGTTCGCCGGGCACGTGATCAGCGGAGACGTCAAAAACGTCCACACGGTCCGCACCGGTATTGAGTACATGACGTGGCTGGCCGAGTGGTACACTAAGAACGCCAAGAAGCTCCGCAATGGCGAAGGCTCAATCGGATTTTTCCAGATCGGTGGCGGCATCGCCGGCGACTTCCCCATTTGTGTCGTTCCCATGCTTCACCAGGATCTACAACGGACCGGTGTTCCACTTTGGGGATACTTCGCACAAATCAGCGATTCCACCACTAGCTATGGCAGCTACTCGGGCGCTGTTCCCAATGAGAAAATCACCTGGGGTAAATTAGGTTCGAAGACTCCCAAATTCATCGTGGAAAGCGATGCGACCATCGTCGCGCCTTTAATCTTCTCTTGGGTACTCGGGAAATAAGAAACCTCCATCTCGGAGACTCGCTCCCATTCTCCTTTCCAAAGCCCGTGCTCACGCGCGGGCTTTTTTGCGGATAAACCTCTGCGCAGAGGTCTCTCAACGAGCTTACCCTTCGCCCGGCTACCGTTTGCATGATTGTGGTAGTTGGGCATAACTAGGTTCAACCGCTCTTTCGCACCAAAAGCATTACCGTCTATCGACGCTCACATCCCTTCGAACTGAGCCTGGGATAGGTGCCCTTTCTGTTCTTCTCTCTTTGCCGCACTCAATTTCCTAGTTTCCGTTTTTCAATTTTTCCGCGTTTCCTCTGCATCTCATGCCCAATCGTCTCGCCGCCGCGCAATCCCCCTATCTCCGACAACACGCGGACAATCCGGTCGATTGGTACGAGTGGGGAGCTGAGGCCTTCGATCGAGCCCGAGCGGAAAACAAACCCATTTTCCTCAGCATCGGCTACTCTACCTGTCATTGGTGTCACGTGATGGCACACGAGTGCTTTGAAAACGCCGCGATCGCCGACGTGCTCAATGAGGGTTTTATCTCCATCAAAGTTGATCGCGAGGAACGTCCTGATGTCGATCGCGCTTACATGGCTTACGTCCAAGCCATGACAGGGCACGGCGGTTGGCCTTTGAGCGCCTGGCTCACGCCCGACCTCAAACCGTTTTTCGGCGGGACGTACTTTGCTCCCACCGACCGGAATGGTCGTCCTGGCTTCCCTTCGATTCTCCGAGCAATCATCGAGGCGTGGCGCCAGCCAGAATCGCGGGAAAAGTTTATTTCCGAAGCTGGTCGCGCCCTTGGCGCGCTCCAGGAACACGCTGCCGAGAAAAATGCTGCTGGCAACCGTACGGGAAGTGCGGATACGGAGGAGCAACGCCTTGAACTCGCCCAGGCCGCTTTCGAACGAGGCTATGTTTATTTCTACGAAAACTTTGATGCCGAAGATGGGGGTTTCGGTGGTGCGCCGAAATTCCCGCGCGCCTCAGTCCTCACCTTCCTGTTTCGTTGCGCCGCCATCCAAGGCGTCACGACCAAAGCAGGAGAGGAGGCACTCACTCTGGCGACACATACACTTCAATGTATGGCCCGCGGAGGCATTCACGATCATGTCGGCGGCGGATTCCACCGCTACTCCGTAGACGAGCGGTGGCGGGTACCGCATTTCGAGAAAATGCTCTACGACCAGGCGCAAATCGCGGCCAATTTTTTGGAAGCGCGACAAGCCACGGGGGACGAGCGCTATGGGTGGCTGGCCCGGGATATTCTGGATTATGTTCTCCGCGACCTGCGGCACCCACAAGGCGGCTTCTACTCCGCTGAAGATGCCGACAGTCCCGTGAAAAAGGGGAGCACCCAGCAGGCTGAAGGCGCGTTTTATGTCTGGACCAAGGCAGAAATCGATCAGGCACTCCCGGCTGACGACAGCGCTCTTCTTTGTCTTCACTTTGGAGTGACGGATGAAGGCAACGTCCCCAAGGAACTCGATCCCCAGGGAGAGTTTACCGGTAAAAATATTCTCTCTCAGCGCCAATCCCTGTACGCCACCGCCCGTGCACAGGGACTCGACCCGGAGACTTTAAATGCGCGGCTACAAACGAGTCTGGCCCTGCTCCGTTCCCTGCGCACCCAACGCCCTCGGCCGCACTTGGACGACAAAGTCGTCACTGCGTGGAATGGGCTGGCAATATCCGCGTTTGCTCGCGCTCACATCGTCCTCGAGCGACCCGTCGAGGGCGGCGAGATCACGTACTTGCAAGCCGCGGTGAAAGCCGCGGAGTTTCTCCACACGCATCTTTACGATAAAGAGAGCGGTCTGCTCTACCGCACCTACCGCACGCACCGAGGTTCGGCTGAGGGATTCGCCGAAGACTACGCTTTCGTCATCGAAGGCTTGCTCGACCTCTACGAGGCGTCCTTTGAGTTGCGCTGGCTGCAATGGGCTCTAGACCTTCAGACGACCCTGGATCGAATTTTCTGGGATTCTGAACAATTTGGATACTTCTCCGCTCGCGGTGACGACCCCCATCTCGTGCTTCGCTTAAAGGAAGATTATGACGGTGCCGAGCCCACACCGAGCTCGGTGGCCGCGAACAATCTTTTGCGATTTGCGGGTCTCCTGGGCAACGCGACACACCGGAACCGCGCGCTTCAAGTGCTCACGGCGTTTCAGGGGCAATGGACTCAACATCCGCAGGCACTACCTTACATGCTCACGGCGGTGGCCCAGGCGCTGGAGACCCCGCGGCAGTTGGTTCTCGCAGGAACGCGAGGCACATCTGACTTCGCTGCTCTGACTCGAGTGCTCCCTGGACCTTATGGAGCGCGACTCACGATCCTGGCCTTAGGAGAGGGGCAAGATAGGTCTTGGTGGGAGACCCAGGTTCCTTGGCTGACATCGATGCAACCCGAATCTGGACAAGCCACCGCCTACCTCTGCACTCACTTTAGCTGTCAGGCACCTGTCCACACTCCTGAAGCGCTAGCGAACNNCATAGACCGATTCGCCTGTACACAGGATCCTACCTTTCAACGAGTTTGCTCGCCTGAAACCCCGGCAACCCCACACTGGACTGTTCGCATGAAAATCTTGGCCGTAGAGGATGACGCCTCATCCCGCAAAATTCTGTCACAAGCGCTCATTCGTCTCGGCCACGAAGCAATCGAATGCACCCAGGGCGAGGATGCGCTACGACTCTTGGAGGAGCCTGATCCACCTCGGGTCGTGGTGAGTGATTGGATCATGCCGGTCATGGATGGGTTGCAACTCATCCGGCGTATACGCGCTCGGACCAAAACCGATTACACCTATTTCATTCTCCTAACGGCGCGCACGGCCAATGAGGACAACCAGCGCGAGGCAATTGAAGCGGGGGTGGACGACTTTCTCACAAAGCCCGTCGNNGCGTGGCAGAACGTATCCTGCGTTTCACCACCCAAGTCAGCCAGCTCGAAGCCTTCCTCCCCATTTGCACTTATTGCAAGAAGGTGCGCGACGATCATAATTACTGGCAACAAATTGAAACCTACATCAACGCGCGTACCGGATCGGAATTCAGCCATTCGGTGTGCCCAGATTGCTATACCCGCGTGATCACGCCGGAGTTGGCGAAGCTCCGCTCGACCCTCCAAACCAAACCCCATGTCGAACGAACGCGTTGACCGGATCGAAGAGCGGGTGGCTTGGCTGGAACATCACGTTACCGCCCAAGATAAAGCTATGCTGGAGCTCCATGAGGACCTGGCCCGACTCAGGAAAGAAATCACCGCCCTCCGCGAACGGGCTGAGTCTACGGCCAATTTGGACCTGCAGCGCGCACCCGATTCAGAACGACCTCCTCACTACTGATCCACCGGCTGAAGCCAGCACGATGCCAATGAGGCTTTAGGCACCTGCACTAGCCGGGATCAACTTACCTTCCTCTGCCAGGCGTACTGCCTCAATAAAGTCTTCGGGAGTAGCCGCCTGCATGAGCGCCTCACGGTGCGCAGGTTCCTTGAGCAAGCGACAAAGCGCACTGACCACTAAGAGGTAATCACCGGGGTTGGACTTAGGAGTACCCAGGACGAAAAGCAGACGCACCTTTTGATTGCTGTTCTCGAAGAGAACTCCGGCTTCGCTTCGTCCTACCGAAAGTACAATGGACTGGACATGCTCGGTTCGCGCGTGAGGCAAGGCGATTTCATTACCCAAGCAGGTCGTATCCAAACGCTCCCGTGCCAAAAGCTCGTTATAAAAACCCTGAAAACTTGTGACCTCGGTATGCGACTCCAACAATCGGGCAACTTCGTGAATTGCGACGGTACGCTTCGTGGCGTGCACATTTAAGGAAATGCGCGAGGGATGGAGAAGAGCGGTGAGACGACCGGCCATGCGACGAGATGGAGCGTGGAATGGGAGGGTTAAACGCGGAACGGTCGTACCACTTGACGCCTCGGAATTTTCCTTGGCAAGCGCGGAGTCGCCGTCCCCGTATAAATTCGTAGCAACCCAAATAAACTTCAACCACCCGCCACCCTTTTTTGAAAAAGAAAGATGAATACTCTGCGTTGAACTGAGAGGTCTCAGACCACGATCCAGGGGCATCACTAGAAATTGGCTTCCGGTTTTTTCCAAATCGCACGAGGATCGCTTCGTGACGCTCCTTTTCAAACGATCGGGTTTGCTCATCGGCCTGGGTTTCTGGGCCTCGGGAATTCTTTGGGCCGCCGATTCGTTCAGCGACCAGTTGACGACTGAGGAGTTTGCCTCAGCGGGTCTGCATAAACTCACGCCAGAAGAGCGCGTGCGACTCAACACGCTGATCCGTCAGCATGAAACCGGCGAGCTGGCTCGAGCACGNNGAGGCCACCGCCGCTGAGGCCGCTCGAATCGCTGCGGAGAAAAAGGCCGCCGAGGCCGAAGCTAAAATCACCGCCACCCCCCCGGTAAAAGCGGAAGGGAGTTGGTTGAAACGCATCACCCTGAAACCGGGGACGGAGATCGACTATGAAACGGTAGAAACCGAAATGGTCGGGAATTTCGCCGGGTGGAGACCGGGCACGGTCTTCACTTTTGCCAACGGCCAGCGCTGGCGTGTGGTGGACGGCACGTATGTCACCCCCCCGGAAACCGGTCCCCGTCGCGTCAAAATCGTCCCGGGCATGTTCGGAAGTTTCTTCCTCGAATTCACTGGAATCCGATCGCGCCCGAAGGCGACGTTCGCCGGATCGACAGAGTAATCCTAACCCCGTAACACGGAGTTAGAAGGGCGACAGTAGCCAAGGCGGCCATCCCCGCGGTGAACGGCCACGGACTCCTCACCCGATGACGTTAAGCCCTTTCTAGCGAAACGATTTGAACGTCATCGGAAAGAATACCCATGACTCCATAAAAAAACCGCCGTCCGGTTACCCAGACAGCGGTTCGTAAAAGAGTCTAGATGGGCTGCTTACTTGAGGTGGCCGGAGACGAGCTTGGTCATCTCGAACATGCTGACAGACTTCTTGCCGTTGAAGACGGCCTTAAGTTTGTCGTCCGCATTGATCTGGGTTCTCACCTTTTTGTCCTGGAGACCATTTTTCTTAATGTA
Source organism: Opitutaceae bacterium UBA6669 (assembly GCA_002455175.1). GTDB lineage: Bacteria > Verrucomicrobiota > Verrucomicrobiia > Opitutales > Opitutaceae > UBA6669. The sequence continues at coordinate 27,491 of DKKJ01000039.1, forward strand.
GTCCCAGAGTTTCTTGGTGAGCTCAGTGCGAGGCAATGGTTTCGAACCCACAACCGCCGAAAGGGCGTCGTCGGGTTGAACCGGTTTCAGGAAGGCAGCGTTGGGTTTGCGTTTAGCCATATCGGCGTCGAGCAATAGGACCGCCTAGAGGGAAAGCAATGCATTTTTGGAAGGTAAAATGCCCGTTTTCAGAGGAGAAAAATTCTGCAAGTCGCGTATTTACCTTCTTGACGAGCCACAACGGGAATCAGTTCCGATCGTCAACTTGAACAAATTGCTCGTACAAAGCCGCGTAGTGACCCTTCTGTGACATGAGCTTAGCATGGGTTCCGCGCTCGATGATTTTCCCCTGATCCAACACTAGGACGGCGTCGGCATTGCGGATGGTGCTCAATCGGTGCGCGACAACAAAACTGGTGCGCCCGACGAGCAAAGTCTGCAGCGCCTTCTGCAGGCGCGACTCCGTGATCGCATCGATCGAGCTAGTAGCCTCATCCAAGATAAGAACTCGCGGATCGGCCAATAGCGCGCGAGTGAAACACACCAATTGACGCTGTCCCACCGACAATCCGGAACCGCGCTCACCCACCTCAGTCATCAACCCTTGCGGCAACGCCTCAAGAATATCCAAACAATCCAACCGGCGTGCGGCCTCGCGCACCTCCTCAAGCGTCGCGTCGGGCTTCGCTAGACGGATGTTATCGTAGAGCGTACCGCTAAAGAGAAAATTCTGCTGCTGCACCATGCCCATCTGCTGATGCAACGACTCACTGGTCAGCGTGCGAATCTCTCGCCCATCGATAAAAATTTCGCCCTGGGTCGGTAAATAAAACTTGGATACGAGATTAATGATCGAGCTTTTTCCANNCCCGCCTCTCTCCGTGGGTCCGACAATGGCGTAGCGTCCGCAGCATCCGTCCAATCAGGGGGCATGTCGACGAGCTTGAAAACACGCTCTGCACCCGCCATCGCCACCAGCGCCTGATTGTACTGATTGCCGATCACCTGAATGGGTGAAAAGAAGTAGTTCGCCAAAAAGAAAAACTGAATCAGGTCCTCGATTTCCATGTAACCGTGGAAGGTGCGCCACCCACCCAGCATCAGAAGAATCGCGATGAAAAACTGGCTATTCAGCTCCCNNTGTCCTGCCGTACGAATCCCTGGGTGACGCGGATGCCATTGACGGACTCAGCCAAGGTGGCGGTGACTCGACTGAAGCTCTCATGCGAAGCTCGTGAGAGGCTGCTCAACCGCAGATGAAAGCGGCGGTTAATCGACCAAAGGATCGGCGCCATGCCCACCACCACCAAAAAAAGCACCCAATCGCACTGCGCCATAATCACCGCCGTGAAAATCATCTGACCTAATTGGATGGCCGAGACAAAAAGAACGTCTTGGATTCCGGTGCGCANNCAGAATTCGCCCGAGTTTCATCCGATTGAAAAAGCTCATCGGCTGACGCTGCACCTTGTCAAAAATCTCGGCGCGAAGCCCGTTGACCACGGTTTCCCCGACCTCCAACGCAAGGCGTTGCCGGAAGTGGAACATGATGTCGGTAGAAAGGGCCAAGGCCGTGTAAATAATCAGCGCGATTATCAACCCACCGGAGTTCTCCAACGTGATGGACCCTTGCCCGATCTTTCCAATCGTCACCGCTACCAGCCAGGGCAAGGCCGGCAATTGCGCAGAGCGGATCACGGTTAGGATGCACAGCGCGGTGAGACGCATCTTAACCGGCCGGGTGTAGTGGANNTTGAACTGCTCGTCTTCATCATCGGCGTCACGGATACGCTGAATGAGCGACAACTTGGGATTGGCCACGGCCGGAGCCTGGGGACTCGTGTTCACGTGATACCTCCTTTGCGTTCCATGCTGATCATGGATTGGGGTTGTTGCTCCAAGGCCTGCTGCTGCAGTTCACGACCATCGAGCAACTGCAGGTTGGCTACCCGGAGGTAGGGCCCAGGCACACGCATCAACTCTTCATGACGGCCTTTTTGGACGATGCGGCCATCTTCCATCACGATGATAAAGTCAGCCCGTCGCAGCGTGCTGAGGCGGTGTGCCACAATGAACGTGGTTCGTCCCGCGATAGCGCGATCAAGTGCTTCAAAGATCTCATCCTCCGTTTCGCTGTCGATCGCAGCCGTGGGATCGTCGAGCAGCAAAATGGGAGGTTCCAGTAACACGGCTCGCGCGATGGCCAAGCGCTGACGCTGCCCTCCGGAAAGGCTCTTGCCGCTCTCCCCTAGAACCGTCTCGTATCCCTTGGGCAACTGCATGATGAAGTCATGAGCGGCCGCAATTCGCGCTGCCTTCTCGATCTGCTCCTGCGTCGCATCTGGATGTCCAAAGGCAATATTGGAGGCAACCGTGTTCGAAAAAAGAAAGCTCTCTTGAAAAACCAATCCGATATTTCGCCGGAGATCATCTAAGCGCAGGTCGCGAGCATCGATACCATCAAGCAACACCCGACCGTCGCTCGGATCCCAAAACCGCGGGATCAAACTCATGAGCACGCTCTTTCCCGCTCCCGTAGCACCTAAGATCGCCACACATTGACCTGGCTTCACGTCCAGGTCGACGCTCCGCAACACCGGCTCGATCCCATTGTAAGCAAAGCTCACATTCTCAAATGTAACCGACCCCTGTAAACGAGGCCGCGAAATTGCATCGGGGCGGTTTTTGACATCGACCGGTGCATCAATCTNNCCTGCACGCTGTTGACCACATTGGCCACTTGATTCACCTGGCCAGAAAACTGTTCCAATAGCCCGGCAAAAACGATCAAACCGGTTCCCAGCGGTAACTGGTCATTCAAGACGAGCCATCCCCCATATCCAAGGAGGATGATCATGTTGATGCGAGTGAGGAATCCCACAGCGGGTGAAAACAAACTCACTTTCCAGAAGATGCTGTGTTGCTGTTTGAGCACAGCTTGGTTGCTGGCCTCGAATTTGGCGCGATCCTCCTTTTCGCGCCCAAATCCTTTGGTGACCTGAATGCCTTGAATGCTCTCCGCGAAATTCTGAACCATCTTTTCCACCAACGTGCGGTTCTGCGCATAGGCCGGCTGAATCTTGCGCGAAAACACCATCGACATAATCCACAGAAGTGGAGTGGTCGCCAAACAGGCGAGCGTCAGACCAGGATGAAGGCTGGCCATGTAGATCACATAGACGGTGAGCGAGATCACCATGATCAGGCTCTGGATAAGCACCTGATCTACAAACATCCGCACGCTTTGGACGTCTCCAGTGACGCGTGTGATAATGGAGCCCGTCGTGTTGGCGTCGAAAAACCGGAAGCTCAGGCGCTGGAGTTTATCATAGATTTCCGACCGCAGATCGACCACGAGGCGCTNNCCAGCCGATTGATCGAAACCGTGTACACGTAATTCAGAAACGCCCGGATGACCGCGAAGGCCAAAATACACCCCGCGATCAATAAAATGACCTGCGCCGGCTGCCAAGTCTCCGGCAATTGAAGACCAAACTTAGCGTGCGGAAAGGGCATTTCCGGCGTGCTTGGACCCGGATGCTCTCGTCCCATCACGTAACGGATGTAGTCGATGCCTAGCCCCGTTAAACTCAATCCGCTCAGTCCAAGGGTCAGCAGAACCAGCTGAAGCGCCAAAACCTGAAAACATCGCGCAC
>DKKJ01000051.1:0-5468 GCA_002455175.1 Opitutaceae bacterium UBA6669
GCTCATTGTCAGGATGAGGAACGTGGACAAGCCACTGGCTGCGGCCGGGGATTTTGCTACGGAGGCGATGAGCATGCCGAACGCGGTGCAGGCGCTGGCGGACGCTAGGCAGATCAACAGTAAATTGCCCAGGTTGCTGGTCACATCGATCCCGAACAAAAACCGACCTGCGAAGAATAAGGTGGTGAGCTGGACCAAACCCAGGGCGGTACAAAACAGGTATTTGCTCCAGAGGATATGGGCGCGTTTGACCGGGGCGGAAAGCAAGCGTTGGAAGAGGCCGGCTTTCTTTTCATCGAATAACGAGGTAGCGGCACCGCTGACGGAGAAGAGCAGGAACATCACAGCCCAACCTCCGACACTGCGAGTGGCGGCAGCATTCTTCACCTGCGTACCCGCCAGTTGTTCAGATTCGATTTTGACCACTTGATCAAAAAACGCAGCGGCACCCTCGCGCTTAGCCTGATCGGAATCACCCGTTGTTGAAGTGGTCGGGCCGAAATCAAGCTGACCGCTCATCATGCTCTCGTAAACCTGATCAGCATTGGCACCAAAGTTCCGGGCGACGTTGCTGGCGATGTCGCGGTAAAACCCCTGGGTGCGTTCGTCACCAATCGTTCGTTGCGCTCGTTTGCGGAGAGCGTCCATCATGGCTGCGGGTGCCGACGTGAAAATGGTCTTCTGGAGAAGCCCGGTCACTGTCTGCGTTTCGATGTCGTTGCGCGGATTGTTGAGAAAACGCAGCTTGAGTCCGAACGTCTCGTCCGACTGAGCGTCAGGTGGGAAAACCAGTGCAAACCGCACTCGGTTTTCTCGAAAGAGCGTGCGCACGCGTTCCTCGGTTAAAGCGATTTCCTGCCCATCTGCAGCCTTTTCGGTGGTCATCACGCGAAACGCTTTTTCGGCGCGAAGGGCCTGGATGATCGAGGCGATAGCGGGTGAGTGGGCACTCTCGTCGACGATGGCCAGCGGGATCCCCACCGGACCTGAGCCGGTGCGATTGACCCCGAAGATTTGACCAAAGAGGTAAATCAAAACCAGTGGCACGAGAAAGGTCAGCGACACCGCTGTCCGATCGCGGAGGAAGTTCGTCACGTCCTTGCGGAAAAGAACCAAAACAGGATGCATGGTAGTAGGAGTTCCGATCAGAGGTCGCGAAGTGATTTGCCGGTGAGGTGAAGGAAGACGTCCTCGAGATTGGGGCGGGAAAGCTGGAAGGATGTGCTGGGAATTCCGATACGTTCGGCGGTGGCGAATACCTCCGAGTAGCGCACATTCGGATGGAGGGTGAGAACTTGATTTTCACCACGACGGGTGAGCTGTCCGTAGGCCTCCAAGGCGGCCTGATCCGCAGACGACAACGTTACGCCCGAGAGGTGGAGCGCGTCGTGAGACGCGAGATGGGCGAGGAGCTCGCTGAGCGTGCCGAGAGCGAGCACACGGCCGTGGTCGACGATGGCAATCCGCGAACAGAGGCGGGTGGCTTCCTCCATGTAGTGTGTGGAGTAAATCACGGTGAGTCCTTCCCGGTTGAGGGAGAGAAGAAGCTCGAAGATCGCGTTACGCGACTGGGGATCGACGCCGACGGTCGGCTCGTCACACAGCAACAGAGAGGGCCGATGGAGTATGGCGGCGACGATGTTGAGGCGCCGTTGCATGCCTCCTGAATAGGTTTTCACCAGATCTTTTCGGCGATCGCTCAGCTGGACTGCGGCGAGGACTTCTTCGATGCGTTCTTCAAGAGCCTTTCCGTGGAGTCCGTACAGCCGACCGAAGATCCTAAGATTTTCTACGGCGGTCAGGTCTTCGTACAAGGCGATCGATTGCGGAACAAGGCCGAGACGACTGCGNNGCGTGATCTGACCAGAGTCCGGCTCTTTCAAGCCGGCAATCAGAGCCATGGTTGTGCTTTTTCCCGCTCCGTTAGGTCCGAGCAGACCGAAAAAGTCACCGCGTTGAAGCGTGAGCGATACCCCGGCCAATGCGGTGTGGTCACCGTAGCGTTTGGTGATCGAATCGAGAACGAGCATGAGGCCTTCTCGTAAACGAACTTCTTCGTTTGGGGAAGGGAAGAGCGTCAGCGGAGGCGACCCGCTTCGATGGACGGTCCGAACCTAAGCTCTCGGTTGCCCTAGCGTTGGGGCGGTGTGGGGGCAAGGGCGAGACCCCGGGTTTGTACATCCAACCAATGCGAAGGCGGGATGATTGGCCCCATATGACGCACGGTTTCGGCGCCGAGAAGAGAGGCTAGCGTACCGCAGGCGGGGNNAGGAGATAACCGTAAAGGAAGCCTGCAGCCCAAGCGTCACCCGCGCCATTGGTATCGAGGACTTCTGGAACCTTAACCGGCGCGATACGATGGGTTTTCCCTTGGTGGACAAGCCAGGCTCCGTCCGCTCCCACTTTGACGGCGGCAAGGACGCCTTGGTCAGCCAGCTCTTTGGCGAGGTCTTCATAGGTCGCCTGCGTGCGTGCCGGGAAAAGCGCGCGAATCTCGTCTTCATTGGCAAAGACGATATCGATTCCGTGTTTAAATTGAGAGAACAGCCAGTCCCGGGTCGCTCCCACGACCTCAAAGGAGGACAGATCGAGGCTTACCGACGTCCCGGCTTCACGAGCGGCTGCTAGAGCGGCGTCAGCGAGGGAGCGATTGAAGGCAAGGTAGCCTTCGATATGAGCGTGTCGGCAGCCGGTGAAGTCCGATGCGTGAATTTCATGCGGAGCCAGGGTCATCGCTGCGCCGAGATCCGTGCGCATGGTGCGCTGGGCGTCGGGAGTGACGAGGGCGAGACAACGGGCATTGGCGCGGTCACCGTGCTTGAACCGTGAACCGTCGACTCCGATCGTCTCGAATTGGGAGCGGTAGCGTTGGGCGAACTCGTCGTTTCCGAGCTTGCCGAGAAACGTGGTGCGCAAACCCAACCGCGTGGCGTTAAACGTCACGTTGGCCGCCGAGCCACCCGTGGAATGGGCGGGAACGTGGGGAAGGCGACCGAGGATCGTTTGCATCTCGTCGTGATCCACGAGAAGCATACCCCCTTTGTCTCCCGACACCTGCTGCAAGAACTCTTCGGGGATGGGGGCGAGGAGATCCATGATAGGAGAACCGACGCCGATGAGATCGAAGAGATAGGGCACTGCAGGCATGGGAGAAAAGGGGAGCTGACGACCGCTTTAAAATTCGCTCTTAGCGAACGACGTGCATGCTCGTGGTAAGGAGCAGTTCGCCATCCACTTCGATGTTGATGAGGTATTCGCCCGGCGTGGGGAAGGGCAGGTTGGCCATCTCGTTGATCAAGTTGATCCGTTGATGGGTGCCTTCGGATTTGAATTCCCGCTCAATGAGAGGCTGGAGTTCAGTCGGTTGGAGACCCATTTGGATCTTCACCTTGTGGTCACCAGCGGCGACATTGCCCACGGTGATGAACCAGATCATGAAGGGGTAAACGAACGGGAATTCCCGGGCGCGCGTGCCTGTGAAAACACCCAAGAGGGTCTGTTTGCCCGTGCTGGGGTCGATATGGATCCCATCGCAGGTGATCCAAGTGAGGAGTTGAGGTTTGGTCTGCATGTAAGGGGTGGTGAGCGTGGTCGGACGTCGCCTTTCGGCGCAAGCGGGGAATGTCGCCGTATTTGTCTGGCCGGCATTTTCCTCACTCTCTTTAACGCTGGGGATGGTTTTTGCGCTTATCTCCAGCGAGTCACTTGCGGCTTATCCGCAATGGCTGGTGATTAGCTGCGTAGTCTTGGTTGCGATTGGCGTCTTGTGGTTGCTTGCCAAAATTCTTAAATGGAGCGTGTACCTCATCGGCGTCCTCATTTTGGTGGCAGGAGCAGTGCTTCTGCTGGCTACGTTTTTTACCTAGTGAGTGATTTATTGTTTCTTAAGTAATTGTGGATGAGTTTGATGTGTTTTCGTTGAAACCGGCGGCCCTAGATGTGAGCAGGCGCTGATCACGTCGGCTGCAGGTCTTTTCTTGCTCCGCCAAGAATCGGGCGCTTAACCCTTTTTGATGAAGTACATCTTCGTGACGGGTGGGGTGGTTTCATCGTTAGGCAAGGGCCTGACAGCGGCAGCCTTGGGCGCATTGCTCGAGCTGCGGGGCCTGACTGTTCGGATCCAGAAGTTTGATCCGTACCTGAATGTCGATCCTGGGACGATGAGCCCATTTCAGCACGGGGAAGTGTACGTGCTCGAAGATGGAGCGGAGACTGATTTGGATCTCGGCCATTATGAGCGTTTTACGAGTGGAAAGCTCTCGCGTCTCAACAATCTCACCTCTGGCCAGGTGTACGAGAGCGTCATCCAAAAGGAACGCCGTGGGGTGTACTTGGGAAAAACGGTACAGGTGATCCCTCACGTCACCAATGAGATTAAGGAGCGCATCTATTCCGGCGCCAAGGATGTCGATGTGCTCATCACGGAGATCGGTGGGACCACGGGCGATATTGAGGGCCTGCCGTTCCTTGAGGCCATGCGGCAGTTCGCTTTGGAGGTGGGCGTCAACGACACCATTTTTATCCACGTGACCTTGGTGCCGTACCTGAATGCTGCGGGCGAGTTGAAGACCAAGCCGACCCAGCAATCCGTGGCCAAATTACGCGAAATTGGTATCCAGCCCGACGTCTTGGTTTGCCGGTGCGATCACCCGTTGGACGCTTCGCTTCGCGATAAATTGTCGATGTTCTGCAATGTTCCGGTGAAGGCGGTCATCGAGTGTGGCGACGTTCCGCACTCGATTTATGAACTGCCTTTGGCGCTGCAGAAAGAGGGCATGGACGACTTGGTCGTCGAGTTGTTTGGTCTAAAGCTACCGCGTCCTAATAAGAACGTTTGGGAGGAGATCGTCCGACGCGTGGTCAATCCAGCGCATGAGGTTCGTATCGGTGTCGTTGGAAAATACATCGAGCTTCAGGATGCATATAAATCTGTTTACGAGTCGCTGACTCACGCTGGCATTGCCAACAACACGCGGGTCAGTGTGCTCCGCATCGACGCCGAGGACTTGGAGAAAAACNNGGCGGACTCGCTCTGCTGAAGGGTCTCGATGGAATTTTGGTCCCCGGAGGCTTTGGTGATCGAGGCACTGAAGGGAAGATCGCCGCGGCGCGCTACGCACGGGAGCACCGCGTGCCTTACTACGGATTGTGTCTTGGTCTCCAGATTGCGGTGATCGAGTACGCTAGGAATGTGCTCAAGCTCGCCGATGCTAACTCCACGGAGTTCGACGACAAATCTCCTCATCCCGTGATCAACATGATGGAGGAGCANNGGTGAACAATGCTTACGTTGGGCAATTGCAGCGAGGTGGGCTCACCATCAGTGGAATCAACCCGCGGCGGAACTTGGTTGAGATCGTCGAGATCGCGGATCACCCGTGGTTCGTCGGTGTTCAGTTCCATCCAGAATTTCAATCGAAGCCGAGCGCGCCGCATCCCTTGTTCGCGGCGTTCATCGGAGCTGCTTT
>DKKJ01000051.1:5479-14513 GCA_002455175.1 Opitutaceae bacterium UBA6669
AACGCGTTCACCCTGAGCTGACGATTATTTTCAAAGGTTCATTCGATAAGGCGAATCGAACGTCTTTGGCCGGGGACCGCGGAACCGGGTTGCAGGAGGGGCTCCGACTATTGGCGTGGGTGAAGCGGACGTTCGGATTTCCGGTGCTCACCGACCTGCACGAGTCGTCCCAGGTCCCTGCCGTGGCAGAGGTCTGTGACGTGGTGCAAATCCCGGCGTTTCTTTGCCGGCAGACCGACCTATTGCTCGCGGCGGCAGCGACCGGACGGGTCGTAAACGTGAAAAAAGGACAGTTTCTCTCTCCACAGGAGATGGTGCATGTCACCGGCAAATTGCGGGAGGGGCAGGCCACAGAGATCTGGCAAACTGAGCGAGGAACGACTTTCGGTTACCAGAATTTGGTCGTGGACATGCGTTCCTTCCCGATTCTTGCCCGCAACGGGTACCCAACCATTTTTGATGCCACGCATGCGGTGCAACTGCCTGGTGCGGGCGGTGGTAAGAGCAGTGGACAGCGGGAATTTGTGCCTCCCTTGGCGCTGGCCGCGCTGGCGGCTGGGGCGAACGGCCTCTTCATCGAAACCCACCCGGATCCCGATCACGCGATCAGCGATGGGCCCAATATGATTAAGACAAAGGACTTGCCCGATCTGATTGCACGTTGCTTGAGCGTGTGGAAGGCGATCCGACCGCAATGAGTGGGGCCTCTCTCGCTGGCATTGACCGATGACGCAGAGCCTCCACCTTTAACTTGGTAAGTATCATTCCCAGCATGGACACCTTTCTTATCGACGTTCCAATGCCCTCCATGGGGGCGACCGTCAGCGAGTTGACCGTCATCGACATCAAAGTGTCTCCGGGTACCCGGATTTCCAAGGGGGAGAAGATCGCTGAACTCGAGAGCGACAAATCCGTATTCGAGTACGAAGCACCCTGTGACGGAACCGTGGTGGCTGTCCAATGCCGCCCGGCGGATATCGTACCAAGTGGGGGACCGTTTTTGCGGATCGAGACCGGAGACGTGGCCTTGAAACACCTCCAGTCTACGTCAGCGGCTCCTGCTGCAGCTGCGCGCGCTCAGGTGGACAAGGCGATTGCTTCGACGTCGTCATCCTCTGCGGCGGCATCGAGCGCGGTCTCTCGCAGTGCTCCGCCAACGTCCGCGCCTTCCGTGCCATCCCCGCGACCCGTTCGTCCAGAGCCCGCGACAACGGGAGGGGCACTCCTCTGGACGCCACGGGCGCTTAAGCTGGTGCAGGAAGCCGGGCTGAAGCCAGAGACGCTGACAGACGTTCCGGCGACTGGACCCGGAGGGCGAGTTTCGGGAGATGATATTGTCAAGTACCTCGCCGAAAGGTCCAAGCCGTCCGTCGCACCGGCGAGCGGGGGTGCACCGACCACAGCGACGACTGCCGAGACAGTCTGTATCGCGGGTGTTGGATACGCGGTGCCGAAGAACGTGCGACCCACCAGTGAGATTTTGCGAGCATTTCCCGATCGCACGGAAGCGGAGATGCTCAAGCTGACCGGGATTAAAGAACGCCGTTATGCCGATGGGGACGAAACTGCCACTAGTCTGGCGGCGACGGCAGTCCAGCGCGCATTAGAGCAGGCTGGGATGTCGGTGGAGCAGATTGACGGGATTATTCTAGCGACGATTCTGCCCGACCAGCCGGTGCCGGCGATGGCCTCGGCGCTCGCTCTTCATTTGGGGATTCCTCGAGCTTTGGCTTTCGATCTGAATGCCGCGTGCTCCGGGTGGTTATACGCGCTCGAAGTTGGACGGGCCTTTATTCGCGGCGGCACGGCCAAGAATGTGATCGTGGTTACGGCGGAACTTCTCTCACGCATCACCAATCCGAAGGATCACGAGACCGCTTTTCTTTTTGGCGATGGCGCAGGGGCGGCAATTCTTACCGATAGCCCAGGAGGACATCGGTTGCATCGAATGGGACTCTCTGGCGATGCCACGCAATTCACTGCGATCCAGCGACGGGGCGGGGGAGCGGCGCGACCATTTCCGGCCCCAGGAGGAGCTGACCAGGCCGATTTCTACCTGCAGATGAACGGGGCGTCGGTTTTCAAAAGTGCGGTGGTGGGGTTTGCCGATCAAATCGAGGCGACGCTGCGTCGTCACGATCTCAAACCAGACGACATCGCTTGGATCGTCCCTCACCAAGCCAACGAGCGCATCCTCCGGGCGGTGAGCAAACGTATTGGCATTCCGTTTGAGAAGGTGGTGATGACGATTTCCCGCTACGGCAACACCAGCGGAGCGTCCGTCTCGATGGCTCTCGGATGGGCGGCGCAGGAAGAGATTTTCCAGCCGGGAGACCGCATCATTTTCTGCAGCGTCGGTGCGGGGCTTACCTTCGCCGGCGGTTTGCTCGTTTGGTGAGCGAGCGCGGCGCGGTACCAAATCGGTCCTCGAGCTTCCACGGAGAGCCCATCAGGGGCGGCTTGCGGTCCCGTGTGCACGCTCTACGAAGGCGGTGCTACGTAGTTAGCCGACAACCACAGAAAGAGGACTACGTGTTGTCTGTGCGCCATGGGTCTCCCCTCCTCTTGGAGATCTGCTTTGTCGTCAATTTTGACAGCAAACCGACGGTCTTCCCGCGTTCTGTCGGTTCCCGTTACAACTCGCGCCCGATTTGCGATCCAAATAGCGGATACGTAGTACTGCATGAGGGCTACGTAGTGACGCAAACATATGATATAAATATGTTTATATATTTCTTTAGGTAGGACTCAAAAACGTGGCACGGGCGGCGCTAGAAGGAGAGGCAATCCAACTTCAGCGAAAATCCCTATGACGACCACGAGCAAAAAACTCTCCAAGACGCTGGCTTTACTGGCCGCGACCGCTGCGTTCGCTTCTAGCGGCTGGGCGGCGACGATCACCCTGAGCCTCAATGAAGGTTCTAACGGCAACGGGCTGGGCGGCGGCTCCTACACCGCTTCGCNNATTATGCGGCCATCAGCCATCCCGGTTCCGCGGCAGCGGGGACCTTCCAGACCTTCTGTTTGGAATACAGCGAACACTTTACTCCTGGAACGGTTTATAACTACAGCATCGGCAATGCGGCTACCCTCGGCGGAGTGAGCGGAGCCACCAACGGAGCAGATCCTATTTCGTTAGGAACGGCTTGGCTCTACTCGCAGTTCCCCGCCGGTTCGCTGGCAGGCTATGATTACGGTGCGGGGCGCAAGGCTTCGAACACCTCCCTGCAACTAGCGATCTGGTTCCTCGAAAATGAGACGTCCGGAATCTCGGGCTACAGCAGTTACGGCACGCCAGGGCAGAACGTCTTTCTTGACGCCGCTTTCGCCAAATTCGGCTCCGCTTCCAGCGCTCGTGCGGATGCCAATGGTGCCTATGGCGTTCAAGTACTCAACCTCACCAAGGGCCAAACGCACGCCCAATCCCAGCTTTACGCCAGCGCTCCTATCAGAGTTCCAGATACTGGTGCAACCGTGGTCCTTTTTGGACTGACGCTCGCCGGTCTGCTCGGAATCAAACGTAAGTTGGCGCGCACTACGCAAAGACTTAGGTAGCCATCGGATTTGGTTTTCAATGCACAAGGGACGGCCTCGCGCCGTCCCTTTTTTTATTCTCTGCGCCCACGGTTTCCTTCTCGAGGGCGTGTGTTTAAGCGGAGGTCATCCCTGCATCTCATGCATGATGACGCTAACTGCATAAACTGCTGCGGTTTCACACCGGAGGACTTGCGGTCCTAGCGTGACCGGAACGAAGTGGTGAGCGAGGGCATGATCGAGTTCGTCTTTTGTAAAATCGCCTTCGGGTCCTATCAGCCAAATGATCTCACGCGGAAGCTGCTGGTGCTGCTTGCGGTAGCCTGCGAGCGCAGTCTTTACGGTGACGGCGCCCGGGTAGAGGGAGGCAATTAGGCGTAGCGCAGGGACGGCTTCATCGAGGTGGTTGGACTTTTCGATGAAGGGCTTCACGTCGCTCAGAGGACCGATTTCGGGCAGCCAAGGATTGCCGCATTGTTTGGCCGCTTCCATGGCTGCGGTTATCCACTTCTCATTTTTTTTGTCCTGGCGTCCTCCTTCCAGGTGAACCTGTGTGCGTTCAGTATTTAATGGAGCAATACAGGCGACGCCCAGCTCCGTTCCTTTCTTTACGATCGCATCGAAGGCCGTACCTTTAGGCAGAGCTTGCGCCAGGGTAACTTGGCAGAGGCGCTTGGACGCTTTCTTCACCGTAGCTACTGCTAATTCGGCAGCCCTCTTGTCGGCTTTGGTCAAACGCGTTACCCACTCCGAGCCCTTTCCATCAAAGGCGACTACCGGGTCTCCGACGCGGGCGCGGTTGACCGTGACCAAATGATGCGACTCCTCGGGACTGAGAACAATCCGGTCAGCGTTGGGCAGAGGCTCTTGGCAGAAAACTCGGAAGTCAGGCATGGAAAGGCCTACGTTTCCCTCCGCGACTAGCGCTGGCAAGGGGTGTTTTGAGCGAGGTTGAGATCGAGCCTCCTAAAATNNCCGCTGGGTGTTACAACGCCCAGCGCCTTCGCCGACTAAACAAACTACAACATGAACTGTGCTGAAAAGAACGGGTAGCGAACTACCGACTACCGCAGAGAAAGACGCTACCGGATCAGAAACGTTCAAATCGCGTAGAAAAAGCCGCGAACTGGCTATGAGAAATTATCTAACTGTTTATTGAAAAGATATTTAAGTAATATAATGGCTCGCGTGCAGCGACTCATGAACTGCGCAGGCAATCGTTTCGTAACGCAGTGCCCCGATTTTAGGGCAACTGACTTACGAAAATTTGCTGGTCGCTCCCGCTCTGATTGGTTCAAGGGGTTGCGTCGCGGGCAGTCTCTCATTCCATTCGTCCGCTGCGTATGTCGCTCCTTGCTACGTTGCGTCGCCACAAGCTCGTCGGTGTCTGCCCTCCCGCAAGGGGTGCTGTCCTTGATGAATTGACGCGCGTGGATCCTGCACCGGTGTGGATGGTTGTCGCGCCAGAGCTCAAGATAGCTGAGCAATTGGTAGAGGACATCGCCTTGTTCCACAAAGGCAGTGGTGACGGACGTGAGATGGAGGTGTTGTTATTTCCTGAGGCGATGCCCGAGACTCGGGAGATGAGGGAGGCTTTTGCAGCGTCCGCGGATCGGCAGACTGTTCTCTCGAAACTCAAAGGACGCCGCTCCGTGAGCGTTGTTTCTTCTGGCAGGTCACCGACGCTGGTGGTGGTGACGACTCCCGCAGCTTTGTTGCAGCCCGTACCTGCATTGGAGGCCTTTGCCGAAAAGGAAGTCATGCTTCAGCGCGGGAAGCCGCAATCGTTTCAAGGGTTGTTGGAAACACTTCGTGATCTCGATTATGACTCTGAGGCGGTGTGTGAGTCGCCGGGGCACTACTCTGTGCGCGGGGGGATCATTGACGTCTATCCCATCACGGCCAATGAGCCGTATCGGTTGGATTTTTTTGGCGATGAAATTGAATCGATCAAGGCGTTCGACCCGGTTACTCAGCGCTCGGGTGCGGCGGTCGAATCCATCCCGCTTTCGGCGTCTCCACGCTTGAAACTCGCGTCGTCGACTGTCGGGTTAGCGGACTATCTTTCGCCGGCGACTCATCTTGTTCTGGTGGAGCCGGCTGAGCTCGATGAGGAGTTGGCGGCGGCGGCGCGGGGAGGTGAACGCGGCTTTACTGCGCTTTTGGAAAAGGTAGCTGCGCTTACCGGGGTGAGCGATCTCGATGAGGCCTCTGCTTTCCTCGATGGTGATGCGGTTGAAGAGCGCATGTGGGACGCCGATAGCCTTTCCCATCACCGCAGTTATCCCGATGATACTCTGGTCGCGCAGGAACGGCTGCAAAGTGAGGTGGAGGCACGCCATGCGTTTCTCAACAAGCTCGCAGGCTGGAAAAAGCTGGGCTATGGGCTGGTGTTTGTTGTTTCCAAGGAAGGAGAGGAACAACGGGCCAAGGAGATCCTTGAGGAGGATCGCGCCTTAAGCGGCCTCCAGCCGGTATGGTGGCGAGGGGCGTTAAATGAGGGCTTCCGTATCACGTATCGTGATACCGAGTCGGAAGAGCGAGTGGAGGTAGCGCCGGACGGAGAGCCCCCGGCCCGATGGACCGCACTCAGCTGGAAGAAGCCGAGAGGAAAGCGGGGGCAGGTGGTCGTAACCGAGACCGAGCTTTTTGGACGCCAGCGGGCGCGACGAGCCGGCGGTTCGAAACGCGCNNGTGAATTGGTGGAGGGCGATTTCGTTGTTCACCTGCAGCATGGAATCGCACTCTATCGCGGGCTGACCAAGATCGATACGGCTCAGGGAATACGCGAGGTGATCTCCCTTGAGTTTGACCAGCACGTGACTCTCCATGTGCCACTCCAGGAATCGCACCTGATCAGTCGTTATGTCGGTTTATCGAAGTCACGCCCGCAACTCGGGCGTGTGGGATCGGGCCGATGGGAAAAGACTCGCCAGGCTGCGGAGCGCGCTACGGTAGATTTAGCGGCCGAGCTACTTCGTATCCAAGCTTCACGGGAGTCACACCCTGGCTTTGCTTTTCCGGGCGACACTGCTTGGCAAAAAGAGTTTGAAGCGTCTTTTCCATACACGGAGACCCGCGATCAGTTGAAAGCGATTGAAGAGACCAAGGGCGATATGGAGCGGGCGCGTCCGATGGACCGCCTGATCTGTGGTGACGTTGGTTTTGGCAAGACTGAGGTGGCGATTCGCGCCGCGTTCAAGGCCGTGCAAGGCGGACGCCAGGTGGCGGTGCTGGTTCCGACGACCGTGTTGGCGCAGCAACACCTCAATACGTTTCGAGAACGCATGGCGGGGTATCCTATCGCGATTGAAATGGTCAGTCGCTTTCGGACGCGCAACGAGATCACCAAGGTGTTGACGGCGACGGCTGATGGTCAGGTGGACATCTTAGTGGGAACGCATCGGCTGTTGCAGCGTGACGTGATTTTCAAAGAGCTTGGTTTGGTGATCATCGACGAAGAGCAGCGCTTCGGGGTGAAACATAAGGAGCGATTCAAGACTTTGCGTTCCACCGTGGACGTGCTCTCCATGAGTGCGACGCCGATTCCTCGGACGCTTTATATGGCTATGACTGGGGCGCGTGATATGAGTGTGATCGAGACCGCTCCCACCAATCGCCACCCGATTCAGACCATCGTTAAAACTTACGATGAAAAGGTCATCGTCGATGCCGTGCGTCACGAAATCCGGCGCGGTGGACAGGTTTTTTATCTCCACAACCGCGTGCAGACCATCGATCTCGTCGCTGCGCGGTTGCGCGAACTGATGCCGGATCTCACGATTGGAGTAGGACACGGCAAGATGGAGGCCGATGAATTGGAGGAACTCATGACTGAGTTTGTCGCCGGACGTTACCATCTCCTCGTCTGCACAACGATCATCGAGAGCGGTTTGGATATTCCCAATTGCAACACCATCATCATCGAGGCGGCGGACCGGTTTGGATTGTCGCAGCTCTACCAACTGCGCGGACGCGTGGGACGCTTCAAACATCAGGCATATGCCTATCTTCTCCTGCATCGCCATACCCGTATGTTGGAGATCGCCCGCCAGCGTCTGAACGCGCTGAGAACTCACAATCAGCTCGGAGCGGGGTTTCGAATTGCTATGCGCGATTTGGAACTTCGGGGGGCAGGGAATCTTCTCGGAGCGGAGCAGAGCGGGCACATTGTCGGAGTAGGGTTTGAGTTGTACTGCCAATTGCTCCGTCAATCAGTGTCGCGGCTGCGCGGCGAAAAGCAGGCCGCTTCGATTCGGGCGAGTGTGAAACTCGATTTCGTATTTGTAGGTGACGGCGAACCTGTTTCCGGAGAGTCGGGGGCGAAGACCCGGGGCCATGGAACGAGCTATACTGCGCTCAAAGAGGCTGAAGATGACGCTGGCGGGGCGGTGCCGGTGGATAGAATCCAAGCTCGGATCCCAATGGCTTACCTGTCGGAAACCCGATTGAGGATCGATTTTTACCGGAAACTCGCCCTGGCAGAGACGCCCAAGCAACTGAAAGATATCGAAAGTGACCTGCGGGATCGTTTTGGGGCTTTTGGCTCTGAAGTTCGGGCGCTGTTGATTATCACAGAGATCCGGATCCGCGCGGAACAAAAAGGGATTGTCTCCGTCGAAACCGAGTCGACCAAGTTGAAGTGCTTGCGGGCGAGTGGACGGCGGGATGACTTTGTGATGCTGGGCTCCCGGTTTCCGCGGTTGACCGCTCCTGAGCCGCTTCTACGTTTAAAAGAAATTGTCGTCTTCCTGAACAACCTGCCCAACCCGCCCACGTCATGATGCGTGCTGATCGTCGCCGTAACCCCCTGTCTGTTTCTGCCTTGGCCCTCGTTTTTGCCGCTGGACTCTCTGTCCCTATGTGGGGGCAGTCTGCTGCTCCTGAAGCGGCACCCGTGGACAATCTCGACCTTCGGTTTGCCAACGGCATCGCAGCCATTGTCGAGGGGAAGGTGATCACTGTGGATGATATTCGCCGCGACATTGCGCCCATGGTGGCGTCGATTCGCAACGAGTCGCGCAATGAACAAGAGTTCAACCAGAAGCTCGAAGCGGCTCAGGACGAAATTATCCAGCAGATCATCGACCGTGAGCTGATCGTGAAAGAGTTTCGTAAGGATGAGAAGAAGCGGATCCCCGGCAGTTATGTGGACAACGAGGTCGCGGAAATGCAGATCACGCAATTTGATGGAGATCGTTCGAAATTCCTCGCCCACCTGCGCTCGCGGGGCATGACCCTTCGCGAATACCGCAGAGAGATCGAAGAAAACATCATCTACGGCTACATGCGTCAGCAGCAGCGCAAGTCGCAGAGCACGGTCAGTCCGGTCAAGATCGAGGCGTTCTACAACGAGAACAAGGACCGGTTTTACCAGGAGGACGCCGTCCACCTGCGGCTGATCCAGCTCACGCGCACCGAGAACGAGTCCGACACCACCCTCACGGAGAAGGCCAACACGATCCTGAGCCGCCACCGCTCCGGCGAGAAGTTCGAGGAT
>DKKJ01000345.1 GCA_002455175.1 Opitutaceae bacterium UBA6669
CCCTTGCCGCAGGCGCTGGTGCTGACGGCAATCGTCATCGGCTTCGGCATGACCGCCTACCTGGCGATGCTGGCCCTGCGCGCGTTGTCCGAATCGGGTGGCGATCACGTCGACGCGGCAAAAGAACCGCGATGAACGCGCATGCGCCGATCCTTCCGATCCTGCTCCCCTTTGCCGCCGCGCTGCTGCAGATGGCGAGCGAACGACTGGCCTTCCAGCGGACCGTCGGGCTGCTGGCCAGCGGCCTGCTGGTAGTGCTCACCGCATGGTTGACGCTGCTCGCCGACGACGGACTGCTGCGCGTCTACGCCCTCGGCGACTGGCCGGCCCCTTTCGGCATCGTCCTGGTCGTCGATCGGCTGGCTGCTGGAATGACGCTCCTCACCGCTGTCCTCGCTTTCGCCGCGCTGCTCTACGCCAGTAGCGGTTTCGACGAACGCGGACGACACTTCCACCCGCTGTTCCAGTTGCAGTTGGTGGGCCTGACCGGCGCNNGCGCATGGCGGCGGGCTCGCCAGAACCCGCGCGGGGATCAGCTATGTAGTGCTCAATCTCATCGGCTCGGCGATCTTCCTGATCGCACTCGGGCTGCTCTACGGTACGCTCGGAACGCTCAATCTGGCCGATCTGGCGTATCGTCTGACGCTGCCCGGGCACGACCAGGCGCTGGCCAGGCTGGCGTTCGCGTTGCTGATCGCCGTCTTCCTCCTCAAGGCCGGACTGTTGCCGCTGTCGTTCTGGCTGCCGCACACCTATAGCGCCGCCGGCGCGCCCGTCGCCGCCCTGTTTGCGATCATGACCAAGGTCGGAATCTACGCGATCCTGCGTTTGTCCTCGCTGGCATTTGGCGAGGGTGCGGGTGCTTCAGCCGGTTTTGGTCAGTCCTTTCTTCTCTACGCTGGGATGGCGTCGTTGGCGTTTGGGGCGATCGGCGTTTTAGCGTCTCGGTCGTCCGGACGGATGGCTGGGTATTGCGTGCTCGTGTCCTCGGGTACGCTGTTAGCGGCAATTGGATTTTCGAGCGAGCAGGTGACGGGTGGAGCTCTTTTCTATCTCGTCAGTTCGACGTTCGCCGTCAGCGCTTTCTTCCTGTTATTGGAATTGCTGGAGCGGGTGCGAATTGAAGGTGCGGACGTGCAGACGGTAACCGTCGAAGATTTCAGCGACGACGACGATGAGGCCGAAGAGGTGGAGGAGGTCAGTGTTGCTATTCCCGGGGCTTTGGCGGTGCTCAGCGTTTGCTTTGGGCTCTGTGTGGTCTTGCTCGCGGGATTGCCACCGCTGACCGGTTTTGTCGCCAAGTTTGCGATGCTGTCCTCCATGTTAAATCCGACGGGATTAGGCGGTGCGGGCGTGGTGGCCGAATCGACCTGGTGGTTGATCGGCTTGGTGATTTTCTCCGGATTTGCGGCGCTGATCGCGCTGACACGCACGGGGATTAATACCCTGTGGGTGCAGATGTCCGATCACCCGGCGCCGGTTCGCGTTCTAGAGATCGCTCCGGTGATTCTATTGGTTGCCCTGTGTATGGTCATGGCCGTGATGGCTGGACCGGTCATGAATTACACGATGGCGGCCGCGGCCGAGCTTTATCACCCAGGGGGGTATGTCTCAGCGGTACTCCCGACGCCGCTTGACGTCCCATTTGAGGAGGTCTCGCGATGAGCCGCGTTTTTCCTCACCCGCTGTTGGCTCTGTCTTTGCTGGCGATTTGGTTGTTGCTGCAGCAGTCGCTCAGTTTGGGCCAGATATTACTTGGCACTCTCGTTACGGTGTTGGCCAGTCTGGCGATGGCGGCATTACAGCCCGCTCGATCGAACGTCCGTCGTGCGCACAAATTTCTGGTCCTGTTGGTGTTGGTGACACTCGACATCCTTCGCTCAAATGTCGCGGTGACATGGATTATTCTCCGTGGACGCGCGCGGAAGGAGACCGCAGGCTTTTTGATCGTCCCTCTTAAATTGACCGATGCGCATGGGCTGTCCCTGCTGGCTTTCATTGTCACGGCTACACCAGGCAGTGCCTGGGTTGAGTACAACGCGTCGCGCAGCACCGTGCTGATTCACGTCTTGGATCTGGTGGATGAAAAAGCCTGGATCGATACGTTGAAAAGGCGTTACGAAACCTTGTTGTTGGAGATATTCGAATGAGCGCCACCCTTCTTTTCTGGTCGCTATCCCTTGCTCAAGTGCTGCTCGCGCTGGCGATGGCCGCGGCCGTTTACCGTATGATCAAGGGACCACGCGCGCAGGACCGGGTGCTGAGTCTCGATTCTCTCTACGTCAATGCCATGTTGATGTTGGTGGTGTTTGGTATTCGTTCGGGGACGACGCACTATTTCGAAGCGGCGTTGATCATCGGTGTGCTTGGGTTCACCAGTTCCGTCGCTCTCGCCAAGTTTCTGATGCGTGGGGAGGTGATCGAGTGAGCGCGACGACAGAGCTTCCGATGTGGGCCGCAGTGCTGGTCGCGTCATGCGTGGTGTTGGGCGCTTTCTTCACTTTCATTGGCTGCCTCGGGCTGGTGCGGTTGAAGACCTTTTATCATCGTGTTCATGCGCCGACGCTGGGCACGAGTTTCGGCACCCTGATGATCTTACTCGGTTCGGTGACCTATTTCAGCGTTACCCAAAGCCGTCCGGCAGTACACGAAGCGCTGATTTTTGTTTTCGTTTCGGTGACAACGCCGGTGACCTTGATGCTACTGGCGCGTGCCGCGATTTACCGAGACCGAGCAGAAAAGAACGACAACGTTCCTTCACCGGATGGGGACACGGAGAAGATAGTAAAATAGAGTTCCGTCGCGCTTTCGCCCGGAGCGGAGGANNCCGATCCATTGCTTCGTTTAATGGTGTCGGTCGACGAATGAGCATGCGGTTGACTTCTGATTTCAGCAATTTGGCTCCTTCGCTGTCTCCGGATATCTCCATGATTGTTTCAAGCCGCTTCAGTGACTGCGTCTGAGAGAGCCGTTGGTCATCGCGATACATGACCAAGGCATAGTTGGGTGGGCCGGCAGAATTGTTTTCCGTTGGGTCTCGGCCCTTGAAACTGGCTCCGGGATACTGCTTCAAGAAGTAATCGGAAAGGGCGGCCTTAGTGAGGACATCCGATTTCGTGGGCAATGGGCTCTTTTTTATGTCCACTCTGACTTCCGGGAGTTCAAATCCGTTGAAAGCAGAGGGTAGGGAGGTGTTCGGCGCAGCCATTGCAGAACGCTCCGCTGGCGTTGTCGAAGACACATGCTCGGCTGTGGGCGTGTTGGCGCAGACTACGCTCTGAAGCGAGGCCACCGTAATCACCTTGAGCAAGGGGAGGCGCATCTTCCTGTGACTCCGCGCCCCGCGCGGTGTTTCGTCAAGGCTCATGGGAACGAGAGTTGAGTAGGATCGGAATCATGGCGGATCACGACCATGATATTTAGTTGCATTAGCCCAGGCGATTTCCCGGATTTGTAGTCAGGCTTTTTCGGAGACGTGCCTCGTACCCCGTTTTACCCCGAAGTGAACAGGTGCGGTTTAAAGCTCAACTGATCGGAGCGGTTTACAAACCGCATGATTTTCTCTCGCTCGGAGGCGAGGGCCGGAAGACCGTGTGGCAATCCGTAACGACCTTTATGCTCGAATCCCAAGTCAGAGCCCGGAAATTTCGAAATGCGTTTGTGCTCTTGCTGGTGGCGGCGATCTCGCTCCTGGCGTTGGCTGTCACCTGGCCATTTTTGAAGTCGCTTTTGTTAGGAGCGATGCTGGCGGGCTTGAGCCATCCGCTGTACCGCTGGCTCTGCCGCCTCTTCAGGGGGCGAACGTCGCTGGCTTCGTTTGCCACGATCATGATTTTAGTGCTTTTGGCCGTCGGGCCGTTAGGGGCATTTGCCGGTCTGGTCATTGCGCAAGCGCTGGAGGTGAGCGAGAAAGCCATTCCCTGGGCACAGCAGCAGTTTGGGCCGTCGGCCGGTTTCGACGTTCACGAGTGGATCGTTTCCCGATTCCCTATGCTCGCGTCGTATGTACCCGATCAAGAGACCATCGTGGAGCATTTAGGGCAGGCGGCCAAGTCCGCGGGCGGAGTTCTGGTTGCAGCTGCGTCTCGCATGACCGCGGGCACGGCTACCTTTTTGCTGAATGCCTTCGTGATGCTGTACGCGATGTTTTTTTTCCTGCGTGATGGACGAGCCATCTTGGAAAAGATTTTTTATTATATGCCGCTGAGGCACGCAGATGAAGTTCAGATGATGGAGCGGTTTGCTTCCGTGACGCGGGCCACGATCAAGGGCACCGTTATTATCGGTATCGTGCAGGGGACGTTGGCGGGGTTATCGCTCTGGGCAGCGGGAATCAACGGCGCGGCGTTCTGGGGAACGATCATGGTGATCCTGTCCGTGATTCCCGGTGTCGGGTCGGCGTTGGTGTGGGTTCCTGCCGTGGTGTACCTCTTCGTTACCGACCAAGTGTTAGCGGCGACTTTGGTCGCGGCGTGGTGTGCTGCGGTGGTGGGCACGATCGACAATGTGCTGAGGCCAACATTGGTGGGCAAAGATGCGAAGATGCCTGATTTGCTCATTCTCATCGGAACCCTCGGAGGTCTTTTCCTATTCGGCCCGATCGGTTTCATCGCAGGGCCGTTGGTCTTCGGATTGTTCCTGACGGTTTGGGAGATTTACGGCGCAGCGTTTCGTGACATTCTGCCGCCCGTGCGATCATTGGGTCGCGATTCCCCACCGAAGGCTAAAAGAGAGTCCTCTGGCGACTAGCCCTCTAACATCTCGTGAGGTAGGGACCTCGAAAGCCCGCAGGCTTTTAGTGACTGCGTCAGCGAGAGCTGAAAGGTGGTGATCCTTGCGAGTTAGGTCCGCCTCAAGTTTGGAGTCCTGCCTTCAGGCAGTCCGAGTTTCGAGGTGCGAGTCGGCCTTCGTAGGAGCAGGGTGCATCGGTGTGGAGACAGAGTTTATCCCGCAGGGCACTGACCGAAGTCCTTATCGAACTCATTTCGCTACTTGGGTAAGTCTTGGGCGCGCTTTTCCCCTTCCGTTTGAAAAGTGATGTTATTCCTAGCGAGGGAGTAGCGCGTCGACTTGATGGAGAAGTATTGGCGATGATTCTCGCTAAAGTTTGTTTACATAGGAACCTGGAATAACAATCCACTCACCGCGGAGTAGGCACGCTCAGGGTTTCCTTTCTGATTAAAGCGCAAGCGTTAGCTCCTTGATGGTGGAGAGCTGGCGGCAGAGTTACTTACTCGTGCAGCAAATACTAACATCGGCCTATATTTTTTATTATATTCATTAAAGACATGCTTTGATCTTGAGCAGGTACTCGGCTTCTGATCCGAAGAACGATCCTATGTTCGTTTGTGTCTCGCGGATGACTGCGGCATTCTTCTACGTAGTTTCTGCATTGCTAGTGTCGTTCCTTGGAGTCGGGCGACTGAATGCCGCGGATACCTCGCCGCCTTTCATCTATGGTATCACTGGGGGTGGACTAGTGGAGTTCGGGGAAGAGAGAATATTACGGGTTACCTTAAGCGGTGAGACCGAAGGCTTTCGTTACGCGTGGGCTCGCAACGGCGCTGTGATTGAAGGAGCAGTGACAGATCGGCTGACCGTCGTGGGCGGCACTCCTGAAGGGTCGACTACTTACTCGGTTGAGGTGACGAATAGCATTGGCTCAAGTGCGGCCAGTGTGTCCGTTACGGTTCTGTCTGCGGCAGCTCCTGTTGTAAGGACTTCCCCCGCCTCGATCAGTGCCTACCGCGATCAGAATGTTTCTTTTGGCGTGGTCGTCACGGGAAGTTTTCCGCGAACCTATCAATGGTTTAAGAATGGTGTTCTAATCGAAGGTGCGAGGTCGGCCGTTTTAATGCTTAGCCGAATCAGCAATGCGGCCACGGCGATATATCATGTAACGGTCAGCAATTCTCTCGGAAGTGTGACCAGTCAGCCTGCCTCGTTGACGGTAAATGCGCCCGTGGCACCGGTGCTTCAATCGATCGCGCCCTACGATGCTGATTCCGTGGAGGGACAGGATCTAACGCTCAACTTCTACCTCGACCTCGGAAGCGCGCCCTTCGTGGTTCAATGGTATAAAAACGGAAGTTTGCTTCCTGTGACTACCCCTTCCCTGACGTTTAGCTCGCTCTCGCGCTCAGATGAGGGCGAGTACCATGTCGTGGTGAGCAACGCTGCAGGGAGTGCAACGAGCCGCAAAGCCAAGGTGACGGTGCGGGCGGCATCGCTCCCTGTTTTTCAGCAGCAGCCTCAGTCGGTCTCAGTGGTCGAAGGACAAGATGCGAGCTTCAGTGGGTATGCGACGAGTAATGCGCCAGTGACCTATCAGTGGATGTTCAACGGGCTGCCGATTGTCGCCGCTACGCAAAACTACTTTTCACTTCGATCTGTGAAGCCTCAAGACGCTGGGAGGTACACTCTCGTAGCGACTACCCGTGCTGGCTCTGTCACCAGTTCGACGGCAAATCTCACGGTGACGCCACCGATTCCTCCTGCCTTGGCCTCCCAGCCTATGGATACCGTAAGAAGTATCGGAGACAGTGTTACGTTTTCAACCAGCATCACCGGTTCATCGCCGATGACGCTGCAGTGGTTTTTTAACAATCGACCCATTCCTGGAGCCAATTCCAGTCAATTGTACATATATAGACTAGGTGTGATCGATGCTGGAAAATACCATCTCGAGGTAAAAAATGGGGGAGGTACGGTAGTGAGTCGTCAGGCCGAGCTGATCGTTGAGCGAGGTCAGAGACCTTTGGTTCTAACACTCACCAGCACGACAGCGATGATAGGTTCTCCGGCACGGTTTTATACCAGCTATGGTTGGTCGAGTTCACATCGCTTCCAGTGGTATCGCAACGGTAAGCCTATCGCGGGTGCGACTTCGTCCGATCTGTACCTGGAAAAAGTTACCGAGGAGGATTTCGGGGAATACTTTGTCGTCGTTTCGAATGAGTATGGTTCAACAGCCAGCAGGACCGCATTCCTGAGTCAGCAGATTTCGGATAGGGCGCCGGTTGGGTCTGCGCTTCAGGTTGATCGCGTCGGCGACATTGCCTATTTTCTTTTTGCCAACCCTGCTCGGATTGAACGTTTCAATCTTGCGACTGATAGTTGGCTTGCTCCGCTGATTCTCTCACGGACGCCGAATGCCATGGCGGCTTCATCCACAGCGTTATTTGTCGGATTTGGGCGAACCGTTTCGCGATTCGATCTCAACGGAAATGGTGAAACTCAGTTTGGATCAGCGTTGGCGGGTGACATCAACGCACTTGCGGTCCTCCCCACGGTCCTTCTCATCGACTCTGGCACCTCTCCTAGCACTCTTAACTCGTACTCATTAGCGACGGGA
Organism: Opitutaceae bacterium UBA6669; assembly: GCA_002455175.1. Taxonomy (GTDB): domain Bacteria; phylum Verrucomicrobiota; class Verrucomicrobiia; order Opitutales; family Opitutaceae; genus UBA6669. The sequence goes on from DKKJ01000345.1 coordinate 7,355, forward strand.
GCAGCGCTTTTTTCGATCTCGGGTCATTACGGGCTGAGCTCGTCGCTGACGGCGGCCCCTGGTTTGGGACGCGTTTTCAGTCGTAACAGTGTGTATTCGCCTGGAGGTGTCACTTCGATCTTAGTGAGTCCTACAGGTGAGTTTGGAGGCATACAGACCAGCCGGTACCTGGAAGGAAATTTTGGGGGGCGTCGGTCTACACTGTCTGCAGATGGACGCAGACTGATGGATGGTTCTGGGATCGTCTATTCCACAACGGATCTTAGCTACGTGGGGACATTTGGCATGTCGCATCATGACGCGACCGACATGGGGGGTGGTGAGGTTTTGGTTCTTCGAGGAAAAGAGCTGGTGAGCTACGATGCAAACTTTGCAGAGAAAGCCAGAGTTACGCTGACCCACTCCGGTGAGTGGGTGATGGTGCGAGGCAATGACGCCTTCGTTTTTGGCACGCCTGTCTCTGGGGGTGGCATCCCTAAAATGAAGGTTTCCCTGTTGACGCTGATTCCTCGGAGTACGCTTCCTCCAGTCGACGCACACAACGTGGGGTTCTTTCCCGATGAGGTAGTCACGGACCGAAACGGGACGGTGTTCTTGTACAGCAGGCTAACCGGGAACGTGTTTCGCTGGTCGACGACCACTCGCACGTATCTCAGTCCGATTGTTCTCCAAGGGCGTCCTAGCNNATGACGCGACACGCGGTTTCAGCCTTGGTGGCGGCGGGTGATAAAGTCGTGGTGAGCGACCGATTGGGATCCTCTTCGGGTTACCAGACCATCCATTCCGTAGAAGGAAAGGTGCTCTTTCAGCAAAGCTCCTACGAGCAGAACACAGAGTACGTTTGGAGTAATTCGACTCAGCGCCTGTACAGCTATCGTAACGGGGGCGGTACGAACGAATTTCGGTATGTCGTCGTCAATGCGGACGGCACACTCGGCGAGTACAGACAAGCGCCTTATGTAAGTGGTGCCNNCGCTGGTCATTTTTATGATGGCGCAACGCTGGTGCAGAACAATGCGCTGGCGAATGGTTTGTTGGAGGCTGTTTGGTTGGAGTCGCGCGTCTACACGGCTCGCCAAAGTTCCACAGGAGGAAAAGTCGAGGTACAACGGTGGGGCGGCCCCAACTACGGGCTCGATGCAACGCATATCATCTCGGGTGAATTCGTGGCCTTGCGCGCGCTCCCGAGTGGCGACATGGTGCTGGTTACGCAGAGGAACGGAACGCCGTTGTTTACGACGTTGAATGCTGGTCTCGGATCGTCAGATTCGACCGGTGGAGCGCCGCCAGACCGATTGGNNGTACTCGTGCGTGCGGCTGGGCCGGTACTGGCGGAATTTGGAGTAGAAAACGCGTTGGCAGATCCCGAACTCACGCTGCTGGACTGGCAGGGAAAACCGGTCGCGGTGAATGATAATTGGAGCAGCGCAACCAATGCCGCAGAGATCGCGTCAGCGTCTGCGCGAGTCGGTGCCTTCGCTTTCCCATCAGGGAGCAAGGACTCTGCTCTCCTGTTGGAATTGAAACCAGGAAACTACACGGCCCTTACCCGGAATGTTTCGGGATCTCCCGGCATCGCTTTGGTCGAGGTCTACGATGTCCCCGACAGTGTTGCCAGCAGCCTGGTCAACCTTTCGGCCAGAGGCACGGTGGGTCACGGCGGTGATGTGCTGATCTCGGGTTTGATTGTTACCGGTAGTTCGCCCAAGAGCTTCCTGATTCGTGGCGTTGGACCGACGTTGGCCGATTTCAAAGTCAACGGTGCTTTGGCGGACCCTCACATGAGACTTTACCGTCAATCTGAAGTCATTCAAGAGAACGATAACTGGGAGGATGGGCGCCCCCAGGAGGTTTCGTTTGTGGAACGGATGGCTTCTCAAGTAGGTGCCTTTCCATTACCTGCCAAGAGCAAGGATGCGGCAATGGTGGTGACGCTCGAGCCGGGTGCCTATACGGTACATCTTAGCGCTGCGACCGGCGCGGGAGGAGTGGCTCTGATCGAGGTCTACGAAGTCGAGTTTTAAGCGATCAGCAGACCGTTAGCAGGTTCAACAAAAAGGCCGCAGGTTAACCCTGCGGCCTTTTTGCGTCCTCGGTGGACGGCGTTGAGTGGAAAATCAGGAATGAATCAGCGGTACTCTTCGCCGGTGGCGGCGTTAACGATCTTGAAGTTCTCGACGTGGTAGCTCGGGTCGGCGCGGAAGGCCAATTTGACGCCGTAGAGCTTTTCCATGCGCACGAGGAGGTCGGCATCTTCGTTGCGCAGACGTTCCAGAATGCTGGGATGTACTAATACGCGAAGATTGTAGTCTTTACCG
>DKKJ01000413.1 GCA_002455175.1 Opitutaceae bacterium UBA6669
CCGAACTTGAATTCGGCTAGGCGGGCGTGGTTTCTCCAGAGAGCATGGTCTTCCTGTGGACGGGGTTGTGGTGTCATGCACGCGGGAACACCTGCGGAGCGAATCGGACTATGGCGCGATGGGCGTACTCTCTCAATGCCTGCTGGCCGGGGTGACAACGTTTGGCTCTGCGCTGGATTGGGTCTTGGCGGGCGCAACAGTGATTTTCCTGTTCTTCACGTTCCTGCCGATTTCCAAAAATCCGGTTTGGTATGTGCGCGGCGCTGACTTTCCCCGGCTTCAATTTTCTCTTTTCGGTCTGGCGGTGTTCGTCGCGATGGTCTCTCGGTTTGAGCCTTCCAGCGTTCTTCATTGGCTCATTCTGGGAGGATTGGTGGGCGGGATGCTCTATCAGGCTTGGTGGATTCTGCCCTTCACCGTCATCGTGCCCAAGGAAGTGAAACCGGCATCGTCAGCTTCCCGTGGCCAGCGTCTCCGCATTNNTTCTGTCGGCCAATGTTCTGATGACCAATCGGCGCTATTGTGACTTCCTCGCCGTGGTGAAACGCGAAGATCCCGATGTGATCATCACCTTGGAAACCAATGGCGAGTGGGAGCGAACGCTGGCGTCCATCGAGTCGACGCACCCCTTTTCGCTGAAGTGTCCGCTGGAAAATCTTTACGGGATGCATGTCTACTCGCGATGGCCGATCGAAGACGCGCGGATCCAGTTTTTGGTCGAGAAGGAGGTCCCTTCAATGCATATGCTCATCGCTCTGCCTGATGGAAAGCGTATCCGCGTTCACTCTCTCCACCCCGCTCCGCCTAGCCCGTCCGAAAACGAAACGTCCGAGGAGCGGGACGCCGAACTCATCATGGTGGGCAAAGCCATCCGAGGTGCACGGTTTCCGGTCATTGTGACGGGTGACTTGAACGATGTCGCCTGGTCGCGCACCACCCGGCGCTTTCGAAAACTGAGCCGCTTGCTGGATCCAAGAGTGGGACGAGGGATGTTTAATACCTTTCACGCGAAGTATTTCTTTATGCGCTGGCCGGTGGATCACTTTTTCCACAGTCGGGAGTTTTCCGTTTTGCGCATGGCTCGTCTCGAAAACATCGGTTCAGACCACTTTCCCGTTCTGATTGACCTCGTCCTTGGCGATCCGTCGTCTGGGCACGCGCCGGCTCCAGATGATGACGACCAAGCCGAAGCCGAGGAGGCCATGAACCGGCAAGGCGCTTCGGAAAATGAGGTTCATCAGCCCGGAGAATCGTCCGCAGAGCTTTCAAACGCGGAGACGCAGGGACGTTGACGGTCGGGTGGCACGGATCGGGAACTGCAAATCGGATGGGGCTAGAGGGCGGAACAATGAAAAGGTAATCTTTTCGGGATCGCGTCTCTCCAGCGATGACGCATGCCGACGTGGACGTCGGCGTTCCCAGGGTACGGACGATCCGAAGGAGTCAAAACGAACGTTTCGCATTTTCTTCGGCGCTCAGAGAGAACCTTCCTGAGTGAGCCTTGCCCAATTCTGACCGCTCTTTCCATCACGGAGCGAACAGTGCGGATGTGAGCGACCAGCAATGTCTCGTTTGTCGTGAGTACGTGGCACCCGACTCTTGTCTGGCAAAGCTCCGCCGCAGGGTGCGGAGATCTGTGAATTTTTTGCCCTTATGTCACATCGGACGTGACGAACTGGGACAGATTTTCCCGGGGGTATACACCTCCAGGGGAGTAAATTACGATATTTTCGTAACTTATGGCAGCGGAGAGTTTGGCACTTTCAGNNAAACCCAACCTCAAAAAAAAGGAGAACCAACCATGCGTAGCATTGTTCGTTATCAAAATCCGCGCTCTGCGGGTCTTCTGCCGTCGTTCGGTTTGGCTACCAGCCGCAGTCCTTGGTCAGGCCTGGAAAGCGAACTCGATCGTCTGTTTGCCTCTGCCGTCTCGAACCTCCCTTGGCTCTCGAGTGGCTCACAAACCCCTGTCGACCTCTACGAAGACAAAGACAACACGTATGTCCGCGCTGAACTTCCCGGCTTCGACAAAGACAACATCTCGGTCGAAATGGTTAATGGCTACCTGACGATCCGGGCCACGCGTCAGGATAAATCAGAGGGAGACATCTCGGTCGAGCGTTCGGTTTCGATTCCAGAGACGGTGCGGGCCGACAAGGTATCCGCCGCCTACGAAAATGGCATCCTCACAGTCACGCTGCCCAAACATGAGGCCGCTAAACCGAAGAAGATCGCTGTATCCGTCGCCTGAATTCTCGGCTCAACCTTAATCCTCGTACCCATGAATACACTTACTCGCACGTCAACTCCTCAGGAGCAAAGCAACGGAGCAAACCGCTCCTCCGTCTCGGTCAAACCTCTCTATCGCATCCAGGAAAATGAGGATGCATGGGGCGTGACCGTGCAGCTCCCCGGCGTCACCAAGGACGCGGTGGACATAACCTCCGAGGAAGGTCAGCTTGTGATCCGTGGGCGCCGGTCGTGGAACAAGCCCGACAGCTGGACCGTGCTGCATCGCGAGTCGGTCGACGCCGACTATGAACTCATCCTCGCGCACGACAACGTTGTAGACGCGGAGAGAATCCACGCGGAACTCAAGGAAGGAATCCTTCGTGTCTCTCTGCCCAAAGCCGAGGCCATCAAGCCGCGAAAGATCGCGGTCAGCTAGCATCACTCCGTCTCTTACCGAGCGAGGCTCCTCCGGGCNNTTTTTTTTGAGATCACCGCGTGTTGATCGCAAGCGTTCGATCAGCCTTTCGCTCAGGCCGCGCTTGTCGCAATCCCTGGATTGCCTTGCAGCCCTCTCGCTCACCTAGCGGGATTTCCCGCGCGCTGCTTCCTCGCGCAGCAATCGTGCGAACGTCTCGGCGTGGGGATTCGTCGCTACGGCTGGGACGCCGACTTGGATCAGCACGGAAGGGAACGCGGGCGAAAAGGGTCGGGCGACGAGCGTGCGCGGCATCGTGTTAACAATCCCATCCGCGAGGATAGCCGCGGCATGGCTGGCCTCCAACTCGGCAAACATCGCCGACACCCCATCGTTGAGCATCTTGATGAACTGCGGTCGCACACCGAAGGGTTTCAACAAGGCGCGCATGCTTTCGGCATAGCCGGGAAAGTTTTCTCGACCCAACCCAATGAGCGGCACTCCGCCGAGACGTCGCGGCGGAATCTTCTTGAGCCGGGCCAGAGGATGAGACGCCGGCAAGATGAGCACATGCGATAAACGACGCAGATCGGCCCATCGAAAGTCGGCCGCGACGGCTTTGCCGTCACCCGGTACGATGAGAAGATCGAGTTCGTGCTTGGCCGCGAGTTCGGACATCTCGCGCGGGGAAAGATCGCAGAGCTCGATCCGCACGCGCGGCTCCCCGGCTTGAAACCGCTCCAAGGCCCCGGGCATGATTCCCGCGGTCAACGTAGGGCCGTACCCGACTCGCAGTACCTCCACCTGCTTTACTCCTCGCACGCGCTCGACGGCGAGAGCGGCCCGCGCCAGGACCTCCTGGGCTTCTTCGTAAAAGAGCTCACCCGCGTCGGTCAGGGTCGCGAAATTTTTTCCGCGTTTTATCAGCGTCACTCCCAGTTCTTCTTCCAGATCCCGCACCTGACGACTGAGCGCAGGCTGAGTGAGGTGCAAGACGGTAGCCGCTCGTCGGAAGGTTCCGTGCGCGGCTACCGCTGTGAAGTAGCGCAGATGGCGAAGTTCCATGAATGAGGAAGGTGATAACTAAAAGTATGAGCCCCTGAAAAAACATGGCAATCGCCGGATTGGGCCAAATCGGATAGTCTTAGGCGTTCCCGTCACTCGTCACTTCAGGCGACTGACACTCCGACAACGCCATGAAAATACCCGAAATCATTACACGCTATCTCGACGCCTCGAACCGCTTCGATGCCAACGCCGCTTGACACTGTTTCTGCGCCGACGGCCACGTCCACGACGAAAATCACGATCATCGCGGACAGGAGTCCATCCGGAAGTGGATCAGCGACTACACGCTAAACTACCAACCGCACGCCGAGGTCGTGACGGCGAAGGCGCAAGGTGAGGCGCTGCTGCTCACCGTGCGCACCTCGGGCTCGTTTCCCGGAAGTCCCATCGACCTCGACTACACCATGGCCCTCCGGGACGGCAAAATTTCATCCCTCAACGTTTCCTGATCATGAGCACTCCAAATTTCTCCATCGATCCGACTGAATTCAGCGGCAAACGGGTTTTCGTCACGGGAGGCACTAAGGGTGCGGGCGAAGCCATGGTCCGTCGCTTCGCCGCGGGCGGCGCACGCGTCGCTACGACCGCTCGTACCGCGCCAAAGAATTCTAGTCTACCAGGCATCTTCGTTGCCGCCGACCTCAGCACCACCACCGGCGCGGCCAAGACGGCGCAAGCGATTCTCGACGCGCTGGGCACACCTGACATCGTCGTGCATAACCTCGGCGGTTCAGCAACTCCACCCGGAGGATTTGCTGGACTGAGTGATGAATTGTGGATGGACGAACTGAACCTCAATTTGCTCGGAGCTGTGAGACTCGACCGCGCCTTCGTGCCAACGATGGTGCAGCGCGGCCAAGGGGTCGTGATTCATGTTTCGTCGATTCAGCGTCTCCTGCCACTGCACGAAACTACCACCGCCTACGCAGCCGCCAAAGCGGCGCTCACGACCTACAGCAAGGCCCTATCGAAAGAAGTGGGACCCAAAGGGGTTCGCGTCACCTCGATTTCTCCGGGCTGGATTAACACCACGGCATCCCAAGCGATGGTGACCCGCCTGGCCAAAGACGGCGGTACCGATGAAGAGACCGCGCGACAGAAAATCTTGGACTCACTCGGTGGCATTCCCATCGGTCGAGCGGCATGGCCCTAGGAAGTGGCGGAACTCATCGCATTCCTCGCCTCCGCGCGAGCGTCCTCCATTCACGGAGCCGACTACATCATCGATGGCGGCACAGTGCCGACCGTCTGATTTAAAAAATTTTCCGGACGCATTGTCGCGGCAGATTTCGCTGGCCAAACGGCACCGACCTCATGCTACGCAATCCGGCACTTCCGCTGATCCCCTTCCCTACCATCTAAGCGAACTCCTCGCTTCCACCTAAAGAAAAACTCAAATCCCATGATCGACCACTTGTTCATTACTGTCAGCAACCTTGCCAAGAGCGAGAGATTCTACCGGAAAGCGCTCGCGCCCATCGGCTACACCGCCACCCCCAAGTTTACTCTTCCGAACAAAGCCAAAGGGATGGGCTTCGGTCCTGAAGGTGATCGTGACTTCTACACAATTCAAGGACCGAAAGTCGTCACCAAGAACCACGTCGCATTCCGCGTTTCTCGTCGGAAGCAGGTAGACGCGTTCCACAAGGCTGCACTTGCGGCGGGTGGAACAGACAACGTCAGTCCGGGCCTCACGCCGGAGCACGGACCCAACTACTATTCCGCCTACGTTCTAGATCCGGACGGACACAATATCGAGGTGTGCTGCTGGGCCAAGAAGTAGGCCGCGGGGCGTTTCACCCCGCGAGGTGAAACTTCCCAAAAGCCACCGACGGGGTCAGGCCGAAGACGCACTTTCTGAGATAAAGAGGCGGCACCTCCTTCTTACCAGTATCTATACTATAGCTACTTATTTGTTAACGATGCCCCAGTCATTCCTGAGCATCAGCCTATCGTCCTTCCTTCGTTCCATCGTCCGCTGACCTGAAGGGTGATGGCTTCCGTGAGCAGTCCGGTGCGGTGGAGTTGAAACGCGCTGGCGAGCAGGTCGACAGCTTCGGTGCCGATCAGATAACCGTGTTGATCAATACCGGTCACACGGTCTCCTAGCGCCGGAACAGAGAGACTCACCAGGCCACAATCACGAGGCACGGAGAGGTCGAGTTGATTGAGCAGGCTTTCCACGACGTGATGGAGGTTGGTCACGATCACATCGGGACGTTTCCGCTTCAGCCACGTGCGCAGGGTGCTGAGATCCGGCTTTTGCTCCGCCATGGCCAGCACCATTCCGCGGGGGAATCCGCACGCTTCGCTTCCCATCTCAAAGCCTGCGCGCCAGACGTGTTGCAGGCGTTCATCGTGCGCGCCGTCGATTACCAGGGCAGCACGTTTGAACCCGCGCTGCGAACAGCGTCTCACCGCCTCTAGTGCACCGTGATAATGATCCGACGTCACCCGTGGGAGCGCGAGGCCTGCGGGTGGCGTGCCAATCTGTACCGCGGAAAACTCCTCCCACGGAAGATCATAGTGACACGTTTTGTCAGGCACCGGAGCGAATACAAGACCGTGCACCGACCGAGCGCGCAGGATTTCCAGGATTCGCTTGGGCCTCGCTGATCCCAGCCAGACTTCCTCCGCACTATAACCTCGCAGGCGAACTTGCGTCAGCACACCCCGGTGCATCTCACGGACGCTCGCAGACACATGCTGTCTCCAGCCCTCAGCCGATTCGTAATGATGCAGCAGAGCAATCGACGGGTGCTTCAACTCCCCCCGATTCCGACGCCAGCTCATGTAGGCCGACACGTAAGGGTGAGCGTGATAACCCATGGTGTGGGCCAAGGCCGCGATGCGCGTACGTGTCTCAGGCGAGATCAAGGTGCTGTCACGCAAGGCCAACGACACTGTGGCCACGCTCACGCGGGCCCGCTCAGCAACATCCCGCATTCGCACATGGCTAGCCATGGCCCCACACTGCACCTCACCCCGGTACTTAACAATTTAAATACCAGCCCACTTTCCATTCGCCTCGGGACGCCAACGCTCACCGCGCTGCCCGTCTTCCCCAGTCTGGCTTCACCGTTACCCTCTTCACCCCACTCTGCCATGACTCTCCCCTTTTCTCGCGTCCCCAAGCTCTTGTGGCGCGCCCTCCTGCTGGTGCTGCCGGCAACCCTCTCCGCCCAATCTTCGGGACAAACCAGTGCGTCGGAGGATCAGCCGCTGGTCTTGTCCGCGTTCACGGTTTCGACCAGCCAGGATCAAGGCTATCGCGCCGGCAACTCGGTCTCCGCTACGCGCATCGATACCGCCATCAAGAACCTGCCATTTTCAATCAATGCGTTTACGGAGCAGTTCATCGAGGACACCGGGGCGCGCGACCTTCAGGACATCGTGAAGTATGCACCGGGGGTGACCGGCGCTGGACGCGAATTTGTATCCGGCAACACCCGTTTCAACATCCGGGGATTCGACACGAGTTCGCCTCAGCGCAATGGATTTGTGGGTGCGCGTTACGTAGATCCGGTCAACATCCAACGGGTCGAAGTGGTTAAGGGCCCTGCTTCCCTCCTTTACGGAGCGATTGAGCCAGGCGGTACCGTGAACTACATTACCAAGAAGCCGTTTGCTCAACGCAGCATACGCTTAAGCCAAGACGTCGGAACGTACGAGTTCTCCCGCACCACGCTCGACGTCAACCTACCCATCGTCGGCGGCAAGCTGCTCTCTCGCGTCAATGCCTTGTTCGAGAACGGTCCGAACCCCGGCGACTTCACCGGAGATCGTCGTTGGGTGATCGCTCCCTCAGTGACGTGGGTGATCTCGCAAGATCATTCCCTGACTGTGGACTACGAGCATTACGATCGCGAAGAGCGCACTCCCTTCAACACGCTTCCTAACATCGTCGTTGTCTCGCACAACGTCGCATCGGCGGCGAACGCGGCCAACCCGACGGCCGTCGTGCGGTTGACGGATCCCGTTGCCACGAACCNNCGACGTTCGATTATGGCCTGCTCACGCCGTTTCCTTTGCCGAAGAACTTCAACTGGACAGGCGTCGACGACTGGCGAACGGCGACCAACGACAACCTCAATGCAGAGTACGTGGGTAAACTAACAGATCAGTGGACACTCCGTGCCAATGCCGCCTACCAGAAAAATGAGATCCGCAATAAGGCGACCGGTATCGGTGATATAAATACCTATGCGCCGGGTACGGCAAACTCCAACGGCACAATTGATCCCGCCACGGTGCCAGGCACCACCGCCGCGGAGAAGAACACCTACCTCCTTGGCCTGGCGCGACAGTTCGCCGCCCGAGTTCTAGCCAATCCGGATGCGGTATGGGAATCTCCCTACATCTTCCAGGCTCGACGCAAGCGCCTCACGACCGATGAATTTGAAGCCCGGAGTTATCAGGCGGAATTAGCGGAAAATTACGTATTCGATTTCGGAACGCTCAAGCCGCTGGTGGGCGCCTTTCTGCAAAAAAACACTGGCTCATCGCTCAATCGTCAGTCGACTGCTAATCCTCCCGCGGGCGTAGCCAACGAAGCGACAACGCCCACGCAGAACCTTCAGCCTTGGAGCTATCTCAACCTCGGGAACCGCACGCTCAACGAGTCGTACGACGAAAATGTCCTGCCNNAACGCCACCTCGAGCAGCCAGAACGAAGCCTTCTACGCCGTTCTTAACGCTTCGTTCCTCCAGGAACGTCTCTTTGCGGTCGCCGGCGTTCGTCGTAGCGAGGTGGAGGCGTCGTCATTCAACCTGATTACCAACATCGCCGGCACGGACTTCTCGGTCAGCAATACGTCGAAGCAATTCGGTGCGGGTTACAAGGCACTCCCCTCTTTGCTGGTTTTCGGCTCGTACGCCGAATCGTTCACACCCGCCAACACGTTGTTGTCTTTTAACGGTGTTCCGTCTGGACCGGGGAAGCCGATTACCTCGGATGGCCTGGAGTTTGGAATCAAGACCGACTTCCTCAGCGGCCGCGTTTCCTCCACGATTTCGTATTTCGAAATCAACCAACTGGATCGGATCTCGCGCTTCTCTATCCCGGATCCAGTGACGGGCACCACCTTGTCCAGCGTCATCCAAGGCACGAAGGACAAAAGTTCAGGGTTAGAGCTCGAGGTCACCCTTTCACCCACGGACCACTGGCAGGTCTACCTGTCCTACAGTCATATTAACGCCCGCACAGTGGGAGTGCCCACCGCACTCGCTCAGGCCTTGGGGAAAAAGATCGAGAACTCGGCCGAGCATTTGTTCAACGCCTGGACTCGGTACAATCTCACTGGCGATAGGTGGAACGGCTTCTGGGTCGGCGGCGGCGTCAACTACACAGGGAAGAAGAAGCTGAGCATTTCTAATCCTGATCTCTTTTACGAGCCCGTCACCCTGTGGGACGCGACCATCGGGTATGACTGGAAGCGCGGAAAGACTGCCTGGTCAGCGACGCTCACCTGGAAGAATATCACGGATGAGGTCTACCTCACCGGATTGATTGGTCGCGGCCTACCCGAGCGCGTGTGGCTTTCACTCTCGCTCAAACTCTGACCGCGGAGCCGAGGCGGGATTTGGTGCCAGCCAAGATGTCGCCACCCAGTCGAATGAGTCTGAGTGGGCCGGGACCTGACCCTGCGCTTCTCCCTATCCACGACACACCGGACTTGCCGCGCGTGCTTCTGATGGGGGACTCGATCTCGATGGGTTACACGTTGCCGGTGCGTGCGCGTCTGCAAGGCCTCGCCAACGTTCATCATCCCGCTGAAAATTGCGGTGACACCGGCCGAGGTCTCCGTCGGCTCGAGATGTGGTTGGGATCAAGTCGCTGGGACGTGATTTATTTCAACTTTGGCCTTCACGATCTGAAGTACCTGGACGCCGCGGGACACTACGTTGCGCCGGAAGTCGGCACCCAAGTTACCACCGTTTATCAGTACGGGCGTAACTTACGTGAACTCGTATCACGCCTAAAATCTTCCGGAGCCCGGTTGATCTTTGCGACGACCACACCGGTTCCCCGCGGTTCGCCCGGCCGCCTCGCCCACTCCGAAGGGGCCTACAATGAAGAAGCGAGGCGAGTGATGAGGGACCTGGGCATTCTGGTCGACGACTTGCACCGAAGGATCGCCGCCGACCCCATGCGGTTTCAATTGCCTCACAACGTCCACCTCACCCCCTCGGGCTATGACCATCTCGCCAACGCGGTTGCGGAGACGGTGCGAGTGGCGCTCTCTGCTGGACCGTAAACCGGGGCCTCTCACCCGGCCTGGAAAAGTCCAGTCACTGCCGCGATGAAACATAAGCGCCCGGTCGCTATACTACTTCCCCCCGTAAAAACTTTCCCTATGAAAGGCCACGATTGTCAACCGACACAAGCTCACCACCAAAGGGTGAGAATTCAATTCGGCCCTATCCCTGTACAGGTTCCGGGATTCGGTGCCAGTAAAGTGGATACCGATGGCGGCGTGTGGTGCGATGATAGATCACTGCGATTATGACTAAAGTCAAAGTGCCTCCCACGGTAGAGATGAGCAGGAGATCCCAGCTGGGTTTGGCGAAGAAAACAATGATGGCATTCGAGCCCGCGGGCGGATGTACCGTGCGGGTGATCATCATGAAGCCTACCGCCAGTCCCGTGGCCAGCCCTACAGCCCAACCTTGCGGGCCAAAGAGCGTAAGACAGGCCAGGGCGATCACGGAAGCAAAGAGGTGTCCCAGGACCACACAGCGAGGCTGGGAGAGAGGGGCCTCAGGGAGCGCAAAAAGCAGAAGAGCAGACGCTCCAAACGATCCCAACAGGATCAGTCCTTTCGCCGAAGTCGCCAGATAAGACAGAGCGGATATGGCAACGATTGCCCCGAAACTGGCATAGACTATCTGGGATTTTCTAAAGGTTTGCATGAACTCGAAACCTTCCATCAAAACGGCTCATACTTGCCGGTCAGTAAAATTGTCGGCCCGCCGACATTCTGGCCAGACGATTACCTCCACAAGTCAATGCACTTTAGATAGATGTCCTAGCGACGCAGAAACACTGTCTTGTCTTCACCGCGATTGCTGATTGACCTGCGTCGCGGTGAAGCCANNCGAAGCGCCCGACTCCTGAGCCCCTGAAGCCTCCTCTGGCCCGAGACGGCGTGGGCCCGAGTTATGTGGTGCTTCCGTAAGGCCCGTGGCAAACGATCGCGCAGTTTCTTATCGAACGGTTTCCAGGGGTATCTGCGCTGGTCTGGAACGAGAGGATGAGAGCCGGAGACGTCATTGGCGAATTCGGAAATAGTCTCGACGCACGCCAACCTTATCAACCCCACCGCAAGATTTATTACTTTCGCTCGCTGGAGGCAGAGACACGTATCCCTTTCGATGAGCAGGTCCTCTTTCACGACGACTATCTCGTCGTCGCTGACAAACCCCACTTTCTTCCTGTCATTCCTTCGGGGCGCTACTTGCAGGAGACATTGTTGGTGCGGCTAAAACGTAAGCTCGGCCTCGAAACCCTTTCGCCGATTCATCGGATCGATCGTGAAACGGCCGGCTTGGTGATCTTCACGGTGCGGCCAGAAACACGCCACGTGTACCAGGATTTGTTCACGAGAAAACAAATCCACAAGTCATATGAAGCAATTGCACCGATACGCTCAGACCTCGTTTTCCCACTGACGCATCGTAGTCGTTTGGTGGATAATCCAGAGAACTTCATGCAGAGCTGTGAAGGGCCGGGTGTACCCAATTCGGAAACCCAAGTGGAGCTTCTTGAACATACCGATTCCCTCGCGCGCTATCGGGTCACCCCCATCACCGGAAAAAAACATCAGATCCGAGTCCATTTTGCGGCCTTGGGCATCCCTCTGCTTCACGATCAGATCTATCCAGTCCACCGAGCTGAAAACACCGACGACTACAGCAAGCCGTTGCAACTGCTAGCCCAGTCGATCGCCTTCACCGACCCGATCACGGGAACAGATCGCCACTTCACCAGTTCGCGTCACCTTTCGTTAGATCATCCAGGTCAATCCGGCGCGTGAGCATCGGCCCGGAAGAACCANNCTGTCTTCGACGCTTACCCAAACTCGCGAGTTGAAAAGGCGCGACCTGAACCGGCCACGGCTCGGCTACAACGTGGCCGGCTTCGCTCCCGGAAACCACTCGGTGTGGTGGTCGCCGTTTCGGCCGAAGTAGGTCACGCGTTGCCCGCGGAGAAATGCGTAGTAGCCTTGCACGCCGTTGCTCAGCGCACGGATGCTGAAATCCCGGAATTTCTGGCCGTTTCTTTGNNCAATCCTGCCACATCAAAGTCCGCGGCGACAGCTGGCAGGCCTTCAAACTCGATCGGAGCGACCGCGACGTCGCTGGCTCCACTGTAGAAGGTCTTTCGGCGTTGAACGTAGTCGACGTGATAATACTCTACTCCGGCAGAGAGGAGGCCTTTGACGACGTCTGGAAAGCTGATCGTGCCGGCGAGCGTACGTTGAGAGATTTCGACGATGATTTTTGTGTCCATTCACCGGATTGGACAAAATGGAGGTAGGGGCTGTGACAGAACTTCTTAAGATTGTTTTAATCTGTTCCAAATGAGGTGCTTTTAATAATTTCTCTCACACGTTCGGGTACGTTCGGCGAAACACTGAAGGGAGCATCTCGGTAAAGCAGCGCATGTGCCCGCTCCATCGCTTGCAGCTCGAGCAAGCGGTCGGGTGCGAGCTCGGCCACCCGTCCTAGCCTTTCACCTGTGAACTGACGCCGGTGAGGATCAAGCCAGCCGCGCTCCATAAATGCAGACGCTTTTTTGGAGCAACGGCAGGGATTGAGTGGATTCACCAGTCCGCACTTCCCCTGCATGAAGTGGTAAAGATCGCGGCGCGCCCGAGTCAGCAGTTGGCGAAAATTATCAGCGGAAACCTCCATGATTTCGCCGCCAGCCTCACTCTCGACACCAAAAACTTCACCAAGGATGAACGCCAACCGCTGCCGTCGATCGAGGCACATGAGCATGGCTGTGATACACCCCAGCTTTGCCTCCTCCACCAACAGACCGTGTCCGATCGGAAGAAGCGATTCGTCCGGCAGCTCGGTTTCACCACAATCGTCAAGCGATTGCCCCATGTCGGTGAAGCTCATGCTGCGTTCCTCCATCTCCGACTTACGCACTGTCAAGAGATGATTGACCGCGATGCGGTAGAGCCACGTGCTAAATTTGCTGCGCCCGGCAAACGTGCTCAGATGAGTCACAGCCTTGAGCAGAATTTCCTGAGTTGCATCCTCGGCGGTCTCCCGCCGCCAGACCATGCGCAGGGCCAAGTTGAAGACCCACGGCTGGTGGCGACGCACCAACTCATCCAGCGCCGGCAAACTACCGGCCTTGGCCGACTCCAGAAGGCGGAGGTCTTCACCTGGGTCGTTAAACGGAGTGGTCGGTGACAGGCGCATACGGTCTCTCCGACGATGTCCGAGGTCAACCGCCGGTCCAGCCTCCACTGTCAGTTTTGAAGACCACACTCCGGCTCGCTCACCTGATCTGAAAACGTTTCATGAGCTACTGTCTCAATGGACACGCCTTGAAACGCTCCGCTCGCTAGCGGGACGAGTCTGTATTCGGTCGTGCTTTTTGGTGGTAGGTAGCAGACAAAAGGGGGCGTTCTCTCAACAGCTCAACGATGAGGCTTCAGCAGGAATTTCCTCACCGCTATCACCGTTTGATCTCTCGACTCACGTCGTAGTCGATTGCTTTCGCGCTTGTCTTTGGTATCTGGGTACGCCACTGCGATGGCTCTTCGTCGAACGTGGAAACGATGCATCCAACTTCCGATTCCATGCCTCGGCCCGATCGGACGCGTTGGCTTTCCGAGGAGGTGCGGCCTCATGAACCGGCCCTGCGGCATTACTNNGTCGATTGACGCGGACGATGTGGTGCAGGAATCCTACCTCAAACTCCTGCGAGCCCGAGCGGGCGGTCATATCGCTTCAGCCAAAGGATATTTCTTTTCCATCGCCGGCAACACCGCACTGACCCTTTTTCGAAGAAGCAAACTGTATTCCGACGTGCCGCTGAGCGATTTACCGGAGTGGCGGATGTTAGCCAAGGACGGTGATGCTGCGGAAACTGCGGATCTGCGTCAGCGATTCGATCTGGCCGTCGAGGCGATTGATCATTTGCCCGGACGCTGCCGAGAGATTGTGAAACAAGCGGTACTCGAGCGCCGCGCTCCCGCCGAGATCGCTCGTCGGCTGGGGATTGCCGAGAGCACGGTTTATGTACAGCTCGCTCGTGGGGTCAAAAGGTGCGGAGACTACCTTCGGGAGAAAGGAGAGCGGCGATGAACCCGTCCACGCGCATCGAGGAGGAAGCGGCGGAGTGGGTGGCCCGACGCTGTGGATCGCTTTCAGCGGAGGACGAAGCTCGTTTTCAAGCTNNTGGCTCCAGGCTGATCCACAACACGCCGCGCACTTTGCCGAGATGGAGTCGGCCCTTAAGGCAATGGCGTTCCCCGCATCCATTGGATTAGGTCACGCGGCCCTCTCCGAGTTAAATCGACGGTCGCACCGCCGTCGTCAGACGTTGCTCTCGATGGCGGCAGCAGCGTGCGTGGTCGTGGGCATCGGGTGGTTTTCTTTTCTTAGCTACGACTCTCGCCTCACCACGGCAGGCACCCAGAATAAGGCCGCGGGCACGGAAACGATGTCATCGATCGTCAGCCGTCCGGACCGCCAGGTTTTGCCCGATGGAACGGTGGTTGAATTGAACGCAGGTGCCCACATTGAAGTCACGTACACTAAGGACGTGCGAGGGGTGCAACTTTTGGGCGGCGAAGCTTTGTTTATGGTCAAGAAAGACGCCTTGCGGCCGTTTGTGGTCACCGCCGGCGATGTGGCGGTACGGGCGGTCGGCACTGCTTTTTCAGTCCATTATAGCGTTTCGGAAATAGCCGTTCTTGTGACGGAGGGGAGCGTGGTCGTAAATGCTGGCAGCGAACTCGACTCTCCGGGCGCAGGGCCGGGAGGCAATCCGCCAGCGGCGCTGGATGCCCCCGAGAGAGCAGCGGTGCAGTTAGCGGCTAACTTTCGCGTGAGTGTCCCCTTGAGCTCGGGTGAAGCTTTGAAGCCGAGTGATGTCATCCGGGTTTCCCCGGAAGAATGTGTCGAGCGCCTGGCGTGGCGTGACTGTCGTATCGAATTGACCTCTACTCCGTTGTCCGAGGCCGTGGCTCTGTTCAATCGCGAGAACGCCTTCGAAATCATTATAGCCGATCCTCGCCTCGAGAAAATTCGCTTGAGCGGCATTTTTTGGATGAACGATCCTCATGCGTTCATTCGATTACTTGAGTCCGGTTTCGGGGTGGTCAGCGAGCGCGACGCGCGGGGCATTGTCCTTCGCCATCGCTAAGTCAGCAGGTTTGTCACACCTTTCGAGTACGCGTAAAGACCGTTGGGGGTTGGTGAGTCTAATTCCCGACTATGACTCTCCTTTCGCGAACCCAGACCGTTTCTCTGCTTCATCGATGCAGATTTCGACGGGTCTTGACGCCCCTGGCGTTTCTTACCGGTTTATTTCTGTCGGTCGCTGCCGTTGCCCGAGCTGACGTATCCGATAAGCGCTCTTTTGACATCCCTGCGGGTGTCGCGGAGCGCACATTGAAACTTTTTTCCACACAGGCGGGACGCGGCATCATCATGGACGCGGATGCCGTCGCGGGAATCCGCACGAGTTCGGTGAAAGGTGAGTATGAGCCTAAAGAGGCAATGCAACGCATGTTGCAGGGCACACCATTGACTGCGGTGCAGGATCGTGAGAGCGGCTAATTTGTGGTCAATCACCAGGGCAGACCGCCTCAAAACCCCAACGCAAATCCACGTCAGACTGAGGATGGTCGGCTGAGCACCGGAACCGTTGTGGGCCGTATTTCCCACGCTCAGAGCGGTAATTATTTAAACAATGCCACGGTGTCGGTGGTTGGGACCTCGCTCCAAACCTTTACCGATCCCGAAGGCTCGTACCGTTTTCTCAATGTGCCAAGCGGACCAGTCCAGATCTCGGCTTCGTTCTCTGGATTGGGCGCGGTGACTCGTGATCTGGTGGTTACGGCCAATACGACCGCTACCGCGGACTTCGAATTGCGCTTAATTGGCACCCCACCACAACCGTCGGGACAGGTGATCGCACTGGAGGCGTTCACCGTGCAAGAACGCGAATTGACCAGCCAGGGTGTTGCCCTTCAAGAGCGACAGAACGCACCCAATCTCAAGAATGTCATCGCGCTCGAGGAGGACATGGGGGAAGGGAACGTCGGCGAGTATTTGAAGTACGTTCCCGGCATTGCGCTGGACCTCAATCCGCAGTCGCCAGCGTTTGCCTCCATCCGCGGTATGCCCAATAGCGGAACCTTGGTCATGACCGATGGCGCCGACATCGCCTCGTCGGGGGTGTCGGGCCGCGCGGTTGATCTCGGTCTCGCCGCGGCGGGAAATATCGATCGGATCGAGATCACGAAAGTGCCGACTCCTGACATGCCGGCAAACGCGGTCGGCGGCAGCATCAACATGATCACCAAGAGCGCGTTCAGCCGCAAGAAGCCTCTCTTTTCGTACAATGCCTTCGCCACCTATACGACTCCCCAAGGCTTTCGGGATGGCGGACCAGGCGCGATTTTTGACCGAAGCGACGGACCTGACGGCAAATCCAACATGAACCGCGTCAATCCGGCCGTTAATCTTTCGTACCTGTATCCAGTTAATCGATCCTTTGGACTGACGCTTTCATTGAGTCACTCCAACCGCTACACCGATTGGGATTTTCGGAGACCAGGTTGGGATAAAGTGAGAGGCCTGAAGACCTCCGACAACATCAACCACTTGCCCTTCGGGGAAGAAAAGACGCTCGCCGCACTGAAAGCGGAATGGAAAGCTTGGAATGATCACACGTTCAGCGCCAGCGTCTCCTATTCGAATCAAGATCTCTTCACCCGCCAAAACCCGTTCACAACGACGTTCGGCGCCAATTTTACCGGTGGAGAAAATTTCAGTCAGGGTGCGGCTACTGGGGTCGGCACGGCCTCCATGGCAGCGTCGGGGAACAATCAAGACAAGACCCTGGCGTTGTTTTCGTTTGGGCATCGTTACACTGGTCGCACCTGGAAATTTGAGGCAAACGCGAGTTTCTCCGAATCCGAGTTCGCATTCACGGATGTTTCCGACGGTTTTTTCGGCAGTCTGAGTGCCCGTATCCAGAATCTGGTATTACGAAGCGATTTCTTTGATCCGGATAACCGCCGGGCGCCCGCTCAAACCGCCTTCAATCNNCACCCTTCAATCGGGCAGGCGCAGCCGTGGATCTGTACGACGGTAACCGTCATAGTCTGGTCAGTGCGGGAAGCAATGAACGCACCATCAACGACCGTTTTATGCAGGCCAACGTGCATCTCAGCCGTGAGTTTCTCGGGCAAGTCCCGCTCACGGTCAAGGTGGGGGCTGCGGTGAGTAAAAAGCGCAACGAAGACGATGCGGGAGCACGCAGCTGGGCCTTTACCCCTCCCGGCGGAGCGGCGGCGCAAGTCGCGGGAAACTATGACCTCATCGCCAACGAGTTTTCCAACGTCAATTTCTACACGGACATCAACGGCCAACCCGTGCGCATCAAGTATCTGAGTCTGCAAAAATTGAAGACGCTCTACGATGCCAACCCGGCTTGGTTCGTCCTCGATCAAACTGCCGCCCATGTCAGCAAAAGCAACCTGACCAAGGAGATCGAAGAGACCATCTCCGCGGGCTACGTGCGTTTGGATTCCAAATTTTTGGACAATCGCCTTTTGGTCGTCAGCGGTGTTCGCTTCGAGCACACGCGCGACAACGGTCGCGGCGGTTTGAATGACATCCGCCGCACCTACCAACAAGACTCCAATGGCAATCTGATCCTTGACGCCCAAAACCGGCCGATGCGCATCACCACGAATGCCCTCGATAATGCACGCCTCCAGTACACCGTGCTAGGCAATCACTCCGTGATCAGCTACGGTGACTTTTACCCGAGCATCAACTTGGCCTATTCGGTGACGCCGAAGATCGTAGCTCGTGCAGCGTATGCGCGGACGATTGGTCGACCGAACTTTTCCGAGATCATCCCGGGGCTAACCATCACCGATCCCGGAGCCGCTGACGGCACACGCACCATCACCGCAATCAACTCCGCTTTGAAGCCATGGACGGCAAACAACTACGACCTTAGCATTGAGCTGTATGGCATAAAGAACGTCGTGGCCTCTGTCAGTGGATTTCGCAAAGAGATCACGGGCTTTTTCAATACCACACGCTACGACGCAACGACAGAAGGTTTGGCCGAGATTGGCCTCCCCGACGACTACCTCGGTTACGAGATCATCACCAAACGTAATGGCGGTCAGGCCACCATTAGCGGTATCGAGGTGGAATACCGTCAACTGCTCACCTTTCTTCCGGGTTGGGCTCGGGGGACACAGATCTTCGGCAATTTAACGTCGATGGATTTGAGTGGTCCCAATGAAAACGATTTTTCCGGGTTCACGTCCAAAACCGGCAATTGGGGCGTAAGTTTTTCGCGTGGCAGATTCAGCGCCCGCGTGGGCGTCAACTACACCGGAACCCGCCGTCTCAGTTCCGTTGCCCCAAGTGCAACCGTGCGACCCAACAGTTACAATTACTACGCACCCCAAACCCGGGTCGACGCGTCCTTCGACCTGATGATTTCTCGAAACTATTCGATCTACGGCGATGTGCGTAATCTCCAAGGAGCCCCTCTTCGCCGTGGTACCTGGTCACCGGATACACCCGAGCACGCGAAGTTCGACGTGGTCCAAAACGCCGGGACCCTCTTTACGATTGGCGTCAAAGGTCGATTCTGATCCGCACCCTCGCGTTTAACTCAACCCTTTCTTTTACATTTCCTATCATGCCTCAACCTACTGATTCTATTTTAGTTTCACGGCGGTCATTGTTTCGGCTCCCCTTCCTCCACACGCTTACCGGAGCTGTCTTCGCAGGCTTGCTGTGGGCGGTGTCGGCGGCAGCGGCGGCGGAAGAGCTACAACCGCTATCGGTCTCTCGCTTTATCGCCGTTGATAACGTGTGCGCTTGGCCGAACCTGACCTTGATGAAGGATGGCACCATTTTGGCCGTCATCCACAATCGCCCGAGTCACGGCCAAACCGAGGGCATGATCGAAGCTTGGGCCAGCAAGACAGGCGAGTTTTGGGAGCGACGTGGATACCCGGTGCCGAACGAACCTCGTACCGTGCGGATGAATGTGGCTGCAGGCATCACCGCGAATGGAGATCCTATCGTTCTCTGTTCCGGTTGGACCGACGTACAGCAGCCCGAGCGTCCGAAACAATCGGTGTTTCGTGACAACACCATTCCCATGCGGATCGCCCGATCCAAGGACGAAGGCAAGACGTGGACTCAATCCGACGGAGTCCCTGCCGCGCAACCGGGCTGGATTGACTATATTCCCTTTGGGCCGATCTTGATCGGTGACGACGGCGCCTTGCATACGACGTGCTACGCGGGCAAATTCATCGATCCGACCAAGAGCAGCAAAACGAAGTCTCCTTACAGCGTCTGGCATCTGCGGAGCGATGATGACGGCAAGACATGGAAAACCACGTCGCTCATCAGTTCTCGTCACAACGAAACGGCGCTGTTTCACCTCGGCGGCAAACGATGGCTGGCCGCGGCGCGAATCGATGCGGTTGAGCTCTTCCGATCGGAGGATGACGGTGAAACGTGGCAGGGACCTGAACGGGTGACCGGGCGTAACGAGGTTCCCGCACACCTCACCCGCCTGTCAGACGGTCGGCTTCTGTTGAGCTACGGTACACGCGTGAAGGATCAATTCGGTGTGCTCGGCAAACTGAGTTCCGATGAAGGCAAAACCTGGGGCGCTCCCATCCGTTTGGCCCACACGCTCGACTGGGATTGTGGCTACCCCAGCAGCGTGCAGCGGCCCGATGGAAAGATCGTGACCGCCTACTACGCCAAGCGAGTGGAGAATCACGAGCGCTATCATATGGGTGTCGCCATCTGGGAAGCACCCAAAGCTCCATAATGCTCGTCCGCCTCCCATGAAAAAAGAAGGCGGCCTGTGGGCTAGACAACACACCGAAAAGTAAACGTGTTAGTCAACCACCGCTCGCCTGTTTTCGGCTGCCTAGTCCGTAAAGGCAACTGATCAGCCACATTCCTGCGCGAGGTTTCCTTGCGAGAACTTCCCAAGATCCTCATCTCCTTTCCTCCGTAGCCACTGGAGCAGTCTCGCAATCTTTTGGTGGCAATCTCCGTCTCCAAAATGCTGCAAGGAGACTACCGGCGAGATTTTGGATGACACTGCTAAATACCGCCGGAACTCCCGCCAACGCGAGCGACGTGAAGTGCTGCTTTGCCAACACTGCTGCCATGCCTCCATTCTGCATCCCGACCTCGATCGAAATCGTACGGCTGGCGACCACCGAATACCGTAGCTGACGCGCGATCACATACCCTACGATAAACCCGACAGCGTGTAGCATCAGAACAGCCAGCGCCACACGGCCGGCATGCTCTAAGACGGAAGCTGCATTCTGTGCCATGATTCCACCTGCGATAAAGATGATGGCCGTGACAGAGATTGCCGGGGCAAAACGCGCCGACTTGGCAACCTGACGCGGAAATCGCCAGTTCAGAACCACCCCGATTAACACCGGAAGTACGACCACTTGGAGCGTTGATAGGCACAATGCCCACGCGTTTACCGGCACGAACTTACCTGCCAGTAAACGACACCACAATGGAGTCATGATAAATGCCAACAACGTGGACGCCATGGTCATCACGTAGGACAACGCCAAATTCCCTCGGGCCANNAGACGCCGTGCCTCCCGGACAACTCGCAACAAGAATCAAACCAATCATAAGCCCAGTATCTAAATCTAGCAGCCATCCAGCGCAAAATCCCGTCAATGGCATCACCGTGTACTGGAGACCAAAGCCGAGAGCCACGGCGCTGGGCATGAGCGCAAGGCGACGGAAATCGTCGATGTTCAGAGTCGACCCCATACTCAGCATCACGGCCACGAGCGCCCATACGACCCAGGGACCGGTGAACCAGTCCAAGGTCTCTGGTTGCGACAATCCGACCAAGGACGAAAGTGTGATCCACAAAGGGTACATTGCCGTATACCAATTGAGAATTTGTTTCATGAGAGGGGGGGGTAAACAGGACTTACCGCTAGCATTTCCATCGCGACGCCCAAAAGTTAAATCAGAAGGCATCGCACCTAATTACAGCACAGGAAAACTGCCGTTTTGCTCTGTCGCTACAAAAACGCGGGTTGAACGAAGCAGTTTGGTGAGTGGAGTAAAACGGGAAATAATTGATTTAAGGCCAAGGCCAACCGGATTGCGAGAGGTCACGACGAGTGAGTACTAGGTCTATCCGCGCTGTAAAAAGCGCCACCCGTCGCACATCGTTAAGCCGTACCGCCGAGGGTTCGAGATGAAATATGCTTTATCACTGACCATTCCGGCCCTGAATCTCGCATTACGAATTGGCATTGTAGGCGCATCACCAAAAATCGCTGTGGCCTCGTCCTCATCTCCACTCCGTTAATTCGACCGACTCACGTCTATGGCTATCACATCTGGCATGACGCTCAACGCCTCTGAGGCTACAGCGACCTCATCGTGACATGAGTGACGCGACCTTAATGTTGGCAGCGGTAGCTAGTGGCGAACCTC
>DKKJ01000154.1:0-5826 GCA_002455175.1 Opitutaceae bacterium UBA6669
CCTTGCCCGACGGTCCAGTAGCCGCCGCCTTCTGCGAGACTTGGTTGCGTTGGCGTGAGTGAAGCACTCAGCGAACCAGTTCCACTGAAGTGATCAAGATGCGCGCGTTCACCGTAGCCCCCGTGTTGCGGTCAGCTTGAAGGATGAAGCGTTCTAAACCAATATAGGGCGCCCGCTTCACCAACTCGCGATAAAACTTTTCCAACATGAAGTAATCCGCACGGTTGGCGTTGAACTGCACACTGTGAAAGCGCGCAAACTCCGTCGAGCGCTGAGAAGACACCATGTCCAACGTATACTCCGTCTNNGTTTTGTTGGGATCCCAGTTTTCGAGTGCTGCTTTGGCCGCCGATTCGATTTCCGGAGCCTTTGTCAGCCACTCGCGCTGAATTTTGATCTCTAGCGAGGTCTGCGAAACCTCACGGGCGCGCAGGGCAACGCGATCAACCAACTCCGAGATCCAGACAATGGCGATCAGTGCCACGAACCCCAAAAGCAGAACCTTCTCTCTCAGTTGCCGACGAAGGAAAAAAGCGCGGATCTTTTTCATGGTTGAGCTCCTCCCTTCCGCAAAGCCTCTGGACGAAACGTCACCGTCAAAGTGAAGGTGGTCACACCATCTCGCTCACCTTGGCGGGACAGCTCCACACTCGCCAAGCTAGGATGAGCGCGCAACGCTGCCTCATAAGCGGGAACCTCCGAAGCCACACGCGTGATCGCCTCGATCGTTAGAACATTCTCACGAGCTTCAGTAGAGAGAAAATAGATACTCTCCGGCTTGTTCTCCACCACACTGATCATCTCAAAAGGCTTCAGGCTTTCTGAGAATTGCTCAATACGCCGTGTCACGGCATGGTTGTTCATCACCTTCTCCACCTCTGGCAACTGTCGCGCGACGAGTTCACGCCTCGTTTGCTGCCAATATTTTGTCGCGACCAACGCACCCTCCGTGAGCGCCGCCAGCAATAAAAGGGTCAGAAGGCCGAGACCTAACCGCCAGTACAGGAGATCCCGCGCCTTGGACTTCCGCCGCGCCAGCAGCTCTTCCTTATCACGAACATCCACGGCGTCGAATTCACCCGCATCAAGGCGAGCTGTTTCTTGATCAACGGCAAATTCGAAATCGCGATCATCCTCGCTACCCCCGCGCACCAAAGAAAGAGGCAATCCCAACTCCACGAGTCGAACACTGCCACCCAGAGCCCTAACCAATTCGTCCCGAACCCGATTCCTAGAGGCCTCGTCCGCCTCAGGCGGCAGGGTCTCGGTGACCACTTTGGTCGGAATGGAACTGCTCTCTCCCCAGTGCACCGCAGTCAGGTAGGTCTCTTCGGATAGGATCACCGTGGTTCCTGGAGCAGGCCCCCAAGCAATCGCCGAGACAAACGAAGGAATCACCAGATCGGCCTCCGCCCACTCCTCCATCTCTTCGGCGGTGAAACGGCGTTTAAACGCCGCAAAAATCAAAGCGTGAGACTGCCCCGCGCGCCAAAAGTGTCCATGAAACAACTGCGCCAACGGGAAAGGTGAAAGGGTTGCTAGCGCCAACTCTACCTGCGAGGCGACTTCCGTGGCGGTGGCACCCGGAGTAACTGAAATCGTCCTCACGAAAAAACGATTGTCGGGTAGCAAGACGTAACGGCGCGATGGATTCACGTCGACCTTGGCGACAGGCACATCAGCGGTGGGAAGAGCGGTCTCGGAAGCCATGCTAAAGGTCAGTGTTTGGCGTATGAGTAACAGACATCACCACGTTCTCAGTGAATTCCAAGAGCGTAAAGGGATAGTTCAGCTTTTTCGACGAGTTTCCTGACGCGCTCACCCCGCGAGAAGGAGCGGGAGTAGGAGTTGGCGTGGGCTGCGCCTTTGTCCCGNNACTGCCCCGAGAAGCGCGCTCTTCCATGGGAGGCACCAACTCGGCGCCACCGGGAGGCGCAATCACCGTCGAAAGGACGTAGGAGGCAGCACCGCGAGACACAGTCACTCGTATCCGTAATGCCCGGATCTCAACGCCATAGTTTTCATTAGAAGCACCCGGTCCCAAGAGCGACGCGGCCTCGCCGGCATTCTTGAAATACCCTGGGCCAGTTGCAAAAAAGGAGCCGACCCCACGTCGAAAGTCGTCCATGCGCTGATGTTGCGATTGATCCTGCATGCCCAGGACCGACAGCGTATCATTTCCAGCACCGTTCACATTGGGCTGTTGAAACCGATAGAGCGATACGGCGTCGCAGAATTTCCGGTAGTACTCATTGGGTCGTCCGTCTTCATCGAAAAACCGTTCGCGGATCACCGCGATGGTCGCCAGCTCAGAATAGGAGCGCAACGGGCGCTCAGGAGGCAAGTACGGCAGTTCCTCCCGCTCGTAGTCATCAGGCTTCGGTGCTCGCGCAGACGAAGCGGTATAGTCAGACCTCATCCAACCCAAAAGAGCATCCGCAAGTAACTCTGCATCACTCTTCGGAATCTGCNNAAGCTGGGTGAGAGCGGCAGCATCCATCGTAGGAAGGGAGAGTTTTCCGCTTTCGTCCTGAAACTCGACCTTCACGACCCTCCCTTCTCCTGGCTCGTATCCAGCAAACCCCAACGGGTCACTCCACCCTTCCGCCGGACTGCGGAGGCCCTCATTGACGCGACGGAACTCCTCAAGCACCGCCAAAACCGTTTCGAGCGCAGATTGCGCCTCCATTCGGAGGCGCCCGGCATCTGCCTCCCGTGTCTCCACCAATAAATCGTTGCTCGCCTTCTCCATGAAGGCGAACAGGGCCACACTGACAAAAAGGATCGTTACCAACACGATGACCAGGATCGTGCCACGCGTGGNNCTCTTGCCGAAGCCGTCTACTCACATACAGTGTGATACCCAAAGGTGACATTAGAAATACGGTAGCCCTTCCGTTGCCTGCGGCAGACTGATAACCGACTCCTCAGTGAGTTGGCCATGTTTGAAAGTGAGCCGAAGCCGTTGCGGAGTATCATAAGCGTCCCGCTGACCGCGCGTAGGACGGAGCGCACTCAGCGTTTCCCAGCGTTTAAACTCCGTGTCATAATAGTCATAGGCCATGCTCACCACCATCGGTGACAGCGTGGTCTCCCGAGGCGGATCATCCTGAAAGCGCTTTTCCAATCGGGAATGCCAAAGTAGGACCAGACCCGTTCCGTCTCGAACCGTGAGTGAGCAAACGGNNCTCTGACATTTGGGGGGAGCGACGCAGTCCTTAGCTCGCGCTCGAGAAATCGAGAAACACTGCGCACATGCTGGTCGAAAAGGCGGACATCACTGCCTCTTCCCCACAACTCGCCCATCGAAAACACGAACGTATTCAAACCGACCATCACCAATCCAACGAGCGCGATGGCGATGAGTATCTCCAAGATCGTAAAACCGTGATTACGCCGACTGCTTCGCACTGCATTCGCAAAGCGACTCCCGACCAGGGAACGAAGAGAATGCGAGGGGCTCATCGCTTTTTTTCTTGGGCCTCACGGATACGTTTCTGCACTTCCGCTCGCAGGGGATCACGTTCCCCGGGTTCAGACCAGGTCGGCCGAAGAAGCCGAAATTCCTGCTCAAGCTCAAACGCGTCCTCTCCCGGTTTTCCCGCGATTTCACACTTAAAGTGTACGGTGAAAAGATCAGGCATATCGGTGGGCTCAATCCTCGCCGACCACGTAACCCGTCGACCGTCGGCCGTCGTAAAGTTGTTTCCCTCTTCCGCTTTCTTCAAATCGGTTTCCGCGAGGAGCTCCGAACGAGCGAACTTGAGATCATCGTCTGCCCGAACAACTTTCCCCATGACAAAGTAGCTGTTGATCACGTTGGCATAAGCGCCCCCCAGAACCACCGCAGCCAAGGTGAAGATGGCCAGCGCCACCAGGACCTCAATGATCGTAAAGCCGGTTCGGTGAGTGTGCATGACGTCAGCGAAATCCCCCTGGGTCTTTTTCTTTCAGAACAGGAGCACACGTCCACGGATCAATCTGCAGGTAGTAAGGCTCACCTCGATTAAATCGCAACTGCACCCGGAAGTCGGTGCAGGTGCCGTCGGCGTAAAACGTCACGTAAGACAAGGGTTGCGTCTCAATACGAACTCCACCGATCAGAACCGCCATCCGCCCGTCTTTACTCGGACCGAGAAAATCGAGCTCGAGATCACCTTCAATCGGGACCGGAAAACGCTGAATGCCCTCAGAAGTACTCGCATCAAACGCTTTAGCTTTGGCATCATAGGCCAAACGCACGTCCTTGCCCTGAAGCAGCGCATACTTTCGCGCCTCGGTCACTGCTTTCCAGAAGACCTCCTCAGGATTGGGGTTAGGACGGTTGAGTAGTGTTGAAACATTAACTACAAAAATCGTCGCCAACACTCCGAGCAACGCCAACGCAACCAAAACCTCCAGTAAGGAGAACGCGCCTTGTCGCACCCGCCGAGGGATGCGGCAGGTTGGACGTGGGCCGCCTATACCGGGTTCATTCCTCACCAGTTACCAATATCGTCATCAGTCCCATCCGCTTTATCCGGACCCTTCGACCAGATATCATAACTACCCTTGTTCTTCGTTCCTGGATAGCGGTATTGATAGGGTTCGAGCCACGGATCGAGCGGTGGTTTGCCGTCTTTTGATTCGATGTAAGGTCCACTCCAACGCGCCGATTTATTCGCTGGCGCAGTGATCAGTGCCTGCAGGCCCTCAGCCGTGGAGGGAAAGTCACCCGTAGCGAGCCGGTACTGCATCAAAGGCCCCTGCAGACTCGATTTAACAAACATCCCCGCAACCGTTTTCTCGTTCGAACCCAGCACGTTAGTGAACTTTGTCACCGTGAGTCCGACCAGCAGTCCGATGATCGCTAGCACGACGAGAATTTCCAGCAGCGAGAAACCCGCCTGCCGACGCTGGAGGACAGACCCTTTCGTTGAAACTCGGTCAACGCTCAAGTCAGTGGAATGAAGAAGGCGCATAAGGAGAGAGAAGAGCGAACAANNACGTTCCCTCACGCTCAAATGGGATCTCGCAACGACGCTTTCTCGCCTGATGAGAATGAAGTGGCTCCCACGCCGGCTTCCCTCTCAGGTGAGACCATGCCAGAGCGCGAGATTCCTTCTCCAGAGCCTTTCTTTACACGCGGCCAGCGCAAAATGGTAGCAACCGCCATCGCGTGCCTCGCCTTTGCCTTGATCGGTGCGCTTATCATCGGTGGCGTTCGTTTGCTGGGAATCGTNNGCGTTGGCCGTGGCCGGAATCGTCGCACTCATGCTCAGACCAGTCGTGGAACGGATTGAGCATCGACTCCGGGGCCGCCGTCTGGCCGCCGTTCTGATTGTGGTCGGCATCATGGCCCTCGTGCTTGCGGTGATTCTCCTCATCCTCATGCCACCCGCAATCCGGCAAATCTTGGACCTGATCGCCTTTGTGCCCGCGATGTGGCAGAACTCGGTGGCGTATTTGGAACTGCACTACCCGAGCTGGGTGGAGTTGACCGAAATNNAAAGCAGCTGCAAAATCCCACGATCAAGTCCATCGTCGATCAAGCCACCCAGGAGCTGCAATCGTTGTTTAAACATGCCGTGCCCTCGCTCAAAGCCGCAAGAAGTGGACTGATGGGAATCGTTGGCTTCATCACCCATCTTGCGGTGGTCCCCATCTACCTTTTCTTTTTCCTCCTCTCGCGGGTCCAACCGGCAGACAAACTCCCCGAACACCTCCCGTTTCTAAGCCCCACGGTGCGGGGAGACGTCGTATTTTTGGTGCGGGAATTTGTCTCCATCATTGTTTCGTTTTTTCGCGGTCAACTTTTGATCGGGATGATCATGGGCGTCCTTTACG
>DKKJ01000154.1:5863-6024 GCA_002455175.1 Opitutaceae bacterium UBA6669
AAAATCATGTCGGATCGCACGGGCCTTCACCCGGTAGCCGTGATCATCGCCATTTTCTTTTGGGGCACAGCATTGGACGGTCTTTTGGGAATGGTCCTCGCCATCCCATTGACTGCATTCTTCGTCACCGCCTGGCGACTGGCTAAACGCAAATACCTTGG
>DKKJ01000185.1:0-5268 GCA_002455175.1 Opitutaceae bacterium UBA6669
GCGGAAAAAGGGAAACGCTGAAATTTGGGGTGCTAGCGGCCGACGTAGATCGCTTTTTCGGGCCATTCGGGTTTCATGCGGAATGACTTCATATTGGCGAGGGGAAGATAGTTTCGCAGCAGGCGGGACGTGCCGAGCAAGCGCATTGAGTTGATTTCGAGAATTCCGTCGGGTCCGTGGTTTTTAATCAGATTGGGAATGAGTCGCCCGTGGACACTTTGCACGATGTCCGCGTCGCTGGTGCCATCGACGACGAAGAGCAGGGCGAGTTTCCCGTCGATTTCAGCGATGTCGCAGGCGCTAATGATTTCGGTGAGGTCGGCCACATTGGGTTCGCGGCGAATAATGTCACGTAGGCCCTCGTAGGTGACACCCAGGGCAAACTTGATAATATAGAGGTGGCTGGCGTTGTACTGCCCAGTTCCTGATTCAGAGAGGTCGACGGAGGCCCAATAACGCAGCAGTCCGGCTTTCTCGAGTTTCTGACGCTTCCGCCCGACCGTGCGAAGTTGGACGCCTGTGGCTTCGCTGATGCTTTTGTCGGTAGCTCTCGGGTTGCGAATCAACTGACGGGCGATGGCTTTTTCTTGGGGATCAAGCGGGCGTGGCATGGCCCAGGAAAAAGCGGAAAGCGGAAAGCTGACAGCTGAAATTGAAGGCAGAAAAAGCGGAAACGCGGAAAATCTGAAAAGCTGAAAGCTGAGACACAGACATCAGGTGGGAGCAATCTATGTGGTGAGGATGGGGAATTCATAGGCGGACTGACGGAGGTTAAGGCAAATGTCTATCGGGAGATCTCCGCATGACTACGCACCTGGCAGGTAATCTTTTGACCCCTACGCTGGCGGGGATACGTTTACCCCACCGTGAAACTGCCCCTCGTTCTCGCCGGTGTCGGATTCGCCACTCTTGTGGAAACAACCTGCTTGGCCCAATCGGTCCGGTCGGCTGCTTCGTCGGACACGCTTAGTCCGGTGGAGACGGCAGCCGATCGAGATTTCGCGGCTTTTGAAGTGATGGCCAAGGCCAAACCGCCGGCTCCTCCGCAGGATATGGGCAAGGCGGCCTATTTCAATTGGCTCAATCAGCAGCAGCTGAAGGTGAATACGGCGGGACAGATTTTCATTCAGGCCTATCCTGCGGATCCTCGACGGTGGCAGGCGGTGCTTACCTTGGTCGGGGCGAAGCCCATGTTTGCTACGGGCTTTCGAGAGGATGTGATCACTCGGGGAGCGGCGGCAGCGATTGTCGATGAGCCGGCCAAGGAAGCGTGGGAGCGAAAAGCCGAGGAATTAAAGCAGGCGCTACTCGTGGCCGAGGATGCGCCTCTCGCGGCTAAAGAGCAGGTCGAGTGGAGCTATTTCTCGGAGGACTTTCGTGAGGTTATGGCAGCATTGGCCTCGGGTAAGGAGCCCGATTGGCGGCAATTCCGCGAACGATTCGATGGCTATTTGGGACGTTACCAGAGCCTCGATGTCGTGGTGACCCGGGCAGCGGACTATTTGGGCGGATTAGAGAAGGCCAGACCTGGATTGGCTGCGGACGAGTGGGCGCATCTGAAAACGGTCGCGACTCATCCCGCGTTGCAAAAAAAAGCGGCGGAGCGCGTGGATGCTTTTACACGAATGGCAAAACCGATGGCTCTCGCGTTCACGGCGCTCGATGGCCGTCAGGTCGATCTTGCCGCGATGCGGGGCAAAGTGGTGCTCGTGGATTTCTGGGCGACGTGGTGCGGTCCGTGCATNNTTCTGGGCGACGTGGTGCGGGCCAAGTTTGGTAGAGCTTCCGAATATCAAGAGCGTCTACACTAAGTATCACGCTCAAGGCTTCGAGGTGATCGCCATTTCCCTAGAGAATGCAAAAATCACTCCCAGCGATGGACCGGAGCAGGTGGCTACTAAACTGGAAGCCTCAAGGAAGGCATTACGGGATTACGTCGCTAAACAAGGCCTGCCCTGGCCGCAGTATTTTGATGGCAAGTGGATGAAGAACGACATCGCTTCGACGTACATGATCACCTCGATTCCGGCCATGTTCCTCATCGACAAGTCCGGCAGAGTGGTGACGACCCAGGCGCGGGGNNGGCCGGCCTTGGAGAAGGAAGTGGCGCTGCTTCTGGCGCAGTGATCGCTGACTGCGGATTTGGTGAACGTGCACTCGTCACGGTTACACCCATATTGTCGCCTCTCGACGCGTGTCTTAGAGGAAGAAATCCCTCTGGTAATTAGACACTAACAGAGGGCTTTTGAAGTGCCGCTAGCGTCGCGTCACCGGTTTGAGGTTTCTTCGCATGCTAACTTTGGGTGAAAAAATCGGACCGTCCGAATCGAGTTGACTTGGAAGCGTTTTGCCGGCCTTTAGCTTTACGCAAGACTCTCTTTCCCCTCTGCTCTTCCTACCCCATAACGAGCTTACCCCTTGGCGTCGCTGATTATCTTCCGCTGACCCTTTCTTGTTTCCCCCTTAGCGGCGGTGTTGCCGCGTGCGAACGAATGACCCGTCCACCCTTTTACCTCCTCACACCATGAACCCGAGTCCCCGTATCCAAAAAACCCCTCGCGATCTCCACCTCTTGGCGGATCGATCGATTCGCTTCCTATTGATTTTCGCGCTCAGCTGGCTGGGCTTGGTGAGTGTTTCTCCCGCCCAAGCGCAGAGTGAAGCCGGCTCCGTCAGTGGCCGCGTGCGCAACATCGGTAACGATCGCTACCTCAATAATGTGCGCATCACGATTGAGGGCACCAACCGGCAGACGTTTACCAACGAATTCGGCGAATACCGAATCGACAATGTTCCCCCTGGGGAGGTGCGTATTCGAGCCACGTATACTGGACTGGACTCTGAGGTGGCAACGGTCACGGTGCCGGCAGGCGGCAATCTACTCCGCGACTTCGATTTGACCAGCCGTGAGCGCTACGGAGACGAGAAAACCGTTACGCTCAACGAGTTTGTGGTGCAGAGTAATCGTGAGTATGAAGGCAACGCCTTGGCGACCAACGAGCAGCGTTTTGCCCCGAATGTGAAGGTGGTCGTGGCCGCCGATGCTTTCGGTGACATTAGCGAAGGAAATCCTGGAGAGTTCCTAAAGTTCCTTCCCGGTATCACGGTGGATTATGTGGCAGCGGATGTCCGCACGGTTTCCGTCCGTGGTTTCCCCTCCAACTTCACCACGGTGTCTTTGGACGGCATGCGCATGACCAGTTCTGCGTCTGGCTCCAATAACCGCATCTTCGAATTCGAGCAGGTGTCGATCAACAACACGTCCCGTACCGAAGTGATCAAGGTGCCGACGCCCGATACACCGGCGGATTCTCTTGGTGGTAGTATCAATTTCATTTCGAAGAACGCGTTCGAACGTCGCGGAGCACAGTTCAATTACCGCGCTTACCTCAATATGAACAGCGAGAACATGACGCTGAAGAAATCGCCGGGCCCAGGGACGGAGCGCACCTACAAGATTCTTCCCAACTTCGACTTCGATTATACGCTACCCCTGAGTGACACGTTTGGGTTGGTGATCACTGGGCTGTCCTCCAACCAGCACGTCGAACAGCATCGCTGGCAGACCACGTGGAATTATCAGCAGGGTGGTGGCGGTACCTCCGGTGCAGGGACGACAGCGTTTCCTTCGGCGACTCCCGCGAATCCTTACCTGCAACAGTGGCAGCTTCAAGATGGTCCCAAAACCACCAATCGTGCGTCGGTGGGGATCAAAGCGGATTGGAAGATCACTCCCCGTCAGACCATCTCGGTCGCGGTCCAGGACAACTACTACAAAACGTTTTTTGGTAACCGGAATTTGAACTTCAACATGGGCACGCAGGGGAATCCGGTAGCGACGGCCGGAAATTCGGCGCTCCAGTGGGGACCAGATTTCGTGCAAAGTGCCTCCGGGCGTGCTACGGTTACCCAGGGCAGTTCTTTCCGTGACAAGCTCGGCAATACGTCGTCCGCCCTAGCCAAGTATAATTGGAACGATGGTCCGTGGAACTTTAACGCAGGGGCCAACGTGGCCGTCTCCAAGACCTGGTACCGAGCCCTTGCTCGCGGTCATTTTGCCAATGTAGGAACCTCGTTGCAGAATGTTTCGACCGTGCGCGCTGAGGCGATCGACTTTCCCTCTTTGCGCTGGGTGGCACGGGATGCCAATGGCGCCACGCTTGATCCGTATAATCTGAACAACTACCGCATCACGACCGCTAGCAACGATCCTCTCGATGGAAAGGCGACGATGAGTAGTGCGTTTGCTGATCTTGAGCGGCAATTCGATGGCTTGGTAATTCCGTTGGGGGTCAAGGTCGGTGTTAACGTGCGCAAAGAAGGCCGTGACAACCGCCGCTATTCGGAGTCCTACACCTATGTGGGACCCGACGGTATTGCGAATACCGCTGACGACACGGCCGGGGCCTATCTCGACACCATTTATCGTGAGAATCCTGGATTTGGCTCACCCACGATCCAATGGATTGATGCGTTCAAGCTTTCAGACACCTACCGCTCCAATCCGAATTACTTCACGACGAATGCCGTCACCAACGAAACCAATCGGATTAATAACTCGGAGAAGATTACCGAGCAAATCACCGCAGCTTTCGTGCAGTTCGATGGGAAGCTCATGCAGGGTAAACTCCGCTTCGTAGGAGGCGTTCGGTTCGAAAAAACCGAGGACAAGGGTGAAGGCGTGCTCTCCAATCCAGATGCAGTGTGGCAGCGTAATTCCAATGGAAGCTATGTGGATGGAGATCCTGCCACGGACGGGATTCAGCGTGTGCGTCGCGCTGATGCGGGTGCTGAGGGTTCCCTACAGGAACTGGCTTTGACTCGCAGAGAACGCGCATACAAGGCGGATCGAACCTATGACGGGTACTATCCAAGCCTCCACCTGACGTATGACCTCACCGACCAATTTTTGGTGCGGTTTGCCTATGCGAAAACCATCGGGCGGCCGGACTACGCGAACATTATTCCTAACACGGACATCAACGAAGACGACACCAATCCTGATGCTCCGGGGACGATCAACATTCGTAACACAGCGTTGCGCCCCTGGACGGCCGATAACTGGGATCTCTCGCTGGAATTTTATCCCGAAAAAGGTGGCGTCCTTTCCGTCGGAGCATTCCAGAAGAACCTGAAAGATTTTTGGACCGCGACTGGAAACGGTGCGATTCTCGACGCTGGGCTAGCTGCTCAGCTGGGACTTGAGCCGCGCTATATTGGCTGGGGAGTGACGACGTTGACCAACGGCGGGGATGCTGAGATCACGGC
>DKKJ01000185.1:5273-5933 GCA_002455175.1 Opitutaceae bacterium UBA6669
TAATTTAGTCCGTCCTCTCAATTTCTTGCCAGGATTTGCACGTCACTTCACCATCAAGTCCAACGGTACCTTGATGCATCTTGCCGGTGCGAACACGCCAGATTTTCGAGGCTTTATCTCGAAAGCTGGAAACTTCAGCATCAGCTACAATCGCAGTCCGGTGGTGTTTAACGTCAACTTCAACTACCGCGGACGTCAGAAGGGCACGTCGATCACGGCGCCCGCAGCACAGACCGGCGCTCAGTATGGGCTGACCAATGGGTTCTTTGAGTACTACCAGCCCCGCTATAACATCGACTTGAGCGCAGAGTACAAACTGAGCAAGCGCTTCAGCATCTTCGCGGCTGCTCGCAACATTCTTAACCGCGAGCAGGTCGTGCAGCGTTACAGCGCAGCGTCTGCTCTTTATGGGCAGAACTTCCGGCACGAGGAGTTTGGCGTGAACTACAGCCTGGGGGTCAAGGGACGGTTCTGATCTCCGGTTCGTGTTCTGGTTTTTTGATTTGGGTGGCGGGTTGTCTCTATCTGAGCGTCGCCACCCAGCGAAAACGCATGAGATGGATACGGTCAGGCGTGTCGGTCTCAGATCCACCGCGATAGATCCGCCTCACCAGCGAGGGAGAGCGTTGGTTTACCTCCTGGTGGAGGGACCCGCTCCGT
>DKKJ01000103.1 GCA_002455175.1 Opitutaceae bacterium UBA6669
GGGGTTCCATATAATCTGCAGGTTCGATCCAGAGCGCGTTGAGGTTCGATTTCGCGAATCCCATGAGCTCAAGTCCCATGAACGCTATCTGATCGACGAAGGGGAGGTTTCGGACAACGTAACGAGCAAACTGGGGAAGCCGCTTCACCGTGAAGCTATGCAGAACGAGCCGGAGTTCGATACGAACTCCCTCGGAGCCGAGGTTCACGAGCCCGAGGATCGTTTCGCGAAAGGCACCCTCCGCCTGCACAACGAAATCGTGCGGGGCGGCCGTGTCGGCATATAAGGGGATACCGACCATGAAATCGGGATGGCCGATGCTCCCCACCGCTCGGGCGAATTCAGGGCGGAAGAATAACCGGCCGTTGGACAGCATGTGGAGCGCAGTCTGCGGGAGATGGTCTCTAACGGAGGCAATGACCTGCAGCATGCGTTCTCCGAGCAGTGTGGGCTCGCCCCCTGTGATCCCCAATTCCGGGGTGTCGGCGGCCATCCACGGGATCATTTTGAGGATATCATCGACGAGGTAGGCGTCGTCGATTTCGCGGGGCGGCTGCGAGCACATCAGACACCGGCTGTTGCAGCGCTCGGTGAAGAAGAGGAAGTTGTGGGAGGAGCGTCGGCGGTAGAGAACCCTTACTTCGCTGTTCCGGCCGTCGAGACGAAGGATGTCACCGGGCTCCACATATGCTTGATCTGAGTGTAGCACCACGTCGGCATCGGGAGGTTCGTTCCCCGGAAGCGCCACCCTGAGCGATTTTCGATCGTCGCTCCCGATGATGCGGAGGTGTCCGGACAGGTCCTTCAAGCTTTCGACCCGTGCAAGGCACGGTTCGGCGGGCGCGCGATAGAAGGCTTTTCCGGACAGCTTCATCGCAACCATGACCGTAGCACTCTTGCGGCAGGGGGATCGTCCTCTAACAGGGCGACCAAGTGACGAAATATCTCCATGTTACGCCGGCAGAAGGCACTAGTCGGTTTATGCCCAACAAAATCTCCCTGGGTGGCGTGATGGAAGACAGGATCGCTGCCGCACCACGGCTGAAAGGCGCATTCGAGGCACTGCGGCGTCCCTTCAGACATCGACCGGTAAAGGATATCCAGAATCGCCCCTTCCGTAAAGAGCTGTTCCCAAGAGTGGCGATGAACATTGCCAAGGCAGAACGTCCGATCTCCCATTTCCGCCAGCATGCGACCTTCGTCGGAGGCATACACCTCTCCATCGTAGTTGTAGACTAACGCTCCGAGTGCAGCACCGGCGGGAGATTGCAGGTCCACATATCCGGTGGGATAGGACGTGAGCATCCGCTGCAGAAGGAGCGTGGCGTAGGTCTCGCGAATCTGGACGCCGCCTTGGTTCAGTTTGAGAATATGTGCGATGCCTCTGCGGTAGAAGGCGAGGAACTTCTCGGTTTCGTAGCCGATCCGGGAAGCCGACCGAACGGCAAAGCCGTACGGGCTGATGTGCCGCAGAAAGATCTCGGAAAAGCCCTGCCGCACGTACTCATCGATGATAGCCTCGGGTTGATCCAGACTCGACGCCGTGCATGTCATCAGGGCGGAGACGGCCGCGGTTCCCAGTTTCTCTCGGCAACGCACTATACCATCTATCGTCCGCTCGTACGAATCCCTTNNCGCCACGACAAACGCAACATGGCGGTTCTGTGCCTTTGCTGATACCCGTTCCACCACATGTTGCAGCAGAGGGAAATTGAGAAGCGATTCCCCACCCTGAAACTCAACTTTGATCTGGGGGGACGGACTTTGAAACATGAGGTCGATCGCCTTGTCTGCAGTCTCGCGGCTCATGTCGAAGGAATGGCGATCCTCGGAGACCCGTGAAACCTGGCAGTACGCGCAGCTGTGATCGCAGCGTAGCGTGAGCACAAAGATGTGGAGCGCCGTAAAATCGGGCAGTCGCGATTGACGGGTTCGCACTTGGGCCGCGAGCAGTTCCACGTGGGCATCTTCGTCCGCATTTGCGAGGAAGTGGCCCGCTTCGAGATCCTGGTACCAGCGTTCTTCCGGCCTCAGGCCTTTGGCCATGAAGCGCTCGAAGATGTCCTCGGATACAACAAGATGCTGTCCAGCAACGTTGGTGAGGATGCGGCGGTTCGGATCCAATCGGGCGAATGTGAATGGAAGAAGGCGATACGGCTCCGAGGGCGCAAAGCTGTCGGCGGTTCGGAAAAGAGGCGCCAGTGGGCTCATCACTCGGATATCTCCAGCCTTCCTCTCAAGGTGTCGCGAAGCGCGGCCGTCAGCCGCTCCGCCATCGCATCGTCCCTAAACGCGGCAATGGGCAGCTCTCGTTCCGCAATCTTGTGTCGGATTAGGGAGGTCTCGTGGTAGTACTCGTCCTGTAGCACAAGTGTTTCACTTTTAGCGAACGGCAACATTTAAGGAGGTCTCCTCACCCTGGGCCCGAGAACCCTCGGGTCGCACGAGCGATGTTCGGCCCAAGGCATGCGCCATCAATTGGTCCCTGATTCCCGCGGTCTCCTTTGCGAGCATCTCGCGCAGTCGTTCATCCAGCAGCTGGTTGAAAAACTCCCGTACTTCCTGGTCAGGGTCGGTCCCGGCCCGCTTTCCGCGAAGACGAATTTCAATCCACTTTTCCTCGCGCCGCTGAAGGTGGACATAACACCTGCCGGTCAAGGCGTAGGCAGCTTTAAGGACGCCCGGCAGGCCATAGACCTNNACCTCGAGGTCGATGACGGCCAGGCGATCCCTCCCCTCCTCCACCACAGGGTCCGCCGCCGTACTCATTGCTTTACGACAGGTGTCGGACTGGCCGCTTCGACCAGCACCTCGTCAGGAAGCGCCAGAATCTTCTCCGGTCCCCCCATCTGCTCGATCAGCGTTGTATAGTCCACCGGAAGGGGCGTATTGCCGGTCACGAGTGCTATTACGGCATGCTCGGGTTTCACCTCAACCAGCCTGACCTTTGTGCCTGCGTGCAGCTCGATGACACCAATCACCTTCCCTCCTTCCACAATGTTGAACTTGGTCACCCGGTTAAGGGTCACCTCCTTTGGCCAGTGGCTGCGGACACGGGGTAGCTTCTTCAGGACATCGTTGATTTTGATGGCAGGAGCANNCACCGGCGGCGTGGTCGGCTTGGGCGTGGGGGACGGCGCAATCGTCGCCGGCGCAACATAAACTGAACTGGAACCGCTGGACGACCGGGGCGCCGTATAGCCACTCCCGCCGCTTGACCGCGAAGAATAATGGGAGCTGTGGGACCGGTGAGAGGAGTGGGAGGAGTGGGATCGGTGGGCAATGAGGTGTTCGTGTCCCCTCCGAGCTTTGCCGAAAACAAGTTTACCGCGGGCGGGTACATCGTTCGTCGTCCACGTTTTCTCCGATGAGCCACTGGCTTCAGCCGACCCCCCAATTTCGCTATCGCTGGAGGCGGCACTTGCGCCGCCGGACACGGCAGCGATGGAAGCAAGGCGACGAAGAAGCTTGGCTACCGTGGAATTCATGGCGCAATTGCCTGGTCAGAGATAGCAAGCAGCTACATCCAATCAATATCAAAATTAGCCTCTGTGTTCTATAAATGTGCATCAATGCGAGGCTTGGAACGATCGAAGGACCCAGCTTCGATCAATTCGAACGAGACGACCGGGACGAATCTCGCTGCCACTGCACGGGCCGTCCTGCTCTGCGCTTTGCTTTTCCTTGGGTCTGGCTGCTCGACTTCGGTGGAAAAGTCTCCGCCGTTGCGCGGTCAGGGCGAATCGACGCCGACCACCCTCTCGATATCAGCCAAATCGGTGTTGAGTCCGACAAACGAGACCAAAGCAACTACCGTAGGAACTCGCACTGTTGTGCTCGAGTTTGAGCCAGGGGTGACGCGCGACGAAGCGCTCTCAACTGACCCTGTGGACAATCCTG
Organism: Opitutaceae bacterium UBA6669; assembly: GCA_002455175.1. Classification (GTDB taxonomy): domain Bacteria; phylum Verrucomicrobiota; class Verrucomicrobiia; order Opitutales; family Opitutaceae; genus UBA6669. The sequence goes on from DKKJ01000103.1 coordinate 3,901, forward strand.
CGCTCGAACTCCCTGGGTCGAGAGACCTGAATGCCTCGGCGCAACCTGAGAGTTCACTAAGTGAACAAATTCTGGACTACGAGAACAAGGATGTCCCCAAATCCAACGCAGCCCTGGCGAAGGCATTACCAGCGCGCAAGGCTGGATCGGAGTTTCCATCCTCTCAAAAATCGTCAGGTCAGTCCGAGGGTACCTCGATGGACGTCCTTGCTTTCGTCGGGGCCGTCGCTGCAGGGGCGGTGGTGGTCGCGCTCTTTCGTCGAGTCTAGTGGTGCAGCAAGTTCGTGAGTCGTAGGCGCCCGGCCGGGACACAATTGCGCTAATTGAAGCCGCAATCTGTGAGACGCATGGTGACCATGCGCATGAGCCAATGCTCACCAGGTGTGTCGCTGCAATAGACGTGTATCGCTTACTTCGCTACCAAGCCTTTGCGTGATGCGTACGTTCGATAACAGACAGAGGATCTTAACACGTCATAGCTTGACTTTTGACAGCTATACAGAGGCTCACTCCTTTTTTATCCAGCACAAAAATGAACTCCTCCTTAGAGGCTGAACGTCGGCACGAGGTCGTTGAAAGTGCATCAATCCATGGATGGGTCCCTGGTCGGCTATCCACCCCCAACGGCGAAAACGCGGGGGTGAGAGCCCGCCTACTCGTTAAACTCGTGGTGTTTTCTCTATGGTTCTGGGACAGGCCCGGGCGGGGTCAGACCGGGCGTCTCACCTCACAGCCCCGATTCCGAGAAGCTCCCACTCATTCTCGAGCGAGAACCACGTGAGGCCTAAGTTCGAAACGAACAAAATTAGCCCAGTCAGGTAAGCAGGTCGGCGCAACCGTTTACACTTCACACGCGCGTTCACCTCTAAAAAGTGGCAAGCGCGGTTGACCTGAATGGCGCTAAGATAAGCAACGAGGAGAGGGAGAAATTATATTACTTGAGGGAGCGGGAAACGGAGACGCGCATGGATTTTCGGGGGCGGGTCATGAATTGATAGTTCTTAGGTCGGCGCTTTTTTTCTCTGGGTTCGCAGCGACAAGGACGAAAGGGAACGGCATCGGAGGCGATCCGGAGTAACAATTGAGGGAGGAGGCGGCGAAGGGTGCGAGGCGTGGCGACGCGAGACCAGGATTCGAGGGCGTCGAGGGTACTCTCGGAGGTGGGCTCTTCCGTCTTCCTCGGCCCTGAAACGCCAACTTAGCAGACTCATGCTCAAGTGGTAACTCCAACTCGGTGAATAAGTATAGGCTTACCTGACCCGTTTTCCTCGGCTATAATTTTCCAGGCTGAGCCCGATTGGAGACGGTAGGTGTGGCGTAAAGTGCACAGTGGGGTTTGCGGAAATGAGACAAAACCGGACACCCCCCCAAAGGGGCTGTGTCCGTATGTCGGAAAAAGAAACACCTAGCCGGTTGGGCAATGTTGGTGTTACTTCAGTTTCACTGTGACCGTAATCCGGTATTCGCGCCCGGCGGCAAATGTGTCGCGATCCACGCGGAATGTGCTGTCCAAAAGATTCTTCACGTTAAAAGCAATCGACACCGGATACTGGCCAANNCGACCGTAAGAGGCGAAGATGTCGTAGCGCTCCCATTCCTCGGACCACCGGAGCACATCGTTCTCGCGACGCGGCCCCATGTAGTTCCAACTCGCGCCGACAGCTGCACCTTTCAACGCGCCCTTCGAGAAGGCATAACGGCCCGTGAGATTGCCACTCCATTTTGGGGCGTTTCTCATCCGCTTGCCGATTTCGCTACTGCCTTTGCTGTCGGCGATGACTCTCGTTTCGTTGAAAAGCATGCCGCCGACAATTTGGAATCCCGGTNNCCTGCCAGATCCTGAAATCCGAGACCGGTGGTCCCAAGGGTTCCGTCGGTCGTGGTCGTGACATTACGCCGCTCGATGTTGAAGACGGCCACCGTGCCCTGCAACTTGCGTTCGAGCAGCTCCCACTTAAACCCATATTCGAGGCTCTTGCCAAATTCCGGATCGAGGAGCTGGCCCCAAGGAAGCGTATTTAAGTTGGGAGCCGCCTCGCCGGCGACCGCATACGTCTCCATGATTCTCTGCTCGGCAGCGGAGGTCCGTAGCGGTTGGAAGGTGATGCGCGGGTTGACCGATTGGCTAACCATGACGTAGCCCGTGAGNNCGCCTGTGGTAAGATCTCGCGGCAGGGAAAACACGCCCCCCTTGACGTCGTCGTAGCGGCCGCCGACGAGTACGAGGCCTCGCTTCTGGAGAAACGTGGTGGTCAGGCTGGAGTAAAACGAGCTGTTGTTCGTATAGTTGCGGCCAAAAGCGGAGATCGGCAAGGTATCCAACGCGGGTTGGTTGAGCTCCATCCAGCGATCCTTCGCCGCCGTGGACTCGGGATCGAAGGGGGCGTAGGTAAAGTATCCCAAGCTAAGGCGTTCACCGGCGGAGTTGAATTTAAACCAGGAGCGGCTNNAAACAGGAGCGTGTGATCGAGTGGGCCGGTCGCCAGTTTTCCGACCAAATCGAGTTGGACACTGCTGCGGCGCTCGATGCGATCGTCGAGGCTGGGCAAGACTGTGCGCCATCCCGTGCGGGCGACCGGATCGTAAGCGGGGGCGATACCGGAAAGGGAAACGGGGCTGCCCGGAGCGAGATTGTCGGGCACTGCGGGCAGACCGACATTGGCGCCGGCATTGAGAAAATTGGATCCTCCTTCGCGAAAGCTGGAACGGGGCCGATAGTGGTCAGCAAAGTTAGCTCGGAGATCGATGGCACGGTTGAGCCGCTGCTTGATCTCTAGTTCGACCACGCTTGAAGCGACGTCCACCCAGGAAGCGGGAGAATGGATATTGTAGTCCCGGCCGAGTTCAACCGCCCAGTGCGGGATCCGGGGCGTGCTCGTCGAGGCTCGGATGGGGGAGTTCGGCGGGAGGAGGATCAGGCCACCGCTGGACACGAAATCGTCCTTCTGACGCGCAGCACGCAAGGTAATGCTGGTGCCGGAAAATGGAGTCCACCGCAGGACGGGGGCCAAACTTNNCGCCATGCTCATGTTCAAACCAAGTTGTGTCGACCAGATACGAGAGCTTCTTGCCGTCGGCTATGGGCAGCGGCCCGCCAAACGAAAGACTGTAGCGGCGATAGCCATGGTTGCCGAACCCCGCCGAAACCTCCGCTTTGGTCCGGGAGCTGGGTTGGCGCGTGATGTAATTGATAACACCACCGGGACCCGATGTGCCGTAGAGCAGAGCGGCTGGCCCCTTGATCACTTCAACACGCTGGATGGAGGTGGTGTCGGGTGCGACAAGGGAGCGCACGCCGTTGCGCATCGCGGCGGCACTGCTGTAGCCACGGATGCTGTAAGTCGGGGTGAATTCATTGAATTCGCGATTCACGCCTGGCAGATGATCGATCACCTGATCGAGATCATAAGCGCCAAANNGGGATCATGTCTTCCGTGACCACGTTGATCTGCAACGGCAAGTCACGGATGAGGGTATTGACTCGGGTGGCACCGAGGGTGTTGCCGGCGACGTAGCCGTTATCGTTTTCGGCCGTCACTTCGAACGGCGACAGGGCCACAGTCGGATCGACGTCGGGCTTGTCCCTGGTGGTAGTTTGAGCGTCGATTGGACTCGTCGCGGCGAGCCAGCCCAGGGCGGCGGCTAGCAGGGGGCGTGGTGTTTTCATTACTTTGCTTTTGGGTTTGGGTTGTGGTTCGGAATGACTCCCGACCTCCCTCCCCGAGGGCTCGGCTCGACGCTGACGGCTGACGACGAAGGCACCCGTCGCGGCGTCTTGCGTGGCCTCGAGACCCGAGCCAGCTAGCATCCGCTTAAGCGCTTCGTGGGGCGTGAACTCGCCGCGCACCGCATTGGTGGTGGTGCCGCGCACCTGATCGACGAGATAGACGATCGGAACGCCGGCAGCAGCGAAGTTTTTCAACGTGCGGGCGGCGTCGCCGCGCGGGAGATCGAACACCCGCTTCGCCGTCTCCGCCGCCCCAGCAGCCGGGACACCCGNNGACAAGAACGGGAGTGACCGGGACGTGGGGCGACAACATACGGAGAAGCAGGGCTACTCCAGTAACGCAACGTCGGACGAAAAGACCTGGCCTGACCTGAAAGTTTTTTCTGAGCCGGCCGGGGCTCATCAGTTTACCGCGCACGCCGCAGTAAAATTTTGTTTTCTCCCAACCGCTCGCCAGCGATCGTGCCGTCAGCTTCGAGCAGCCGGACGAAAGCTTCGGACTCGTCGAGGGCAAACGTGCCGCCGATCGAATGGCGAGCCAGTTCGGGATCGGTAACAATCAGTTGGACACGGCTGCGCGCGTTGAAGCGTGCGATTACATCGGCAAGCGGCGCGTCGTCAAATTTCTCCAGCCGGCTCCGCCAGGCGAAAGCGGTGCGCATCGCGTCGGGTGTGACTTTCTCGACTTGCGGAATAGGGATCTGCTTCGGCAACACGAGCCGTTCACCGGCGCTCACCAATGGCTCGCTGTCCACCGTGTCCGGATTGGGCTTGCCGTGTGCCACGCGCACTTTGCCCTCGGAAACGATCACCTCAACGGCGCCGTCGGCGCCGATGCGAATGTTGAAGGACGTGCCGACCGCGCGCACAAAAATGTCGCCCGCGCGTACGACGAAGGGACGTGCCGTGTCATGGGCGACATCGAAATGAGCCTCGCCAGCCTCGAGATCGATGTGGCGTTCCGCCCCAGTGAATTGCACGCGCAGGGCGCTGGCGGCGTTGAGCTCGACGGAGGAACCGTCCGTCAACCGTGCGCGCTGATATCCGTCGACGGCGGTGGCGTAGTACTCCACGGCACGATGCGGGATCGCGAGCCACGCCGCCACACCTACGATCGAAATCGCCGCAGCGAGAACCCCCCATGCGAACACACGTGAACGGCGGCGAAACTCCTTCCCGGGTTCATACTCCGACACGGACGCGAATGGCACGACCGGAGCGGCGCGATCGAAAGCGGTGTCCAGTTCAGCGCGAAACTCTGGCATTTCATTCAGGAGCCCANNGCTCCAAGCGCACCACCGCAGCGGCATGTCGCGGATCGACCCGGAGCCATTGGGAAAACTCGCGCTCCCGTGCAGGCGTAAATCCGTCCTCGCGCTCCGTGAGCCAGGCGATGGCGGCATTCTCAATCGTTTCGTTGCACGAATTCAAGATGCCTCCCGGTCTTCGTCCCTCGCCGCCTCGATCAGGCCGCGCGCCTCGAAGTAACGCGCGCAGTCGCGCACACCCTTCAGAAGATGCCCTTTTACCGTGCCGACAGAAATGCCGAGGCGGGCGGCGATCTCCTTGCCGGAACAGCCGTCGAGATACCGGAGCAGCATTACTTCCCGGCAGCGCTCCGGCAGCGCGCGCAAGGCCTCAGTGAGATTCTCCCGTCGCTGGCGGCGCTCCATCGTCTCGGCCGGCGTGGNNCGTGGGTGGTGCGTCGAGCAGCGGGATTTCCTCCTCGCCGTCGGTCTCGGCATCGCACGTCTGTGGATGCGCGTGATTACGACGAAACAGATCGATCGCGGCATTTCGGGCCGTCGTGAACAAAAACGCTTTGGGATGCACGAGTCGGCCGGGATCTCCGACCCGCAGGATCCGCGCGTACGTTTCCTGAACGAGATCGTCATGGTCCGGCAGCGAGGGAAACCGCTTGGAAAGATAAGCGCGTAACGCCGGCTCGTGCGGATGCACATGCTCAGAAAACCAGCGAGTTTGCTCGGCGAACGACATGGGTAATACAAATACGGATCGGGGATTTCCGGATGGTAAAAACTTGGCATCGAAAAATTCGATGGCGAGCGCTATTTAGCGCCGCGAAACCTAAAAAAACTTTTCCACAGAATCGACCATGCCCAAACCGCGAATTCTGCGTCAAAGCCGTAGGCGCCCAACTCTAGCCGCACCGCCGACCTCCGGATTCGAAAAAGCGCACGGTCCTCTTGGAAGAGCGATCCCCTCCCCTGCCCCCAAAACCTGCTGAGCCCAGGACGAGCCCAACCTGTTTGCTGACATAGGTGGCGGATCC
>DKKJ01000082.1:0-215 GCA_002455175.1 Opitutaceae bacterium UBA6669
ATCATCGCACACGTTGACCACGGGAAGACCACCCTGGTTGACAAACTTCTCAAGGAAGGCGGCGTCTACCGAGCTAATCAGCAAGTCGAAGAACGTGCGATGGACTCGATGGATCTCGAAAAGGAAAAGGGGATCACGATCAAGGCCAAGAACACATCAGTTCACTGGAAGGACAAGACCGTCAATATCGTAGACACTCCCGGCCACGCCGACTT
>DKKJ01000082.1:245-15726 GCA_002455175.1 Opitutaceae bacterium UBA6669
GCCACCGAGGAGCAGTTTGACGCCCCGGTCGTTTACGGATCAGGACGTGATGGCTACATGATGTACCACCTCGGCGAAGAGAAAAAGGACATGACTCCTCTCTTCCAGACGATTCTCGATCACGTTCCACCTCCCTTCGCGAAACCGAGCGAGCCCTTCCATATGTTGGTATCCAATCTCGATTGGAGCGATTACGTCGGCCGTATCGCGGTGGGCAAAATTTTGGGTGGCACGGTCAATGTGGGCGACTCCGTCTTCGTCGTGCGCCACGCCGACGGCAAGCGCGTCCGCGGTAAGATCACCAAGGTGTTTGAATTTACCGGACTCGGTACCCGTGAAACCGGCAGCGCTGTGGCCGGTAACATCGTCGGCCTCTCTGGCTTCGAAGATATCGACATCGGAGATACGCTGACCGCAGACGAGGCGGGTCACGCCCTTCCCTTCACCCAGATCGATCCTCCGACGCTGGAAATGCAGTTCTGCGTGAACGATGGCCCCTTGGTGGGAACCGAAGGTAAGTTGGTCACCTCACGCCAACTGCGCGACCGTCTCTTCCGCGAATTGAAGACCAACGTCTCCATTCACGTGGACGATAGCGACAAAGCCGGCGTGTTCAATGTGAAGGCCCGTGGCGCCATGCAAATCGCGGTCCTTGTGGAGACGATGCGCCGTGAAGGCTTCGAGCTTCTGGTCTCGCGTCCGACCGTGATCGAAAAGCATGAGAATGGTCAGCGCCTCGAACCCTACGAGACGGTGTGGATCGAAGTGCCGGACGAGTGCGTCGGCTCAATCATGCAGAATCTGGCCAACCGCAAGGGCCTGCTGACCAACATGGAAAAGCTGCCCCACTCGACGATGATCGAGGCGAGCATCACCACGCGTGGATTGATCGGCTTGGAAATCGACGTGATCAACGCTACGAGCGGACGCGGCATTACGAGCCACTTGTTCAAAGAATACGGTCCTTATGCCGGTGAAGTGCTCACACGCATGACAGGCACCCTGATTGCGACTGAAGCCGGGGAAACGACTTCCTACGCGTTGGTCATGTGCCAAGAGCGCGGGAAGCTTTTCGTGGGTCCTGGCGAACAGGTTTATGAAGGCATGATCGTGGGTGAAAACCCTCGTAACGAAGACATCTCCATCAACGCCGTCCGTGAAAAGAAGCTGACCAACTTCCGCTCGCAGGGCGAAGGTGTGGCGGCTGGCTTGACCCCACCCACCAAACTCTCCCTCGAACGCGCGATCGAATACATCGCCGCCGACGAGTTTGTCGAAGTGACGCCAAAGAACCTTCGCTTGCGCAAGCGCATCCTCAGCGCCACGGAACGTCGCAAGTACGAACGCTCCGGCAAGATCTAAACCCGACGTAAACGCGTCAGACGCCAAAAGACCCTGGAGATTTTTCTCCAGGGTCTTTTCGTTTTTTGCTGAACGGACTTCGTCAAAGAGCGGCCAATCGGCTCTCGATGTCCGGGGGACTCCACCACACGGACTTGCCGGCATCGGTCGCGATCACCCGAGCTGCGTTGTATCCACACAAGCCGGTAACGTTCCCGCCAGGGTGAGTCGATCCGCCGCAAAGGTAGAGGCCAGGGACTGGCGTCCGATAGTTGCCGGCACCGGCGAAGGGACGATTGTAGCCAATTTGTCCATTGCTGAACGAACCAACCAACAAATCGCCTCCCTGCATGTTAGGGAGCTCCCGCTCCGTATCCAACGCCGAGCGCGTGAACGAATCCAAGATCGTAGCNNCGTAGCGCCCTTCATATTGGGCGCTGCTTGCTCCCAGACTTTGAGGATGCGTCGCCCATGCGCGTCCTTCTCGGCATCCCAGTTTTTGGCATCCCCACGAAGTGCATAAGGCAGCTTTTCCCACATGAATGCGGTGTGTTGGCCGGCCGGAGCTTGCGTTGGATCAAAGACGGAAGGGCACGCACCCCAGGCCACCGTCTCGGGAATTTCGCCTCGCACATGAGCGTCGACGATACNNGGGAACTGCCCGAAGCGCTCGAGACCGATGATGTGCATGAGCGCTCCGCTCAACTCGGGCCGTTTGGCTGCAGCCGCCCACTGCGGAGGTTCTGTTAGGGCCACGTTCAAGCCAAAGAGCGGAGCGATCAGGTTGTATTCAAATTTTTTGGCTTTGGCGCGAATTTCTTCCGCGACCGCACTGCCGGGAAGCAAATCGAGAAACGTTTGTTGCGGATTCAGCCCTGAAACAATCACTCCCGCGGAAATCTGTTCGCCATGGTCCAATTCCACCCCTGCCGCTCTTCCCTGTTTCATCACGATCTGACGAAGGGTCACTCCGCAGCGAATCTCTCCACCCTTTTCTTTCACGGCAGCGACCAGTCCTTTCGCCAGATTGCCAGAACCACCGACACACATCTGCGCTTTGAGTTTTGACGCCAATAACGCAGGAATCGCGTGACCGAATCCCGGCAAGCGAAGGTCCACCTCACGCAGACCATTGAAGAAGAGCAGTCCTGCACGGATGGCCTCGTGCTCAAACTCGCGTGTGACAAACTCAAGGGGTGAAAGCGCCGATACCTCCAGCAGGCGCCGTCCAAGCGCACTTTTGGAGAGGAGTTGACGACGTAGACCTGGTTCCAAGGGGACAGATTGTGATTCCGGTACGATGATCTTCTCGACGATCGGCGCGAATTCTTCCGCCCAACGTCGAAGCGACGCCGCATCTTTTTGGGACAACTCAGCAAAGGACGCCACCGTGCGGTCGAGATCCGTCCACCATTCCAAGGCCCGCCCGCCTTTGAGGTGCATCCCCACATTCAGTTCAGGCTGAAGGTAGCGCACGCCATGACGCTCCAGTTCCAGGTCGCGGTACCAGGGCATGTGCGTGATCGCGCGGTGGAAAAATGAGTGCGGATGATGCGTGAAACCCGGTAGTCGCGGGTTCTGTAACGTGCGCAATCCACCTCCTGGCTCAAGCGCTCGGTCTAACGCTAGCGTGCGTAACCCAGCCTGTGCCAGGTAAGCTTGAGCGACCAAGGCATTGTGCCCTGCTCCAAGGAAAACAACATCGTAGTGAGACATGGGAAAAAAGGATCGAGAACCGTCGGAACCCCGCACGTGCTGTTCCAAAGGGCTAGGGTTTACGCTCAAGTTCAAGACGCGCGAGCACCCGGGAAGGCAGTGTGAGGTCAAGGCGGCGATGGGCGGGTGAGAGCGTCACGTCACCATGCGACAACCGTTCGCCCGCAGAAGTCACCAGCCTCCAGCGATAGACGCCCGGTTCCAGCACCAAGAAACTCACCGCTAGCTGTCGCTTCTCGCTGCCAAAATGGAAAAGCTCCGCAGCAAATTCATCGCGTTCGTTGCGAGCAACGAGGACAGCGATTTCAGTTGGCAAGGTATGCCAGCGCGCACCGTTGATCGGATAATGCAGCACGCTTCCAGGATCGCCCGTGACCGTCGAGTAGAGCAGATTGGCATCGATACGCCGAAGACCCGTCGCGACCGTGCGGGGCCAGGCGTGAGGGAAGGATAGAACGCGGTCGGTGTAGCGGACTTCATCCGTGAACATTGGCCAGTTAAAGCTCAGTGAGCGTGCCATCTCTCCGAGATCTTCCGTCAATTGGCCTTTGTCCTGATCGAGCATGTAGCGCTTGTAGCCCGTGGCATCAGCGCGAAGCAGATCATCGAATTGACGATCCCCCGAAAGCTGTCGCCACTTGGCCAACGCATCGTTGAGGACGAGGGGAACGCGATGCGCTGCCCAGTCGGAACTTCCGATGACGTCTTCACGATCGCTTTCCGGCGAGGCCGTCCTCCTCAGCGCAGCCATCTTCACCAAAGGCTCAAGAAATTGGGGGTCACCTGTCTGCACATGGGCCTGCAAGAGAGAAAGCGTCATCGCGGCTACCGAGTAAGCGGGCCATGAATACAGATTTACCATCGGGTCACCCTCCAGATGCGGAGCGACCCATCGACGTTCTACACTTCCCGGTATTCCCGAAGGCCATTGTAAGGCCGGCGGAACGACTCCCGCGGGTTTCCCATTTTCGGTTCCCGCCGACGCCTCTGCCCACGTCTTCAACCAACGGGTAAGCTGTGCGCCAAGTGCGGGCTCATTCGTTCGCTGCCAGAGAAGCAGAACCGGCTGCATCACACGCACGTGGTAGCCGGTATCGTAAGTACGACCGGGATCACTACCGAGTTTCGACGCGTTGAAATCGATGTGTTTGAATTGGAGCTGCCCGCGCGCGTTCTCTCCCCACCACACCGAATCAGCCAGTGACAAAAGCTTGAGCACACGCGTCCGCCATTCCGGCTCATCAGGCTCCAGGTGCATCAGCGGTGTGAGGGTGTCCGCTGTCTCCTCGGCGGTGTGCTCCACGTCGGTCAGGTGGCTGGTGTAGCCTTGTGCCATCCCGGGACGATTCAGGTTACCGCGCGCCAGCAATTCCTGGCCGGCGTGTACCTTGGGATCATCAAAACCAAGAAGAATCGACGACCACCAACGCCACATCTCGATGTCGTCGCCCCACTTTCCGCCAAACTCGCCATTGGGAAGCTGACGCTCATCGATCCACCAGAGAATGATCCGGTGAAGTTGCTCCAAGGCCCGACGCTTGTGATTTGCCCAAGCCGGTGCCCGCTCGTCCCAGGCAGACAGCCCAGGTGCCGGAAGATTTTCGCCACCGTAGATCCTGAGAATCGGATTTTCCGGGTATTCGCGTCGCGCCAAATCAAAATAGGCTTCCGACTGACCTAGGAAATTTTTTCGACGTTCGGGCACGCGGGAAACACCCGAGTCCTCAATCATAAACCAGGTGAGGAATCGCGCACGGTAAAATGCCCAAAGCGGGAAAAGCGGTGAGCTTTCTGCCGGTGGCGTGGGAAACGCAGGAGTAAACGGCTTGGTGGGCTCCTCAAAGAACCGGTGCAGGTAGCGATGGGTTTCGTGGGTTCCCTTTTTCAGATCGACCATCGCCTGAGCCCGCCCGTCTGCCCAAGCCTCGACCACGGGCANNTAAATGACCCAGGTCGGTTTTCAGTTGAGAATCCAACCCAGGCTCGGCGGCCAAGGCACGCAGGTGGTGAAGTCGAACGAGTTCGTCGCTCGCATTTCCCGCAGCCTTAAGACGTTTGGCGATCGGATCCTCAACAGAGAAACCTAGCAGCGTACCTAAAAGCCATATTACAAGGGAGAAGCTAATGACACGTCGATGCATCGACGTGGGCCTTCTCGCTAAAAAAAAGACATGCGGCGTACGCACACCGCATGTCGTATACGGATTCCTGAGACAGGGAAAAAAAATCCCCTGCGCAGTGTGTCCCTGCGTCTTCAGAAGCGATAACGGATGCCGCCCGCGCCATTCCAGCCGGAGGATTCCAGCTCTTCAGGACGGTTGGGCGTGTTGTTGTACCAACGCTTCAGTTCTTCGGAGAGGTTCTTCCCTTCAATGAAGACCGTCAGGTTGCGATTAATTTGGTAGGAAAGCTGAGCATCCCAACGCGTTGCATCATTGTTCGTGACCTGACCCGCTAGGCCACCCACTTCACGTACGAACTCGTCGATATAGTTCATCGCTACGCGAGCAGTAAACCCATACTTTTCCCAATAGACCTGCGCATTGTAAACGCGCTTGGGCTGGGAAGGAACGAAGTTTTCCGTGCGAGTGCCGCGAACACCGGTGGTGACATTCAGAGTCGGGAACTCGGACTCACCTTCGATGAAGGTAGCATTCAGGCTGAATCCAAATCCGTCAAAAGGAGCAGGCAGCTTGGAGAGCGATTGCATCCAGGTGAGCTCCGTGCCCTTGATGTCCTGCTGGCCACCGTTGAGGTTCTGATAAACCGCGACGAGGATCGGAGGACGACTCTCGGTCATCACACCCTTGTAGATGAAGTCCTTGATATCTTTCTGGAACACCGCCACGGACAACATGCCTGTGGGCTGGAAATACCACTCGAGAGAGAGGTCATAGTTGGCAGACTTCTGCGCCTTCAAGTTGGGATTTCCGCGGAAAACGCGGGTCAGCGCGCCACTGTCGAGGTTGGTCACCGCTTCCGGATCCAACGACGATTCGTAAGGAATCATGTCCCCATAGTCAGGACGAGAAAGCGTGTTGGTAAAGGCTGCGCGGAGAACCAGGTTCTTGTTGAAACGGTAATTGAGCAGTACCGACGGGAAGAGGTTGTCGTACGAAGAACCACCGTTGGCCGTCGAAACGCCGGATGGACGGTAGGTGTAATCCACTTTGGTCTTCTCATAGCGAATACCGGCCACTGTCTGCAGCTTTCCGAATTGAGCGGTGCCCATGCCGTAGAGCGCGGAGATGTCTTCGGTCGCACTGTAACGCGAGATCGAAACAACCGTGCTCTCATCGTTCGGGGAAAGAACATAGGAGCCTGGGTTCGCAGTAATCGGCGCGAAGACATCATCAATCGAGGGGAAGAAACCGAGTGTCGGGATCTTGCCTTCAAATACGTTGCGAGGTTCGTACTTAGTGGCGAAATCGCTCTGGCGAGGAGCCGTACCGACGGCAACATAGTCGTCCAAGGAACCATCTAGCTTGCGCTCCTTATTACGGAACTTGGCGCCGACCTTCCACTGAACGGGTANNATAGTCGAGCTTGCCAACGAGATCCTCGTCCGTGCCGTTCAAGTTGTGATAGCGCAACTGGTTCAAAGCGAGATCTTGGTTGCGATACAAGCTGTTCTCACCCGTCAAGCGATCGGTAAAGGTAACTTTTGGATACATCGGATCTGCGCGATCCACCGTCCAGTTGATATTGCGGCGAAGCGCAGACGTGGCGGTTTCGAACTGGTAACGACGGGCATTGGCATCCATCTCAGCCCAGCCCATGTTCAACTCGTAGCTAAGCTTTCCTTGAGGAAGTTCAGTGACACCACCCAAAGCGACACGTTCATTGGTCCGCTCGGTGAAAATGCGATCCTGCCGANNCGACGAGTGATACGGGCTTCGGTTCCCGTCGCCAGAGCATCAGTGGAGGTTGCCGCGATGGCAACCATACCACGCTGCCGAAGCCGCCAGCGGGTCATGTCCGTTTCACTTCCATTGTGGAAGAGCTTGAGGTAAAACTGCGAAGTATGACCAGGGCGATAGTCGAAGTTGAGATTCGCCCCTAGCGAGTCCTTCGCGTAGATACGTGTGCGTTGATCGTATTCAGAAATCGCTGCATTGGTGATGCCAGGAATCGTGTCGACGGGCGGGATCGACTTGTCGTAGTAAGCGATTTCGTAGTCGTTCTGACCATACTTCTCTTTGGAATTAGAGAGCGTGGCGGTGATCCCCAAGGTACGCGCTGCGTTAACGACATCGCTGTAGTTGAAGCTGAATCCGTAGCCATCGTCTTCACGGAGGCTGTTGTAGCGATACTCGACTTTCCCATTGATTGTCCGACCAGGCAGATCAAAGGCACTGCGGGTCACCAAATTGATCAAACCACCGAAAGAATCGGCATCGCGATCAGCGGGAATCGCCTTGATGACTTCGATGCTGCTCACCATGTCCGACGGTATCGAGCTCAGATCGACCGCGCGGGTTTCCTGACCTCCTGTGGTGAAGATGCCATCATTTGCTGGAGAGCTGATGTGAGCGCCGTCCAAGGTCACCGAGTTCAGCTTGGCTTCCGCGCCACGAATTGAGGCAAAGGCCGAACGGCCTTCGGTGACCACGCTCACACCTGCCAGGCGAGCGAGGGCATCACCCACCGTATTGTCAGGCAGATTGCCCACGGTATCCGCAGAGATGACATTCATCACCGTGTTGCTTGTGCGCTGTTGATTGATAGCACGAGATTGCCCTTCGCGCACCGACTCAACTGAGACTGCTTCCATCGCGATGACATCATCCGCACCCAATGCGGCAGTCGTGCGAACGACGCCACCCGCACTGATGGTCACTGGAACCAGCACGTTCTTTCGGCCGACATAACTGACTTCGATCGTCTGGGCGCCTGCAGGTACGCCGGCGAGATGGAAACTTCCATCACGCTCCGTGGCGGTGCGTAGAGGAGTGCCAACAACGGAGACTTCAGCGCCCACAAGATAACCGCCTGTGGCAGTATCTGTAACAACGCCGACCAGGGTTCCCGTCGACTGCGCGTGCACGGTCGTCGCAAACGCCATCATCAGAAAGACGCCGAAGCGTCGAAGCCAGCAAAGTGCTGGGGAGTGGAGAGGATTGCCTTTCATAAGTTGCCTGGAGCGGTTGGTTTCGGGTTTAGGGGTTCTTGGGTTGGTAGAGGAAAGAGGAATTGAGAGAAGTCATTTGAGAGGAGGGAACTAGCCTTTTTCAGCTCCACTGGTGGCGAAGATCATCTCGGGTTGCCCGGGCCGAGGGTTATTACCTAGGTACATGCGGGAAAAGCCGCGCTGCACCTTGAAACCGAGCTGCGTCACTGCTTCTACCGCCGCGCCGTTAGGAGCAGGAACATCCAGAAAGACACGCCTGCCCACCACCTTGGAGAGCAGCGTCCAAAGCAGAGCGCGTGCCGTGACCGCATCTTTTGCCACACAGGGCCCTACCTGCACCGCTTCCCTGCCTTCGCGCGCAATCAAGTATCCAAAAATCTGTCCCCCCTCCTTCACAACGAGTGAATACCCCTGATCTCGAACCGAAAGCGAACGAAGCACATCTACACGCTTGGAGCCAAACGCAGACCGGTCGAACGCCGCGACCGCCGACAAAAGATCGTGAGTAAGCGGCTCAACAGCGACGTCTACTGGCGACACAGCGGGAGCCAAACCCTCGTAGCGAGAGACGTCATACTCGTCCCGGAATCCGAGCGGAAGGTACACCTTCCTGCCCATGGGAGTAGCATCGAGCTTGATACTGCTGATCCCCTGCTGAGTCAGGTACCGAATACAATGTTGCAAGAGCGTAGTACCAATCCCCAAGCGGCGGTGATTGCCGTCCACCAAAACCATTCCAATCCACCCTACCGACCCCTCGTAGGACAACGTAGTCGCAGTGCCTACAGGAACTCCTTCAACCTCGGCCAAAAAACAACCGCCGGGAGCAAACTCCAGATAACCGCGCCAGTCTTTCTGCGTCTGATTCCACCCGATCTGCGCGTTTAAGGCAGCAGCAAACGGGATGTCGTCAGGCGTCAAAACGCGGAGGCGAACACGGGAGCTTGGAGTCTCGTTCATGTGGGCTGGCCGGGGGGAGTGGACCACGGTCGGTACACTCCCTTGCCTACGGGCAGATTACAGCCAGCAAGCGTAATCTTTCAAGCCCCGTTGTAACGAAACGTTTACTTAGCGAGAACCGGCTCGTGTGTCCGCGATGCGTCAGTTTCGCGCTCGATTTCCTGTGCTTTTTTCAGTCCGTGCGCGCTGCCGTGCCCGGTGATTTTCACCACTAAGCGATCAATGATGATGTAAGCGATGGGGACGACGAAGAGCGATATGAAGGTTGCTAAGGTTAGCCCTCCAACGATGACAATCCCCATAGGATTCCGGGTTTCCGCTCCGGCACCTGTAGCAAATGCGATGGGCACCGCGCCGAGTACCGTAGCAATGGAGGTCATAAGGATGGGGCGAAAACGCAAGGCAGCTGCCTCGTAGGCGGCGTCGAACGCATTTTTCCCCTGAAGCTGGAGCTCATTCGCAAACTCCACGATGAGGATCCCATTCTTTGCCACCAATCCGATCAGCATGATCAAACCGAAGCGGGCAAATAGGTTATCCGTCATGGGAGGCCCCCAATATCGGGTACAGTAAAGCACGATCAGACCACCGGAAATCGCTAGGATGATGGCGGTGAAAATCGTGATGGGATGGATCCACGACTCAAATTGGGCCGCCAGGATGAGAAAGGTAAAGGTGAGCGCCAATCCAAACAACACATAGGTGTCGCTCGCACTATCTAGGAAGTCACGCGTCTCCCCATCCCATGTGTAACGATAGCCGGCCGGTAAAATCGTCCTCGCTTTGGCTTCCATGAAAGCGAGGCCGTCACTCATTGCCTTCCCGGTTGCCAGCTGACCGGAAACAGTCACCGACCGGAGCCGGTTGAGATGGGGATAGCTTTCAGGCACGACATCTTCCGTGTAGCTAACGAGATTTGCGAGTTGGATCAGTTGTCCGTCGCGAGAACGTACATACAATTTCCCGAGGTCTGACGGCGTGACTCGCTTTTCGTCCTCTACTCGGACGACCACGTCGTACTGTTGATTTCCGCGTTGGAATTGAGTCACCCGTTTTCCACCGAGAAGCGATTCCAGCGTTCCCGCAATATCGCTGATGGGTACCTTCAAATCAGCCGCTTTTGCCCGATCAATGCGCACCGCCAACTGCGGCTTCGTGGGCTGGGGATCCAAGCGCGGCTGGAGAAAAATTCCGCTTTTGCGCATTTCATCCAAAAACTGGGCGCCCGCTACTTGCAGAGTCCGAAAGTCAGCTCCCTGTAGTACCATTTGAAGTCCCGCTGCATCTCTCCGGCTTCCGATCGGACGAACGGGATTGGGAAAGGCCAGTCCGCCCGTGATCTTCGTCGCGAACTCACGACGCAGTTGAGCGATGATATCTTGCGTTTTCCGGTTACGCTCCTCCCAAGGTTTTAGCGTCGCGAAAACAAAAGCGCGGTCTGTACCAGAACGGTGAAACGTGCGATCCACTTCCGGAATATTCAAAATGATCTGCTCCATCTCTCGAGAGTAGACCTGGGCATACGTCGGCGTAGATCCCACGGGCGGGATAAACTGCGCCGCGAAAATCCCGCGATCTTCAACGGGGATGAGTTCACGCTGGAGTTGGGTGTAAAGCCAGGGGCCGATACAGGAGAAGATCAAGGCTGCGAGCAACACGATCGTCTTCGCGCGGAGCGAAGCACGGAGCATCGAGGTGTAGACGTTGTTCATCCAAACGAAGAACGGTTCCGTCTTTCGATAAACCCAACCGTGGTCCACGGACCCATCAGCAGCTCGCTTGGTTTTGAGCATCCGCGAGCACAGCATCGGCGTGAGGGTCAACGCCACGAATGCGGAAACGAGAACAGCTATCGCTAGCGTAAATCCAAACTCATAAAACAATCTCCCCGTCTGGCCGGATTGAAACGCGACGGGAACAAAAACGGCCGCCAGCGTCAAAGTCGTCGCGATCACTGCAAAGGCCACCTGCCGGGCCCCGTGCACCGCGGCATGGATCGGCGACTCCCCTTCCTCAATCCGCCGATAGATATTCTCCAACATCACGATGGCATCATCGACCACCAGGCCCACCGCCAAAACCAAGGCAAGCAGGGTCAAAACGTTGAGGGTGAAGTTCAGCCAACTCATCACCGCAAAGGCACCGATGATCGATACGGGAATAGCCAACAGCGGGATCAACGTGGCCCGCCAATCGCGCAAGAAAAAGAAGAGAACGAAGATCACCAAAACGGTCGCCTCGATCAGCGTTTTATAGACCTCCTTCACGGAGCGATCCACGAAGACGCTCGTATCGTAGCTGATGGTAAGGTTCGCACCTTCGGGAAGCTCTCGTTGGATGGAGGGCACGAGGGCTTTGATGGCATTGGCAACGTCGAGGAGGTTGGCTTGCGACTGACGAATCACCTGAACGCCGACCGACACCTGTCCTTTAAAAAAGGATTCATTACGCGAGTCATTGATCCCGCCTCCAAGCTCCACGCGACCCACGTCAGAAAATTTGATCTGCGAGTTCCCACGGGTAGCCAATACGAGATTCTCGAACTCCACCACCTCGGACATATTTCCCTGCACGCGAACTGTAAACTCGCGGGAAAGCGACTCGATACGACCTCCGGGAATCTCCACGTTTTGCTGGCGCAAGGCCGCTGNNGGACCGTTTGGAATCGCTGCACCACGAAGCGATCCGCGAAGTCATACAGCTCCAGACGAGAGAAGCGGTCCGACGTCATGGAGACCGAAATAATCGGACTCGCGTCAGCCTCGACTTTTGACACCTGGGACTCACGCGCTTCCTGAGGAAGCATGTTGCGCGCACGGGCTACGCGATCACGCACGTCATTGGCCGCCTCGTCCAAATTACGATTCAGATTGAACTCTAAGCTAATTCGAGAATCGCCCTCCACGGAGGTCGATCGGAGGAAGCGGATCCCATCAATCGCCGACAGCTCTTTTTCCAACGGCTCGGTGATCTTCGACTCGACCACTTCGGCGGAAGCTCCCGGGTAGTTAGTCTCTACGGAAATGACCGGCGGATCGGTCACGGGGTACTCACGAACCGGAAGATTCTGAAAAGACAATCCGCCCACCAACAAGATGAGGATAGAAGCCACCAAGCAGATTACCGGCCGCTTGATCGAGAGATCGGAAAGGGTCATAGAAAAGGGAGGTCAGTCCGCGACCCGAAACACGTANNTCCACAAGACCACGCGAACGCAACCCCAGCCTTACCGGGACAAATTCAGCAACTTTCTCTCCGCCGCTATCCTTGGCCACAATGATCGTGGTGCCATTGGTTGTGGTTAAAATCGCACCTTCCGGAACCGCTA
This sequence comes from Opitutaceae bacterium UBA6669, assembly GCA_002455175.1. Lineage (GTDB taxonomy): Bacteria > Verrucomicrobiota > Verrucomicrobiia > Opitutales > Opitutaceae > UBA6669. The sequence continues at coordinate 12,722 of DKKJ01000082.1, forward strand.
GCACCTGTTCCCTCACTTCGAGAATCACTTCAATGTTGGCAAACATTCCCGGCTTCAGCGTGGGCGGAGGATTGATCAGCAGGCCTTTCACCTCACTGGAACGAGTTGAACGGTCGATTGTAGAATGNNACGCGAAGCCACGGAAAACTGAGTCCCGGGCCGGACTTTTGATAAATAGCGTTCCGGCACCTGAAACTCGATCTTCAAACGGCTCAAATCATCGAGCGTGGTGATAGCGCTTTGGGTGGTCACATAATCGCCGGTCGAGAGTGAACGAGCGCCCACCACACCATCAAACGGTGCTTTAATCTCCGTCTTTTCTAAACGGAGGCGGATAACTCCGAGATCAGCTTGAGCGGAGGCAAACTCACTTTTTGCACGATCAAACTCCGCCTGCGTGGTCGACTGAGTCTGGCGCAGATTCTCTGCACGTTGGAGACTCAACTCCGTAAGTTGGAATCGCGCTTCAGCTTGAGCGAGCTGCACGCGCAGTTCTGAGTCGTCGATTTTCATCAAGGTATGGCCCTTCTTTACGGTCTGGCCTTCCTCAAAGAAAATTCCTCTCACCAATCCCGAAATCTCAGTTCGCATCACTGCGGATTCGTTCGGAGCAACCGACCCGACGACGTCTAAGGTCTCGGCCAAATCTCGCTTTAGCACCTGCGTCACTTCGACCGGCTGTTTCTGGTCGCGTCCGGGTCCGCCCTTGGTCGCGGAAGGCGCCGCATCTTTTTTCGAACAGCCGCAGAGAGCGGCCGCTGCCATGAGCGCGGTCGTTACGAAGAAGTGCTTAACTAACATTGAGTGCGTGGGGAGGATCTGGGAAAACCGTGAGCAGGAAGGGTGCGAAAAGGATAAAGATGAATCATTTTCATCTCGATGACCATCCCTGTGTTCGACCCCGACCCATTTTCCTAGATCGAGGGCTCTGCCCGTCCGTTGCTGGCTCGGGCAGACTTTTACCCGATCAGTTTGGAGTAAGCAGCAGCGTCTAAGAGCCCGTCGCTGTCCCCGATGTTATCTGGCTTTAGACGAATCAGCCAACCCGCACCGTAGGGCTCTTGGTTCACCGTTTCCGGAGCTTGGTCAAGGGCGGCATTACTCTCAACCACCACACCGGCCAGCGGCGAGTAAAGGTCCGACGCCGCCTTCACAGNNATACCGCGCCAGCCGCGAGTTTGGTCCCCACCTTCGGTGTCTGTACATAGGTGATGTCACCCAAAGAGTTTTGAGCGTAATCGGAAATTCCGATCAGCACGGTTCCATCGGCTTCACGTTTCAACCATTCGTGGGACTTGGCGTAGCGGAGATCACTGGGAACTTGGCTCATAGTAGGAAGGGTGGAACAGGAGGAGAAAAGGACAGGGATTCTTAGGTAGCAACTCGTTGAAGACGTGTGCTCACACTTTCTTCAAAGGCACGAAAGGTGGGGTGACTCGATTCAAGCGCACCAGGGTTCCGCGGATATCCACACGAAGCTCGGCGTCCACCGCGTCGCGCACGATCAATGCGGATCCGATGGCCTCATTCAGCAGAGGCGAAAGTGTCCCAGACAGCACTCGTCCCACCGAGCGCCCAACAGAGTCGACAACCGGAGTCTCCGCACGAACGATCCTGCGGTCCCCGGTCTTAAAATACACAACCGACTCAACTCCAGCCGCTTCTTTTTGTCGGGCGAGCGCCTCCTGGCCTACAAAGGCCGCTGACTTTTTCAGTTTCACCGTCCAGCCCAATCCCGCCGTGAGTGGTGAGATCGACTCCGAGAGTTCGTGGCCATACAGAGGGTACCCCGCCTCCAAGCGGAGCGAGTCGCGCGCGCCAAGGCCCGCCAGCTCCAAGCCGTGAGGTTGTCCGGCGGTTACGAGCGCCTCAGTCAAAGCGACCGATTCCCCCTGCGCATGATAAAGCTCAAAGCCGTCTTCACCTGTGTATCCGGTCCGGCTGAGCAAGCAGTTCACTCCCGCTACGGTGCCTTCGACGAAATGATAGTAACCAATTCGATCCAATTTAGCCCCCGTCACTGCTTGCAAAATAGCAGATGCCAAGGGTCCCTGCAGCGCAACGAGACCGTAGTCGGCCGAGCGATCGTCGATCTTTACGTCGTACCCACCCGCCTGCTCTCGCAACCACGCCAGGTCTTTGTCGATGTTACCCGCATTGATACAAAGGAAGTAGCTCTCCGCGGTACGCTGATAAATCAGGAGATCGTCGACGACTCCCCCGTGCGGATAGCACATTGGGGTGTATAAGACCCGTCCCGGGAAAAGCTTATCGACATCATTTGTCACCAAGTGGTTGAGAAATGATCGAGCTCCAGGCCCGGTAACATCCACTTCACCCATGTGGGAAACATCAAAGAGTCCCGCAGTCCTCCGCACCGCTTTGTGCTCTTCCAAGATGCTACGGTATTGCACCGGCATTTCCCAACCGGCGAAGTCCACCATCCGCCCTCCATGAGCGACGTGAAAAGCATACAAGGGCGTTCGTTTCAACGGCTGCATGGGACCAGAACGCCGCACCGTCGCTCCCGCTGCAAGGGCACAGTTACGACTAGCCTCTCACCCCCACCAAATCCTCGCTAGTAATGGCGTTTTTCGTCGCCTCTACACCGGCCCGACTAAACTTGCCTCATGACCTTGTTGATCAGCGCGATCGTCCTGATGGTCGCCCTGTCGTTTCTCTGTTCACTATCCGAAGCCCTCATTCTCCGAACGACGGCGTCACATATTGCTGCCCTGAAGAAAAAACGTCCTCGTCGCGGAGCTTGGTTGGAACGGATGAAGATCGACCTTGAGGGCACAGTCTCCACCCTACTCACTCTCAACACGCTTGCGAATACGCTCGGTTCGATCTTGGTCGGAGGCCTCGCCACCCGAATCTACGGTGATGCCGCTCTAGGATTGATCGCAGGGATCGTCACCGTGCTGATGCTCGTTTTCGCTGAGATTTTTCCAAAAACCATCGGCGCCAGTTACCGGCGGGAACTACAGCCGTATCTGGTCTAC
>DKKJ01000081.1 GCA_002455175.1 Opitutaceae bacterium UBA6669
TGGGCATGAACCCCCTCCTGCTGAGCGGAATTCTGGTAACGTTGCGGATTTGGGATGCCTTTGCCGATCCCATCGCAGGGAACCTCTCTGACAATACCCGTACGCGTTGGGGACGCCGGCGCCCTTACCTTCTCTTCGGAACGCTCGCCCTCGCTGTCATCTATCCGCTGTTCTGGCACCTACCGGGCGAATGGACTGATCTCTCCAAGGCGATCGCGCTCACGGTGATTGGAGTGATTTTTTTCACTGCCTATGCCGCGTGGTCGATGTCCTACTACGGACTGCAGCTCGAATTGACGCCCCACTACGACGAACGCACTCGACTCGCCGCCTGGGGTTCCATTTTTGCCAAATTTGGTTACCTCGTGACCGGCTGGATTTTTGCGCTGGTTCTTTTCCTCGGCTCGTTTGTCAGCGAGAGCTCAATCCGTTCTGAAGAAACCCAAAACAGTGCGAGCGAATGGGTCGACCTTCTCCGAACCAGCTTGAATGCCGTCGCCTCACCCCAACCGGGTGAAAGCACTGTGGTCGTGGGGATGCGTCTCGTATGCTGGCTGATTGTAGCGGGAATCTTGGTCTGCGGGCTCTGCCCTGCACTTTTTGTTCGAGAACGCTACTACCGAGTAGAGGCGCAACAGCAACCGAAGACGTCCTTCGCTGACAGCCTGCGCGCCTCGTTTCGGTGCCGTCCTCTCTGGCTGCTGATCGGCATGACGTTCTTCCTCTTAATCGGCCGGGCCTTTGTGGAGGGTCTCAGTCAGTATGTGAACTTTTACTACGTGTGTCGCGGGGACCTCGCTCTCGGCGCTGCCATCGCCGGTTGGAAGGCGACCGTGATCGGCGTCGTGGGGTTCCTCTCTGTCCCAGTACTCACCTTCCTCAGCGAGCGTTTCGACAAGCGAATCATNNGGTCTTTTCTCTGCTCGGCCTGCTGCTCGTGGGTCACTTGGCCAATGGTTTTCTGATGACACCCGATGCCCCGTATCGGCAGATTTACGCGGGGTTTTTTGAGGCGATCGCGGTCCCGGCGTTTTGGATGTTTATGCCCGCCATGAAAGCGGATGTCGCCGATTGGGACGAATACCACACGGCGCGCCGCCGAGAAGGTGCCCTCAATTCGTTTTATTCGTGGTTTGTCAAAGTGGCGCTCACGCTCTCACTCCTTCTCAACGGACTAGCTCTAACCTGGTCCGGCTTCGATGTCCGCTTACCGCAGCAGAGCGACGACGTGGTCAATCGTATGTTTCAACTCTACCTCATTCTCCCGCTCGCCTTTTGGGTCACCGCCATGGCTTTCGCCTGGTTCTACCCGCTCAGTCGTCGCGCTGCTGGGGAGATCCGCGCCGCCTTAGAGGAGCGCCGAGGCCGTATTTGACCGCTTAGGTGTTTTCGTAGCGGTCGAGGTGCGCCTGCGTTTTCGCTGCCCGCAGAGGGCCAAGTACCGCGTAGTTCAACAAAGATTGCCGCCTACAGAAATTTCTGGAGCTTAGCAGGACTACCCCATGGCTTCCCCGACTTCTCCCCGGACCCATTTGACAGAAAACGACGATTCCCACGCAGAGGGTTTCGGGTGGAGACAGCGGATCGGCTTCGTCTTAGCCGCCGCTTTTGCTATCGCGATTTGGGTTTCACCACCCCTTTTCGGACTGAACGAAGCGGGCACCAAAGTCGCTCTCCTCGCGATGCTGATGGCCTCCCTTTGGGTCACCGAAGCGATTCCGATCCCCGCCACCGCCCTCCTTCCTTTGGTGCTTCTACCCCTCTTGGGAATTTCGCCGATTCGCCAAGCCGCTTCCCCTTACGCCGACCCGATCATTTACCTGTTCATGGGAGGCTTTATGCTCGCACTAGCCATGGAGCGCTGGGGACTTCATCGGAGAATCGCCCTCGCCATCATTAGCGGAGTCGGCACACGTCCGCGTTCGCTGATCTTCGGATTTCTCTGCGCCGGAGCGTTCATCAGCATGTGGACCAGCAATTCGGCTACTGCCATGATGCTGCTTCCCATTGGGATGAGCGTGCATGCATTGCTGAAAACCACGTCCTCACGACCCTCCTCCGGCGCCATGATGGGAGCGGCCTTAGTCCTGGCGATCGCCTACGGATCCAACATCGGAGGCATGGCGACATTGATCGGAACGCCGCCTAACGCCGTACTCAAGGCCTACATGGAGCGGACGCACGGAATAGAGATTGGCTTCGGCCAATGGATGATTCTCGGCGTTCCCATTATGCTGATCGCCATTCCTATCGTTCACGTGCTGCTCACCCGAGTCAGCTTTCGCGTCGAGAACGAGGAAATTCCTGGAGTCAAAGAAACGCTTGCGGACGAGCGAAAACACTTAGGGCGGATCACCTGGCCCGAATGGGCCGTCATGGGGGCATTTGGTTTGGCCATCCTGCTGTGGGTCTCGCGTGAAAGCTGGAAGGCCGAGGCGCCCACCACTCCGGGTGCCGACTGGCCACTCGGCGCACTTCTTACCGACGAGGTGATCGCCATGGGGGCGGCCTTGATCTTGTTTTTTCTTCCCGCGAACCGGCAGGCCCNNGGCCCGTTCATTCGTACTTGATTGGACATGTCTAAAACGGATGCCGTGGGACGTGCTCATTCTTTTCGGCGGAGGCCTAAGTCTGGCCGCCGCCATGGAAAAAACCGGGGTAGTTGCCGGGCTAGCGACCGCTCTGCAAGGCATGTCGGGTTGGCACCCCCTCACGATCGTTTTTCTAGTGACCCTGGTCATGATTTTCGCCACGGCGCTCACGAGCAACACTGCCACCGCCACCGCTTTTCTTCCGGTGATGGGAGCACTTGCCTTGGGAGTAAATCAGCCCGCGCTTCTCCTCTGCGTCCCCGTCGCCCTCGCCGCCAGCGCTGACTTCGCACTTCCCGTGGGAACTCCGCCCAACGCCATCGCCTACAGCTCAGGGCTCGTTTCTCTGCCTAAAATGGTCAAGGCAGGCATTCTGGTGAACCTCCTTTTCGCCCTCCTTCTACCGACGATCATGTGGACGCTGGGACGCTGGATTTTCAAACTCGACTGAACCACAAACCTTCGCGGGAAGGACAAAGCCAAGCCTAGCGGCCTGAACGTACGCCGGACGTATCCGAAATGCTCCTCAAGGAGCGAATGCCCCACATTAGAAGGCGACCCACTCTGACCTCTCCATATAAGGAGAATGATCGAGAGCCGTGCGAAGTCCTTGTTTTTCCTCGCAATCGCGACTTGAAGGTTGTCGATCGGCACGCGACCGCTCAGGAAACTCCGCGTGCTTAAGCGCGTCCAGATCACAAGTGTGCTCTTCCTGTGGTTTCTCGCCACGGGAGCACAATGGGATGTGGTGCAAACCTTTGGTTGGGCGCGGATGGTTACGCAGTACGCGCAAAGCATGTCGCTCGCGGAAGCGGTTAAGAAAACCTTCAGCGGCGACATGTGCGGTGTCTGTGAAGTGGTTCGTGAAGCCAAGCAGCAATCGGAATCCAGCAAAACGTTTCCGCATTCCGAGAAGACCGAGGGCAAGTTGGTCCTGAGCACCGCACCGTCCGCGGAATTTACTTTTACACGCCTCTCAAACGTGGTGTGGAAAAACGAAGACGTCTTCGTTCCTTCGTTCGGGCGCGCTTCGCCCCCGACGCCTCCACCACGAGCCTAGAGTCCGGTGGGTTGATCTGCTCGGCTTAGCGAGCATCGAGTCGATTGGCACGCACTCCGTAGTCACGGCGTAGCCAGCCTCAGCACGAGTCCGACTCTTCGGGCCAGACCCTCCGTCATTCGTGGGACTTTCCCATCGCTCGCTGGCGCCCACGCGCCACGCGTTCCGTCGATGACCTCATCGCAGCGCCCGTTTGCTGAGCTCCTCGGATCTTCGAAATCCGGCGGTGGCCCAGCACAACCCACNNTGAACTGTAAACTCCTCGTCACACTTACTTCTATCGCTTGCCTGGCTTGTTTCCAGACCGGCTGCTCGAAACCCGACGCCGCGGAAACGACGTCCGCGCGTCCCTCCGAAATCAAGCATCCCCTCAAAGGGGAAATCGTAGACGTCAAAACCGATCAGGCGTTTTTGATCGTTAAGCACGACGAAATCCCTGGGTACATGCAGGCCATGACCATGCGATTTCGAGTAACTCCGGAAACGATCCAAACCGTGGCCAAAGGCGACAGAATCGCCGCGACTCTCATTCAAAGGGAGAGCGGATTTTACCTCGAAAGCGTGACTGTAGTGGAAAAAGCAGCACCGACATCCGCCCCGCAGACACCTCCGACGGGTTCGGCCGCGGCTGTCTCACCCTCAACTCCACCCGCTGCCGCTTCGTCTGAAAGGCTGGATAAAGGAAAATCCGTGTTTCTCCGGACCTGCGCGGCATGCCATCAAGCAAACGGCGCCGGAATAAAAGGTGTCTTCCCTCCCATCGATCCGACAATCGTAAGTGGAGACCCCGTGCGACTGATCAAAATTGTTCTTCATGGGCTCCAAGGCCCGATCACTGTAGGCGGCGTCACCTATAATAGCATGATGCCACCCCAAGCCGCCATGCTGCCCGACAACGATATCGCCGACGTGCTCACGTATGTTCGGCACACCTGGGGAGGACCCGCCGCTCCGGTGGAAGCCAAAGACGTGGCCCAGGAACGAGCGAAGGGTCCACGTACCACGATGTGGACCTGGGCTGAACTCAACCCACAATGATCCCCCATCGCGCCAACGGGCCGTTCTCAGCTGAGACAGAAGCCAATTTTGTTGTTCTACTCATTAACGCCCTGAAAAAACCTGGCGCAACGGCTTGGATTGCCACCGCTTTCCTGTCCACGACCGCCCTACTTCTGCCGGCTGANNCAAGTTATGACGGCCGTGATCAGCGTCACCGCGGTGCTCCTCCTGAGCACCGGCCGCGAGTGGCGAAATCACAAAGTCGTCGCCGAAAACATCGTCTTGATCTCAGCGCTTCTCGTCGCTGGCGTCTCCCTGACAAAGGGTCCAGGGGTAGTTCAAATCGGCCTCACTCCACTGGCCATGGTGGTGGTTTCACTCACCACGGTGGCTTGGAGCGAATGGCGTTTTTCTCCGGATTTCGGCCAACAAGGACTATTTTGGGCGATTTCGGAAAGCGCTCGCGCCACGCTTTGGGCGGGACTTGGCCTGATCGCCGCTATGTTTGTCTGTGCCCTACTTGAAGTGCGGGCAGGAATCGGCGTGGCGATCACCTACGCACTCGGAGCTTGGGCAGGGCGCAGCTTCGGCCTTGCCTTGGTCCCCGCTCGTCATTCCAGGCGAGCGAAACCGCCAGCGGAGTCATCAACCGATGACAACTCCGAGGCAGACGGGCCTCTGCGGTGAAAACAGCCGCAGAGGAGAGTGACCTTTTCTCAATTGGTCGGCCGCTTCGCTGGCATGGGGTGTTCCTTTAGCAGCTCATCCACCATGTAGAAGTTGACTCGACCTTCTGTTGCCGCCCGCACGCGCCGCACGGCGTCAGACGAAACGGGATCGTAGTTGTTGCCAAAGGACTGGCGCACGTAGGTGATCACAGCCGCGAGTTCATTGTCATTCAACATCCCTCCAAAACCCATCATCGGCGGTACGCCTTTGCTGGGATCGAAGTGCTGACCGTTGACTTCAATAGGACCCCACAGGCCTTTGAGGACGAGCTTGATCAAGCGCTCTTCATCCGCGAGCCAGTCACTTCGTTCCAAGGGAGGATAGATCCCGCCCAGACCCTTGCCATCGACTTGATGACAGGTCGCACAATGCGCGTCACGCAAGTACACCTCTTTCCCGATATTGTAGACCCGCATATCCTCGTCTACGAGTTTGCGCGTAGGCCCAAAGATCTGCTGCGCTTCAGATTTAGGAGGTTCTGGGAATTTGAACGTTCCCGCAAAGAACGCTTGGGCCGCAGTGTTGCCAGCGAACTCCTGAGTACGAGTCCGCATCTGTTTGACGTCGTCGGCCAACGTGTAGTCGAGAATGTATTTGGTCACCGGACCCATCCATGCGTCCAGGGGTAGCTTGAGCGCTTCGAGGACGATTCGCACGGCATCCGCGTTATCGAGCCAGGACGCCGCTACGATCGCCTCCAGACGAACGCGCGGGTGTTGATCGCGCGCGGCTTGTAGAAACAGCGCCGTAGCTTCTGGAATCTGGTGTGCAGAAAAACGGAGCACACTGACTGCAGCCGCACGTGCTTCATGCTGGCGAGCCGAAAGCAACTGCTTGATCAAAGCCACGTCAGGTCGATTCTGTCCCCAGGTGACCCACAGTGCTTCACAGAGGTGGTGCTCATAGTCAGGGTCCTTGCGGTCCAGTTTCGCCACCCAGGTTTTCACGGCAGCCAAGACACCTTCCGTGGGACGACCACGCAGTTCGCGGCGAACTCGTG
>DKKJ01000080.1 GCA_002455175.1 Opitutaceae bacterium UBA6669
GTGAGGCGTGGGTGGCAGCGACTTCAGGTAAAGCCAGATAGCTGATAACTCCTGCGACGTCATCTGGCCGAAGGCTGCCGGCATCACCGGACTGATCTGACTGCCATCTGGGCGCTTGAGGGTTCGCATCGCCGCAAGAAACTCCTGCTCCGTCCATTGCGCGACACCGGTGCCGGCAAACGGCGTCAGGTTAGCCGCTGCGGGCCATTCGGGGGGAGCGCCCGGGATCTTTCCACCGGAGAGGTTGCTGCCGTGACACCCCGTACAGCCCGCTGCGAGATAACCGCCATACTCCACGGTGACGCCTTCGACAACCGATGCTGGACGCTTGGCCACGTGATCGATCTCCGCCCCAGCCAGTTTGATCTCCCCCACAGCTACCAACACTTTACCCAGCGGCCCCAGCGTCACCGGACCGCGCTCACGGTCCACCGCCGGGATCGTCTTGAGGTACGCAATCATCGCGCCCAAGTCCTGGTCGCTCAAAAAGGTGTACTCCTGCGAAGGCATCAGGACAAAAGCTCGTCCCGTCCGATCCACCCCATGGCGAATGGCGCGCACGTAATCCGCGTCGGAGAAGTCAGCAGGGACTCCACCTTTTCCTCGGGTGAGATTGGGTCCATGCAGCTGCCCGATCATGGGATCATCCACCACTTTGGCCCCGCCAAAATCTTTGCCGTGACAATCCGCGCACCCACGCGTCACCACGAGATGTCGACCCCGCTCGAGGGTCGCCGGATCGCTGGGCACCGCCACCACCTCGGCTTTTACCTCGTGGCGCTTATCCAAGCGGGTCTTCGCCATGGTAAGGATCACGGCAGCGACCAGACCAACAATCACGGCCGCACCCACCACGAGGTAAATGACAGCGCGAACAATTCGGGAAAACAACGACCTACCAGATTTCATAATGTATAAAAGGTCACCACCTTTGCAGGTTCAATGCCAAGCATTATCACAAGCATTTGGTGCTACCAATCAATTAGTTAGGATTAAATGACAGAGGGTCGCCACCCCCGTTAAGTACCAACTATGGTCCTTTCGATTCCCAATTTCGGAATAACGGAGGCCGATGCCGTTCCTAGCGACTTCTCCAGGAACGGGAGCGGGGACGGACGGTCTCTTGGAACTTCGGGCCTCAATTCCACGGCATTTGTCCCTTACTTGCCAGAGGCACAAAAGGTCCTCACCGTCGCCTGCCCACCCCGCACTGTTAACCGCCGAAACGTTGCTCTTTCGCCGTTATGATCCCTCGCCTCCTCGCCCTGTGTGCCTCACTGGCCCTCGCACTCTCCCTCGCTTCTCTCAGTCACGCGGCTGCAACGGCTACTCCAGCAGCCAAACCGCTCTTAGATAAGAACAATAATCCGGAAGGCTTCAAAACCTTGGCGATCGGCGATGCGGCTCCCGATTTCAGTCTGCCCGGAATCGACGGAAAAACCTACTCACTCCGCGACTTCGCCGGACCTGACGTGCTGATGGTTCTTTTCACGTCGAACCATTGTCCCACCTCTCACGGCATCGAGAAGCGTCTGCAGAAACTGCGCGACGATTTTCGCCACCAGAGTTTCGCGTTGGTTGCCATCAATCCCAATCACCCGGATGGCCTCAGCCTCGATGAACTGGGCTACGGTGAATTCAACGACTCATTCGAGGAGATGAAGCCTTACGCGGAGAGCAATGGATGGGATTTCCCGTATTTGTATGATGGAGACAAGCAATTGACCGCACGGGCCTACGGCTGTCTGGCCACGCCTCACGTATTCATTTTCGACAAACAACGGAAGCTGCGCTATGCCGGACGCTTTGACGACTCACGCTTTCCGCAAGAAGACACCGTAAAGTCCCCGGACGCCCGCAACGCGGTCACCGCTTTGCTGGCTGGCAAACCCGTGCCGGTGGAGCTGACCAAGCCTCACGGCTGCTCGACGAAGTGGCGCGAAAAGCGCGCCAAACACCAGGCTTGGGAGGCGAGCTGGAAAGACCTTCCCGTCACGATTGAGGGCATTGATAACGAAGGTATCGCGGCCTTGCGCAAGAACCCCACCAACAAATTCCGGCTCATCAATGTCTGGGCCACCTGGTGCGCCCCCTGCGTCGAAGAGTTTCCCGACCTGATCATGCTCTCCCGCCGTTTTAACATGCGTCCTTTCGAACTGATCACGCTCAGCATGGACGACGAACGGGCAGAACCTCGCGCCAAGGCCTTCCTAGAAAAACAGGGCGCAGGCCTCACCAAGCACGTGACCGATCGACTCAAACCGGAAGGTCGAACGACCAACCACTACCGCTACACGGGAGGAAGCCAGGACGAGGTGGTCGCCGCTCTCGATTCTCAGTGGCCAGGCCCCATCCCCCACACCATCCTCGTCGCGCCAGGCGGCGAGATCGTCTGGCGTCACAATGGGGTCATCGACCCGGAAGCGGCACTTAAAGCCATCGTAGAGGCCATGACTCCCTATTATCAGCCTCAGCCCAAGCCAGCGACGGTCGCCATCTCCAAATAGTCCACTCATTCTTCGCCGCGCAGGGGCACATCTTCTGCGCGGTTTTTTTGTGCCCGAAATTCGAAGACCGCCACCCAAACGTTATCCAAAAAAACACTACTCGGACGCCTGGCCTCTTACCGTAAATGGCGAGTCTCGGGAATCACACAGCGAAAGCCTTGGGCCTGGAGGTGCCGCAGCACCTCTTTGAGGGCATGTACCCGGATTCCAGGCTGCAACCGCGGCCCTTCGTGAAAGAGCAAGATACTCCCAGGTCGTACCCGTGGCATCACCTGATCTACCACCTGCTGAACGGACTGCGCCGTAGAATCCCAGCTCCGCAGCGTCCACCCCACATACACCAGGTTTCTTCGACGCAGCGCCCAGGAAAGTAGCGGATGCTTGATTCCCACCGGCGAACGGAAAGCCCGCGGCCGCGCCGGCGCGAGAGCCGTCAGCGCCAGGTCGAGCTCTTTCGCCAGACGGCGAGGCGACGCACACCAGAACGACGCGTCAGGGTGAGTATGCGTATGATGGGCCACCTCATGCCCTCGCTGCACAACGGCAACTACCCACTCAGGATACTTCTCCGCTTTTTCACCGATAAAGAAAAACGTTCCTCGTGCTCCAAACTGGTCCAGAGCGTCCAAGATGCGCGGCGTGTCCTCCGGATCCGGACCATCGTCGATCGTCAGCCAGACCTCGCGCTCCCGGGTTTCAAAGCGCGTGAAAACCCGCACGAGTCCCTGCGCCGAGGGGACCAGGAGCGCATACACCATCAGCAGGTCTGCACCGAAAAAAAGCGCCGCTCCCCAGAACGTGTAGCCGCCGTGACACCACAGCGCTACCGCCGCCAGTTTGCCCACCATAAAACAAATGCTGAACCCGAGTGACATGTTGTCCGGCGGTCATTCACCGCGCTCAGAGGAATTCGAGCAATCGCGAAACCCCAGCCCAGCCCGCAGCAAGATGCATGACGCTGGCGAAGCGCACTCGCCGGTGGACACCCTTACTCAAGTTCCTCGACGTGCTATCTGCCACGAGCAATACGCGTGCCCCACGGCTACGATTACACCAAGAGCGGTCCCCGCGACCACATCCCACACGACGTGCTGATGCGTTCCCAACGTGGAAAGGACAATGGCCCCTGCCCATACGTTATTGAGGACTTGCCACAGGCGCGCCCGTTTCGTTTCCCGCAAAAGGCGATGAAGCCAGAACGCAGTGAAAATCGCGAACGCAACATGCAAGGAGGGACAAGCGTTTCCGGCCGCGTCCACCGATTTCAGAAACTGCACCGAGGGATGACGCGTCCAATCGATGTCCAATGGCGGCAACGTCGTTGGCCAAAAGAAAAAAATGGCCAAGCCGAGGACGCTCATCACTGCCGCGGCTACTCCGTAAAGCGCTAGCTCCCTCCCGCGAGTCATGATGAAAGGCGGAATGGTCACATAAACCCAGAGAGAGACATAGGGTAACAGCCAAAGCGGACTGAAAGGGATCGCCGCATCCCATCGGGTCAACGGCATCACCGTGACTGGGAATTTCGGGTGATTCAACAGGTGGAAATAAGCGACGAAAAATAGGCTCATTCCCACACTCGCCCCCACAAGTTTGTAGGGCCACAACACTCCCAGCCTCCAAAAAAAGTCACCCAATCCGAGAGGCGCAGAAGGAGGAGAATCGAAGGTGGGCACGTGCAAAAGATCCGCCCAAGCCTTGGCCAGCAAAGCGGAGGCGGCTGAGCAAGGGTGAACCCATCGTCATGCGCCAGAAGAATATGGGCTCAAAGCGAGACGTTGTAACCTGCCCACGCGCTCTCCTTGGCTTAGATCAAAGCGGCCACGCTCTGGGTGAAGAGGTTCTGATCCAACCAATAACGTTTAATGGCCCGTACCTGCTCCACAAGTTCGGGCGGGCTGGAGGGCTTTACCAAATAGGAATTGGCACCAAGCCGGTAGGCACGCTTCACGTCCGACATTTCCTGCGATGTGGTCAGCACGATAACCACCGACGTCCGGAACTGCTTCCGCAAACGCATCCACTCCAAAACTTCGTGTCCGTCACGTATTGGCATTTTCAGGTCGAGGAGCACCAAGACGGGCAAGGGATGCGCCTCCCGATCCGCAAATTTTCCTAGTCCCCGGAAGTATTGAATTGCTTGGCTCCCATCCGACACCACCTGCAAGGGATTGCTGATCTCCGCTGCCTTGAAAGCCCTGCGCATGAAAAAGACGTCGTCGGAGTTATCCTCCACCAAGAGTATCGTACCTTCGTTTGTCATGCAGATTGAGCAAGGGCGGCCTCCTAGGCGCGCGGGAGCTGTATCCAAAAACGACTCCCTTGACCGGGTGTCGAGAAAACACCCACGTCACCTCGCATTCGCAGGACAGCTTTCTTCACAATCGCTAGTCCGATCCCGGTTCCATCAAACGTCCGATCAGGATGTCCGCGCTCGAACATCCCGAAGATTTTGCCCTGCAGATCTGGATCTATCCCAATCCCGTTATCTTCAAACCAGACTCGCGTGTGTTCCTCGCCGACGGATTCGGTGCGCACGGTCACGCGCGGAAGGAGCCCTGGCTCTACAAACTTGATCGCATTGCCCAAAAGATTCGCAATGCATTGGCTTAATGAAGGCGCGTGTCCACGAACAGGGGAAAGCGGTCGTTCTAGGTTTATCTCCGCATGAGGCATCCGGAACGTGGGGTTTTCAGCGACGATTTGCTGCACCAGCATTTCAAGATCGATCGCGTGGAAACTCATTTCCGATCGAGACACGCGACTGTAGGCGAGCACGTCCCTCACCAGAGCATCCAAACGCGCTGCCGAAGCCTGAATGTGCCGAACGTAGTCGCGAGTGGTTTCGTCAATACGATCCGCCCCGTCCTCCAGAAGGAAGTGGGCGTAGCCCTGGATACCGCGCAAGGGCGCCCGCAAGTCATGCGATACCGTATAAGAAAAGGCTTCCAACTCCGAGACCATTTCAGACAACTTCGCCGTTCTCTCCGCTACCCGTCTTTCCAACTCGGCGGTGTGGGCACGCAACTCCTGTTGGTCATTCTCATGCTGAGAGAGCAGGGCACGCACCTGGTATTGGCGCCGCCTCGCACGCAGCGCACCTTGCATCGCACTGACGAGCGTAATCAACCGAAAGGGACGCTCAATCAGCGTAATATTCCCACAAGCCATCAGGGAGGAGAAGACTTTAGCGGTGTACTGAGTGGTCGCGGCTCCGGACGTAACCATCACCACGGCGAAATCAGACCACGAGGGCTGGCTCGCCATGAGAGCGCTCAATCGCGATAAATCGGAAGAGGTGAGCGCCTCTTCAGCGATGAGCAAGGCACCGACGCCGTATCTGCTCGCCTCGCACAAAGCCTCCATGCTGGGGAAACTCTGCGCCAGAAATCCGTTTTCGCGCAGCACGCGCACGGAGATCCGTGCGTCCGCGCCGGTGGGCGTCAGCACTAAGACACGTTCTTCCAATGCGAGTTGGGACACGAGGATTGGGGGTTTGCTAACGGCTCTTCAGCATGGAGGCCTGTTTTCCGAAGTATTCGGGCGTCCCCGTCAAGACTCCGCGAAAGTCCTCAAGCGGAGGCCCGACCCGCACTCCGGAACGATCGATCTTGAACTCACGGATGGAATCCTCGTGCAACCCGCTCCGTTTTTTCACTACAGAAATCGCCTTGCGCACGTAGCCCGCATTTTCGAAATAACGCAGCAGGATCACGGTATCAGCCAGATACGTGATATCGACTGGGGTGCCCATCATTCCAATCACGCCATGCTGGGCCAAAGTCATAATGGTCACCACCCCCGCACGGCTCAAATACGCCAGCAGCTCATGGAGGTGCAGGCTGAGGAACTTCTCGTCCGGCATCGAGTTCNNGCTTTCTTTCACAAAGTAGGAAAACTCACCTGGCGTGAGCTCGGCAGGATCAACCTCTCGGATCTCGATCATGTTCGCATCGATCAGGGTATCGATCTCCAAGTCGATGCCGCGTAAACGACTGCGTAGGGTGTTTTCATTTTCATCAAAGCAGAAAATGACTGCGCGTTCTCCCGCTCGAGCGGCTGCGACTGCATGCACCATCGCTAACGTCGATTTACCGGTGCCCGCAGGCCCAAGGAAAAGCGTACTCGTCCCTCGGTCCAGGCCGCCCCCAAGAAGTGTATCAAACTCTCGAATTCCTGCGGAAAGCGGCGGTTGATAAGCCACTTTCTCGTGCTCGGAAGCGTTGAGACGTGGGAAAACTTTAATCCCCCCTCGAGCGATAATGTAGTCATGAAGCCCATCGCGAAACTTCACTCCCCGTAGCTTGGAAATCTCCAAGCGACGTCGATGGGCACCAAAGTCCGACTGAAGTTTCTCCAGACAGATCACCCCGTGCGCAATCGTGTGCACGTGAAAAAGATACTCCGACCCTTCAAGATCGTCCAAGAGCAGCACAGTCACGTTGCGACCGATAAAGAATTGCTTGAGAGCCAACAGCTGGCGGCGGTAACGCAAGGGCCCTTCCGCCATGAGCCGAAGCTCGGAAANNCTTCTGCCTCTACTTGCTGGGTCAGGAAATCAATCGTCCGACTCAGCTCAATCTCAGAGGGATGAAAGAGCGTGTTCTGCTCTTCCTGCGACAGCTTGGATACGATCGCGGAGAGCTCTATTACCGAAAGGTTCTCGACGTCCCACCCGTGGGATTCTGCGATCACCGTAAGTTCGGCTCGAGATTCGGAAAGAGTGACATAAAGGCACTTCTCTCCCTTATTAAGTCCTTCCAAAAGGAACTGGAGGGCTAGCGTGGTCTTTCCCACTCCAGGGTTCCCATGAACCATGTAGAGCCGATCTCGAGGGAGGCCGCCGCCGAGAATATGGTCAAGACCCTCAATGCCCGTCTTTACGAGAGGAGGTCGTTGGGAAATAGTTTTCATGCGACTGGTGGGTATGGGGCTTACGCCGTTTTTACTTTTTTTGTTGTATACCCCTCATGGATTGAAAAAACCGCCCTCGGTTCCCCTCCTGCAATCGCGATGCAGAATTTTTGGCAAATGAAGCGTTTGAGCCACATTTTTGGCATAGCGACGTTATCACGTTGTTCTATAGCTGATTAAGCGCCCGTCTCATCGCTCGTTACTGTCCTGCTCCTTTAGTAATCGGAGAAAGTCCGGCACCCCAATTGGAACGGCTCCCGGACGGCTTCTAAGTCAGCTAGGGAAATAGAAATGCAGTTAGAGAGGCATTTTCGTACAATTCGTGGCCTATTACTGTAGCTCGCTCTGACGGCGGCATTTTCCTCTTTTCCGGCGCATGCTTTTCACCGTGGCTAGCAGTGGATGCACGAGAACCTCCAGATCACCGCGTTCAGCTTGCTCGTGGCGGCTGCTGGAACCGCCCTGATCCTACCGGGAGGAATCGCTTTAGGCTGGCTGCTGGCTCGCAAAACGTGGCCGGGGAAGGCACTGGTCGAAACGTTAGTAGCCCTGCCCTTGGTTATCCCACCGGTGGCAACCGGATTGATCTTACTCAAGCTGTTTGGTCGCAATGGAATCTTCGGTGCATGGCTCTCACAAACGTTCGGAGTGGACATCGTTTTCACCTGGAAAGCCGTGGTCCTGGCGGCCGCGGTGATGGCACTCCCATTGCTAGTCCGAACGGTGCGGGTGGCGTTCGAAGAGGTGCCGACGCGATTAGAACATGTGGCCCGCACCCTTGGCTCAGGACCCTGGCGGGTATTTTTCACGGTGTCATTGCCCCTGGCCGCCCGCGGCATCTGCGCAGGCGGCGTCCTCGCGTTTGCACGAGCGCTGGGTGAATTTGGCGCGACGGTCATGATCGCAGGTTTCATCCCAGGCGAAACGGTCACCCTTTCCCTCGGTATCTATCATCACGTGCAATTGGGACAGGACGACCGCGCGCTCGTGCTCCTCGTCATCTCCGCAGCTCTGGCCTTTGCGGCCGTGGCTGTCAGCGAATACCTGCTGCGTCGCCGAGACCGTGCATCATGAACCTCGTCTTCGATCAGGTCCAATTTTCCGCAGGGCGCTTTCTCCTCGAGATCTCAACGTCCGTGGAAGGAAAAGCGATCGGACTTTTCGGCGACTCCGGCGCCGGCAAAACCTCAACGGTCGAACTCCTCGCCGGACTGCGCCGCGCTCAGACCGGAAAAATTCTCGTGGACGATGTGGTTTTGAGTGACGCATCCCGCCGCTATCACCTCGCCCCAGAAAAGCGCAGCCTCGGCTACGTGCCTCAAGATGGAGCGCTTTTTCCCCACCTCAATGTTCTGGAAAATCTCCGCTACGGACGAAGCGCCTCCCCTTCAGCCAACCCGGCATTTAAGTGGGACGCTCTAGCGGAAACGCTCCGGATCACTCCGCTCTTAGAACGTCGAATCACCGCACTTTCGGGTGGTGAGCGACAACGCGTAGCCTTGGCTCGCGCGTTGCTGACTTCACCGCGTCTCCTGCTTTTGGACGAACCGCTGAGCAGCTTGGACGCCACGCACACGACATCCATTCTGCAGATGCTGAAAACAATTCGTGACGAACTTCACGTTCCGTTGATCTACGTCAGCCATCAGCCTGAAGAGCTCGTCGCATTATGCGACCACGTCATCGTTTTGGATCGTGGTCGCATCACCGCGATAGGTCAGCCGTCACAGATTTTCGAGCCGTGCTCAGCCTTCCGCTATCGGCGGAAATCACCGCCGTCCGCACCGTCGACATGAGACCGTGCTGGACAAGGTTCGTGACTAGAGATCGTCGTCGTGGGAAACCTCGAGGGCCGACGCCTTCTGGTGAACGGTCACGCGCCCTTCAAAGAAGTTCTGCTCTTTTTTGATGTCCATCATCTCCGCCAGCCAGGGCAACGGATTCTTCGCTCCTGGCGTCAGCGGGGAGAGCCCGACACCTTCAAGACGGCGATCGGCAATGTAATCGATGTACTGCATGAACTCGTCGACCGCGAGGCCGACTGCATTCACGGGCAGGCAGTCACGAATGAAGTCTTTCTCCAGTTGGACCGCCTCGGCCATGGTCGCACGGAGCTCTTCTTTGAACTCGGTCGTCCAGATTTCCCGGTTCTCTTCAACCAAGTCCATGAAGAGATTGCGGAACACTTCGATGTGATTGCTCTCATCGCGCAACGTGTACCGGAACATCTGACCGATCCCCGGAAATTTGTTCTGCCGATAGAGCGACAAGATCATGCNNTTAGCCCGTAGAACTGGGTGCCCTCCATACATTGGCCAAAAACGAAAATATTCTTCGCCAGCAACCGCTTGTTCTCCGGTAATGTCAGATCGAGGTCCCGACGCAGATTCTTGGAGATGCGGGTGACAAACTCGTTCTTTTTGACGATCGTCTGCACGTCTTCAAACATCGCCTCACACTCGTGCGGATTGATTCCGAGCGACGAGATCATGTAGAGCAAAGAGTCGGCATGAATATTTTCTTCATGCGCGTGCCGACCCAAAACGAGTTTCAACTCGGGCGCCGTCACCAGTTCACGCACCACGTGTTGGATATTGTCGCCCACAATCCCTTCCGCCGCGGAAAAGTAGCCGATGCCCATGCGGATGATCCAGCGCTCNNGGCTCCCAGTGGTTGGCCTTCATTGTCCGATAAAGTTCATACGCCCACTGGTACTTCAACGGCAGGAGGTTGAACGTCATGGTCTCACGACCATTGATCACCTTCTTCGAAGCGAAAGCTTCCTCCGCTTTCGTCTGATCGAGAATAAAGGTTTTGTTACCGACAGTGAAGGTCTTGTGCATCGGGCAAATTTAGAAACGGGAGTGGAAGAAAAATCGCGAACAAAGCTCGGGCTGATGAAAAGGGGGAAAAACTACGGTTCGACAACACCTCTGCCTCGGGTCCGCCAAAAACTTACCGACAGGTTACAGACCACAACCCGTAGTGGATGCCACCGCTTGAGGCCACAACCTATGGGATTTTGGAAAAAATCCGTCAAACGGAAAGACGAGATTGAGTAGAGAAATTCTCGTAAAATTCCGGTACACACTCGCCCGCGCGGAGTTGTTGAGACGAGCGCACCGCCGGCGTCGTCGGTCGGTAATCGTGGCGGCACCGAGCTTGCCACCGCTCTCCGACATCGCAGCATCGCCCGCCGAGCATGATTCGATCGTTCGTCTTCAGCGACGGGAAATTAGTAGGACGCGACCTTGAGATCGAGGCGTTGCGTCTTGTGCGCGCCGACAAGGGATTGATGCTCTGGGTCGATCTTTTGAATCCAACGGATGAGGAGGTGCAGGGAATCCTGGAAGGCGTCTTCCAATTTCACCCGCTAGCGATCGAAGACTGTCGCACCCCCAGCTCTCTTCCAAAGTCAGAAGACTATGATGACTACCTGTTCGTGGTCACACACGCGGTGGATTTTACCCGCACGGAAAAGTTCAACACCACTGAGCTCGATCTTTTCCTAGGAAAGGACTTTTTGGTGACCTATCACGTCACCGATTTAAAGTCAGTCGACAGCGTCATCGAACGCTGCACCAAGAGCACGGGTGTGGTGGCTCGTGGGCCTGATCGCCTCGCCCACTTAGTGATCGACGCCTTGGTGGATAATTTTCAGCCGATCACCGACGAGTTGCGCGCCGAATTGGAAACGATCGAAGAATCCGTCCTTTCGACTAACAGCAGCAGTCTTACCGCCCACCTTCTCGAGGTACGCAGCGAGATCGCTCACCTTCGCCAGATTGTCCGTCCGCAACGCGATATGGTATCCCGGCTCTCCCGTGGGGAATCCAAAATGATTCGGTCGGTGATGCTGCCGTACTTCCGCGATCTTCGCGACAATCTGATTCGCATCGACGAGACGGCCGCTTCCTTCGCCGACCAACTGCTCATCTCTTTCGATCTGTACTTGAACAAGTCTTCCTTTGAAGCGAACGCAGGGATCAAAACCCTGACCGCACTCACCGCGATCAGTCTGCCCGCCACCATCATCGGCACCTGGTACGGCATGAATTTCAAATACATGCCGGAGCTGACCTCCTCGTACGGCTACCCGGTCATCATTATCATCACCGGCGTACTGACCTTCACGATGTGGCGCTGGTGCAAACGCAAGCGCTGGATCTGATTTTTCGATGATCACGACGCTCGTCTACCGAGACAATAAGCTCGTCGGGCAAAACCCACTGCCAGAAACGCTAGCCACGGTGCGCGGAGAGCCCGGCGTGGTCATCTGGGTGGACCTTTCCGAACCTACCGCCGAGGAAACTCAACTGGTCCTGGAAACCACGTTCGCCTTCCATCCGTTGACGATCGAAGACTGCGTGATCGACTCGCCTTTCCCCAAACTGGAGGAATACGACGACTACCTCTACCTCGTGATGCACGCCGTGGACTACACGCGTACGGAACACTTCACGACGACCGAACTGGATATCTTTCTCGGGAAAAACTTCCTGGTCACCTTTCACAAGAAACCCCTCAAACCGGTGCAAACCGCGCTGGAGCGGTATCAGCGGACTCCGACCACCCTCGTGCGTGGGCCGGACCGCTTCATGCACGTCATCCTCGATTTGATGGTGGAGGCCTATAAGCCCGCCGTTGACGAACTCCGCGATGAACTCGAGGCCTTGGAAGAGGGCGTGCTTAAAGACATGGATGCCCAGGAGCTCTTTCCGATGGTGATCGCCTTGCGGAAGCGCTTCTCCGCTCTGCGACAAATCGTCCGGCCTCAGCGGGAAATCGTGACCAACCTGGCCGAGGGAAAAACCAAACTCATCCGCAGCGTCCTGGTGCCCTACTTGCGCGATCTCGCGGAAGATCTCTCCCGCATCGAAGGCCAGGCCAGCGCCTGGGCCGAGCAGTTAATTCTCTCCTTCCGCGTATACCTGAACAAATCAAGCCACGAGGCCAACGACGGGATTCGTGTCCTCACTGGTATTACCGCACTGACCATCCCAGTTCTGCTCATCAGCGGCTGGTTCGGCATGAATTTCGAGCGCATGCACGAACTGGATACGCGTTTTGGCTACGCCTTTGCCGCCGCACTCACGTTGGTAGGAACCCTGGGCATGCTCCGATTCATGCGGAAAAAGAAGTGGCTCTAACGCCACCCAAGCCTTCACCCACTGGGTGCTAAGCAACGAACCGTCATGTCACGCAGGACTTCTTCCTGCTCATTCGGTCGGCGGATAATTTCTTCGAACGCCGCGATGAATTCCAACTGATTATCAATCAAGCGTCGCAACGACGGAAGACGCGCTCCGCTGGCAAGTTTTCCCACATACCACGCATTCTGGCTAAAGAGATTGTACGAACTCTTCTCGCTCGCGCCGACAAAGTGGTGTCCGAAAGTCGCCGTGGCTTTAGGCATTCCGTCCAGCCCGCGCGGCCCCAACCTGACCTCTCCTGCATCCACCAAACCGCGCACCTGCAAAAGGATGCGATTTCGATTCTGCAAAGCGCTAATGATCGGACGCGCGTCACCCCCTGTGAAAAAATGGTGGTGTAGCGCATCTAGCGTCCGTCCGAGATCGGCAGCAAAAAAGGCTTCGGCCGCTTCGAAGAAATCCCCTTCCGCCACGTTGGGTGTGAGCTCTTCGACATGACTTTCTTCAATGCGGCACTCCACATTTTCACCTCCGGAAGCACTGGCATACGTGGCCAACTTTCGGGTCTCCTCCAGCAAAAGGCGGGTGTTTCCGCCCACTTTGGCGAGGAGAAGATCAACCGCTCCCGGAGCGAAGGTAGCCCCCAACATTTTGGCTTCAGAAAGCACGACACCCGCCAACGCCTCGGGCGAAGCGTCTCCTTCGCCTCCACCCACAAGCGTATAGTCCGCATTCTTTTCGCACCACTTGGGAAACGCGCGCCGGCGGTCAATAGGCGCAGCCGTAACCAGCACGGCCACTTGCGTGGGATCAATCGAGGAAAGAATTTCCTGCAAATCTTCCACGACTTTCAGGGTGCCTTCTGCTCGCCCGGTCGGCGTATCCGCGAGGAAATTAACGTCCTTGAGCCAGACCAAGCGTCGTCCCCCAAACATCGAGACGGTTTGCACGCTGTCACGGAAGCGATTCACCGCCGCCGTGACCTCTCCCACATTATTGGCAAATCCACTCAGGGTCTCCCGGGAAAACTCATCCGTCACCTCCTCCGCCAAGGCAGCATACCGCTCTTTCCCTAAACGACTGACAAGAAAGTCATCCGAACCGCAGATGAAAATAAATGCTTTGGAGGCCATCGCAGAGACGACCACTGAAGCCAGTGTCGGTCGCTCACGCAAGGCAGGGCTCGTCGTATCTTCTTTTCTCGTTTGAACTGACCGCGCCCCCCCGAATCGAACTGCCGCTTGCCTCCCTGTTGCAATTCTACCTTCCTCGTCTCTACCGCCCCCTTCGCCTGTGAACCGATTTCTTTTGCGATTCGTCGTCTTCGCCTCGCTCTGCCTAGCCGGAGTACTGCTTCTTATCGGCGCCTTGCTCGCCTGGCGTTTGAACCAGCAGATCGACACGCGTCACCACCGCCAAAGCGAATCTATCGGCTGGATTCTGGGCGACCCTACGTCCGTCACCGCCAACGCCATCGCTCCGAAGATTGACGCTGCCTCAGCCGGCTTTCCTGAGACGGTTTTCATCCAAATCGACGACGGAGCCGGCAACATCCGCTATCGCTCAAAAAATCTTTCCGGCCACTCCCTGGTCTTCCCCTCCAACAGCCTGCATCAGGATGTGGTGGTGTCGGACAACCTGAAACTTCGGGTCTCCGTTTCCTACCACGGAACCTGGCGCATCCTCATCGCCAGCCCACTCAACGCCTACCACGACACCTTGTCCGACTTCGGCTGGATCGCTGCCAGCGTCTGGTTCTGCGGAACGTTGGCCAGTTATGCAGGGGCCCGTGTCTTCGTGCGCCGAGAACGGCTGCGTCTGCACTCGCTGCAACGCGTGATCTCCCAAGTGAACGCCGATCAACTCGACCAGCGCATTGAGCTCTCAGGCGACGACCCCGCACTCTCCGGTTTAGTAACGGAACTGAATCAACTGTTTGCCCGCTTGGAACCTGCGCTGCAGTCATCACAGGACCCCATGGAGCAAGCCTGGCAGATTGTGACTGCCGAGGTAAACGCGCTCCGTGAACCACTCCAACGCCTTGAACCCATGCTCGCCAAGAACGGTGAAGCCCAACGCCAAGGAGCGCGCGTGCGTGAGGCCGTCGATCGCCTCCATCGCATGACCGAAGGCGTCGACTTTCTTTCACGTTTCGCCCAAGGAACCGTTATCTTTGATCCACAACCGCTCGATACGGACGCTTGGCTGAAAGAGCTGGTCCATGACGCCAACCTCCTCGCCGCCGATCAAGAGGTGCGCGTGACCCTGCTTCGAGCCGAGGCGGGCGTTCAGTCAGTAGATCCCGCGCTTCTGCGGCAGCTTTTCCTGCACCTTCTTTCCAACGCTCTCGCGGTCAGTCCCAAGGGAAGTGAGATCACCGTCGAAGCCTTCTCGGCCAACGACCGTTGGCACCTCGCCGTGGCCGATCAAGGCCCGGGACTCCCGGTCGAACAACACAACCGCGTTTTTGAACCGTTTGTCCGCTACGACCATCCCAATCTCGTAGGGTACCAACCCGGCGTCGGCCTTGGCCTCACCCTCTGCCAACGCATCGCAGAACTCCACGGCGGAAACATCCGCGCCCGTAATCCCGGTGTCGGCCTCCGCGTCGCCCTCTCGCTCCCAGAAAAAATAAAAGCGGACATCTAGAAACGCGGAAAGTGTAAAGCCCCCGGGAGGGACGTACTCTCGAGGCTGATAGAATGGAAAGGATCGAGTTTGGAGTCCTGCCTTTAGGCAGTCCGAAAAGCTCGATCCCCGCCTAAAGCAAGACGGTACTCCGTGCAGGAGCAATAGGAAGGGACCAAGACAAGACTCGATGGAACGAGTCCCTCCCACGGAAAGATGGGTAGCCATGGCATGCAGTGACGTTCGCAGACAACCTCTCTCTCGCGTCCGGAGATCGCGTGCCGCACACAAAGCCAGCTGATCCCTGTAAACGCGGTGCGTGCGAAGACCAACCCGGCCACGAGAGACGGCATTGTCTCAACACATCG
>DKKJ01000397.1 GCA_002455175.1 Opitutaceae bacterium UBA6669
GAGAAACTACGGGAGATGAAGGACGTCGATGGAAGCTCCGTGCTTCAGAATTCCATGATCGTTTATGGATGTGGAAATGCGGATGGAAACCGCCACACGCATGATAATCTACCGATCATTCTAGCTGGTTCTGGAGGAGGATCCTTGCAGGCCGGACGTTACGCGCAGTTTTCAGGAAAGCCCACGTCGAATCTGTTCTTGAGTATGCTGGATCGGATGGGCGCGAGAGGTGTAGAGCGTTTCGGTGATTCCACGGGCCGCTTGGTGGGTGTGTAGCGGTAACGGTTTTCTGGTGACGCTCTTTGATCAGAGCGTTGCCAATAGCCACGCCGCACNNCAATAGAGTTTGGAGTTCGGGCTCTAGCCCATCCGAGAATTTTCTGGTACGTGTCGTAGCGCCCGCCAATTCCAGGCATTCGATCCTCGCCTGAAGGGCGGTACTCCCTGCACAGGCCGTTCGATCCTCAATCCGGGCACGACGAGCGAGTCCCTCGACTGAACACTTACTCGAACCGCTGCCGACTGGCTAAAGCCCGAACTCCGAACTCAAGGCCCGCGAATACTTCACGGCTACGGGTTTTGCAGACTGACGTAGAGCAAACGCACGACGGTGAGCACAGCCATGACGAGAAAGAGGGGGCGGATGAAGCGTGCTCCTTTTTTCACCACCAAACCGGTGCCAAGGCGAGCTCCGACCCATTGGCCAGCACCCATGACGGCCCCTGCCGTGTAGTCGACATTACCGGTCCATATAAAAAAGCCTAGACTGGCCAAGTTGCTTGTCGCGTTCATGACTTTGGTGTAGGCCGTGGCTTTAAGAAAATTGTAGCCCTGGACCATCACGAGGGCGATGGTCCAAAAAGAGCCTGTACCAGGTCCAAAAAAGCCGTCGTAGAATCCGAGGCCCATACCGAAGCAGATAAAAAACCAGCCAGGGCTCATCCGTGGGGGATGGTCCGCGGCACCGACGTTCGGACGGAAAATGGAATAAAGAACGATCGCGCCGAGCAGCCAGGGGATGAGTTGCGATAAGATTTGGCCGTCAATAATCCTCACAGCGAGTGCGCCTCCTAAGGCACCGCAAGCGGTGAAAATAATCCCGAGACGGGCGAACCGCCAGTCGATCAATCCCAATCGAGCGTAGTGGACCGTGGCGGAGAGACTGCCGAACGACGATTGAAGTTTATTCGTTCCCAGGGCCAAGGGCACAGGCAGGCCGAGATTGAGGAGAACGGGGAGCGTGATGATCCCACCGCCACCAGCGATGGCGTCCACAAGGCCAGCGACGACCCCGACGATAAAGAGCAATGGATACGTCCAAAATGGAAACGTCACCCCTTACCGCCTAAACGATGTACCTTTTGGGACGAGCTTTATCCCCACGGGTCGGTCGGAGGATTGTTCCTCGTTTGACCCAGTGTGGGCTTCCGGCAGGCTATCCCGGTGTTCAGGACGCTCCTTATTCCTCGCTGCCCTCGGTGGTTGATTTTGATTTCCTCACTCCCACTCTCGGGTGGGTGGATCCCTCTCGCCTCCGCTGCGGAGCCCACTGGTGTGACGTCTCGGGTCGACCGTAGCTTGGGGCCTCCCTTCGAGCAGAGGAGGCGCGCCGTTATTGGCTCGGAGAGCGCGTCCGTGATTTTTTTTGAGGTGAGTGATTTCCGATGTGAGCACTGCCGGCATTTTCACGAACGGGTGTTTCCCCGTATCAAACAGCGGTTTGTCGACACCGGACTCGTCCGCTACGTGGCAATCCCTACCATTCCGCCTGACGGTCAACCGGCTCCTGAGCTGTTCGGAGCCGCTCGGTTCGCGATTGAAGCGGGTCGATTTTGGGAGGTGCAAGGTACTCCCTTCAACTCGAGAAAAGCCCTCGATCTCACCGCTCTTGCGCAACGTGTAGGGACGACTCCGGACGAACTTGGGAGCTATGTTCGCTCCCCGCGCGTGGTCGCCGATCTGCGGGCAGATCAGGCCGAAGTGGCCAAACTTGGCGTAAAAGGCACACCCACCTTCATCCTGCGGAAACGTGAGGCGGATGGATCGTTTTCGGAGGCGCTCGTGGAAGGGTATGAATCGTGGGACTACTTTGAGCGCTTTATTTTGGATCTACTGAGGAATCAGTAAAGAGACGGGGAGTTTCGGGGAGTTGCGTGGGGTTAACCTCCTTTCGGTGCCCGGTGCCAAGACACAAAAACGCCCGTGGAGAGAGCCACGGGCGTGAGTGCTATGAGTGAATCAGAGCCGAGGGTTTAGAACGTCAGCTTGGTCCGGAACATGACCGTGAGCGGACGAGCAGCGGTGTACTCCCCGTCAATGTAGTATTTATCGAATACGTTTTCGATGTTGAGCTGGAGGTATGTCTTACGACCGAAAAGTTTGGTTTCGTAGGCAGCCATTAAATCGACACGCGTCCAACTGGGATTGATGATCTTGAACCAGTCCAGATTCGCCAAGGCTTCGTGACGTCCGTTGTGGCGGATGCCGCCGCCGACNNGCTTGCCAGACGTGAACGTATACCGATTCCAGAGAGAAATGGTGTCCTTGGGCGTGAATTGCAGGCCGCGTCCCACCAAATTGGGGTTTTCCTTGTTCTCAATCGTCTCAGCGGTCCAGAAATGCGCGTAGCTGAGCACAGCCTGATAATTGCGGATAGGTGAGTAGAAGATTTCCAACTCCGCGCCCTCGGTGGCCTCGCTGCCGCCAGGGATGAACCAAGGTTGCGTGCCGGTAGTGATTTCACGGCCGAAATCGCGATTCGCGATGCCGATACGCTCGTTGCGGAAGACAGACAACGTGGTGGCGAGACGGCCTTCGTTGAACTCTGATTTCACCCCGGCCTCCCAACCTTCACCACTGACCGGATCGAGGCGAGATCCGTCAAAGCTCACGGTCGTCTGCGGCTCATAGGTTTCGCCGTAGCCGGCGAAAACGGAAATGTTGTCGGTAACTTTGAAGACCGCGCCACCTTGGAAGGTATCGTCGGTTAAGATACGTCCACCCGATTTGCGAAACGGGGTGACCACCTGTCCGGCGGGTGTGGCTGCGCCATTGATGCCCTGAGTCACGCGAGTGCGTCGGGCACCGTAGAGAAGCACGAGACGTTCGTCAAAGAACCGACTCACGCCGACGCCGTAGGTCCCCTGCGTCCGGGACCAGGCCAGAATGGTATTGGACGTACGGACCAATGGCACCTGCGAGGCGATGCGGTAGACGGCGCCACCGCTGAAGTCGAAGGTGACGGCGGGTAGCGTCTGGCTCCAGTTTTGGCTTTCACCTTCGGAATGCTCAGCTCCGACCAGAAAACGGTGGGACGTGGGTCCGAGTTTGAATTCGGCGACGAGCTCAGCTTCAGCGCCCCAGCTTGGAGCGCGAAGACTTCCGTTCCACGCGGGCTGTTGTCCAACCACCATTCCGTCCGGACGGGGGAACCAACTTGATTCTAGGTTTTCGCCTTCTGATTCGTTGCGGCTGTAGTCAACCTTGAGGGCGAAGACTTCATTGAACCGGTGATCGAATCCCGCGTAGATTCCGGCTCGTTCAGCATGCTTACGAGCATCCGGGCCATCGTAGTGAGCGCGACGACCGCGAGGATGCACGTCGAAGAAGTAGCGGTCGATGAAGTGGGCGTTGAGCTGGCCGAGCGAACGCAGCCGTGCGTTTTGGTTCATAGCCCAGACGTGCGGCATCTGGCTGCAGGGGATCCCGTTGAAGGTGATCGTGGGGTCGCAGCGACCTTTTGGTGCGCAGATTCGCAGGTACTCCGAGCTGGTGCGGGGTGGAGAGTGGATCCGGCGGACCGTTTGGGTTTCCGCGGACGCTTGGAGGCGAATATTGGTCTGAGGGAACGGTTGATAGAGTAGATCGGCCTTAAGCCCTTTACCGCGTTCGCCCGTAAAATCTTCGTAGCCGTCGCCTTTATCGAGAGCGTAACCAACCAAGCGATACGCCAGTTTATCGCTGATCGGGCCGGTCAAGTCGATGGACGCTTTTTTGTAGTCGTAACTGCCGTACTGGAAGTCGACGACAGAAGAGCGATCGAATTTGGGTTGTTTGCTGATTTGGTTGATCACACCGCCGGGGGCGACGCGACCGAAGAAGATCGCGTTGGGGCCCTTCATGATCTCCACGCGCTCCACAAACTCGCCGCCGCCAATCGGGAGACCGGTGGTGCCGAACTCGGATCGAGTGCCGGGGTTGAAGCCGCGCACGACCACCGTGTTGGCGTTACGAGCACTCGTGTTGACGCCGGCAACGTATTGAAGTGCGTCCTTGATGTTAGACGTTCCAAGGTCGTCGATGAACTCACGCGTGACGACGTTGATACTGACCGGAGTGTCCTTGATATCCATGCCAGTGCCCGTGGCGGACAAGGCGGTAGCGGCGCGATAGCCGAAGTCACGGGCTGAGCTCACTTCGAAAACTGAGAGCTTGATGGCTTCTCCGCCCTGCTCCGTTCCAGACGGAGTGGTGGGGGCAGTTTGAGCGAATGCGGAGGCGAACGAGGTGGCGTAGCCTGCCAAAAGCAGGGCACGCAAAGGGCGAGGGTTCATAGGGAGGGTAGGGTACACGGGCGATGGGGAGCCCGTGGAAAGCAGTTATACGAAAAATCCTTATGAGGATTCAGCCCTTGGAGTGTGGTCCATTTGGACCATGAAAATCAATGGGTGCCGCGCCGTAGGCGAAAGCCATATGCACTAATCTGGGATTTTTACCAAACCACGTCGGATAGCCTCGACCGCGGCTTGGGCGCGGTCGTTCACCGACATCTTATCGAGGATCTGGCTTACGTGTCGTTTGACCGTGAACTCCGAGATTTCCAGAGCGACGCCGATTTCCTTGTTCGCTCTGCCCGCTGCGATATGCGCCAGAATTTCTCTTTCGCGTGGGGTAATACTGGGTCCCAGCCGAGCGGTGCTTAATTGGCGTGCCAACTCTGGTTCCAGAAATTTTCGCCCTTGAGCTACGGTGCGCAGGGCATTGAGCAGCGTGTCGCGTGATGACGATTTGGCGACGTAGCCCAAGGCTCCGGCGTCAAGGGCCGCTTGAATCTCATCCTCTCGGGAAAAGTTGGAGAAGATCAGCACCCGAGCTTGTGGGTCCTCGGTGCAAAGTGCGGCCGTGGCGTCGACTCCGCTCGTGCCGGGGAGCTGCAAATCCATGAGCACCACGGCGGGACGGTGTTGTCGATAGGCCGGTAGTACTGCTTCTCCTCGATCAGCCTCCGCGACCACGCGAACATCATCAGCGAGTTCAAGCGAGGTTACCAAGCCACTACGGACAACAAAATGATCATCGACGATTAAGACAGTGAGGAAAGGGGCGGGCATGGTGGGGCGATCCGAAGCGATCCAATCGTGGTCAGGAAGATAAGGTCAAGGTGAGGCAACGCAGGGTCAGCGACGGGATAAAGAAAGCTCAGCTTCTGCACGCGGGTTACCGGAGGCACGTGGAACTATGATTTCCACGGAAGTTCCTTTTTGCGGCGCGCTTTCCCAGCGTACGTTTGCGCCAATCTTGTGCGCGCGCTCGCGGATGCCGACGCAGCCGAAGTGCCCTGAGGTGCCTTGAGTTTTGGTCACCGGATCGAACCCGCAACCATCGTCGACGATTNNCTTGAGCGTGTTTGACCGCGTTGGAAACCGATTCTCGCACCATCATGCGGAGGTGATGCAAGGTCCCGGCGGAAAGCGTGGGCGGGGCAGAGCCCCACTCGATTTTCACTTGGATCCCCTCCGGGTAGGGCAAACCGGCGATTGTCTCTAGTGCTTTGCTAAGATCGCCGTCGTTTTCCGTGGCATCGCGTAAGTCAGAGACAAAATTTCGGGTTTCTGCCTGAATGCGCGAGAGTAGGCTGCGCGAGATTTCGATGATGCGTTGGGCTTTTTCGTCGAGTGGCCGGGTGGCCGCCGCATCTAGGCGAAGCCCAAGCCCCGTCAGGTCTTGCTGGAGAGAATCATGGAATTCGCGAGCGATGCGCTGACGTTCTTCAAGGGCCGCTTCTGATTCGATGCGTCGACGCAGCGCGTGCGTCTGTCGTTGTACTTGTCGGTGAAGAGCACGGTTCCAGAGAGCGATGAGTAAGGTGAGAGCACCGAGTGCGGTGAGCAGGACGGTAAGTCGACGAGGGGTCCACCAAGGAGGATTTTTGAGCACTTGGACATCGGTGCTGGTACGCGCGCGGAGCGCCAGGGTGTCTGCTGAGCTAGTAAAGAGATTGGATCCTCTGCGGGCGGATTGAACGACGCAAATTCCCGTGACTCTCACCTGGGAGAGTGGCTCGAGTTCGGTGGCTACTTCCGGCAAATGCACCTCGATGGTGCGGGCACGGCCCTGTAAAGAAAGGGTGGTGCCGCCTTCGTGTTTGAACGCTGCACGGACGGTGCCAGTCACAGTGATGAGGTTGCCGTCATGGGCGCCCGAAAGATCGTCGGGAGCCTCCAGAAGCAATGGCTGTACGGGCGGCCCGCTTTCTCGTTGGAGAATCACGGCGTCTGCGACGGAGGCGCTGTAGCGGTCCATTTCCGGAAAGCCCAGCACGGTGAGTCGATCTCCCTCCTGCAGCGGCGGCGTCGTGCGGAAGCGAACACCGAAAGCGACGGCGTCTCGGCGGAGATACACCACTCCGGCGGGAAACACGGCGGAGACAGTGCCTTCAACGCGCACCCGGTGTTCGCTCACGCTATTGTCTTTGAAGGCGAGCAATTCCGTAGCGGAAATCAGCGGAATTTCTGAAGAGGAAGGGGCTGGGCGGACAATTTCCAAATCCGACCAGTCAGCGAGCCAGAGGTAAGGCTGCACCAATTGCCGTCGCTCATTGATCAACCCGGCGGCTAGTCCGCTGATCCGCACCCGCGCGTCCACGAGCGACCTTTCTTGATCAGGAAGCGCTCCGATCCGTACCTCTACGATGCGCGGTCCTAGGGCGACTCGAAGCCGCGTCTGAGCTTCATCTTGGAGGTCGACAGAACGGAGGACCCCTTCAATCGTCACCCGGCGGTAGTGGTAACGCCCCGACAAGAGATCGTCGTAGCTTACGGGTATGCCGGGGGGCAACGCGGAGTGACCAATTACGCGGAAACGGCTGGGCCCTAGGCCCGGTTGGAAAAGGCCCATGCGCGTCCGGCCTTCCACTTCAACTTCATCGCCAATGCGCAGATTGCCGAGTGCCCCGAATGATTCCGCCTGGAAGAAGGTGGAGGACGTATCGTCTTGGATAAAAATCGAGCCGGGCTCGAGAAAGAGGATCACTCCGCGGAGACGTGCTTCCAAGCCTTGTTCGGCGCGGGCGATGCTCAAGGCGCGGACTTCACTCGCTTTGGTGAGAATCTCTGCAGCAGAAGCGATGGAAAGAAGCGCGCCTCCCACTGCCAAACCAACGCAGCCGAGAATGAGACGCGTCGTGCGCGCGAAGAGGATAGGGAGAGTCTGCATGGGGTGACGTCGCCCGTGGCGTGCTCAAGCCGAAGCTACGTTAAATCCCAGCTGAGATCGTAACGCTCCGTGTAAACTGAGCCCGCGCGTCGTTGTCGCTGTGGAGGGCCAGCAACCCCCTTGACCTCGTTGTGTCATCGTGCGCTCACTCAATGACCCTAGCGGACTTGTGTCCATTCCGGAGCATTCAGCAGCGCCCAGATGACGTCTTCGAATTTTTGGCGCCAAACAGGAACGAGGAGCGGGGAGGGAGGTGCGCCGCGTCGAGCCTCAGCCTGCTCCTCGAGTCGGAGCGTATTGGCTTCGCTGCGCATGTGATTCGACCACGCCACAAATTTGCGTCGCTGATGAGTGGGAGCTATCACGGGCGCATCCAGTCGGCGCCGAGAGTCGTAACCATCGCGAAGTTGCGCGGTGTAAATCTCCCTTTCCTGGGGTGTGGGATGCCGCGTGAGGAGGCGGAGAAAGAGACGGTCAACAAATCGGTCCAACGGTTGCTCCTCCAATGCGAACGCCGTCAATCCGTGATCGTCACTGAGGCGGGTCAACCACGTCATCATCGTGCCGTTTGAGAGCAGCGCGGGCTGGAGTACATTGGCCTCAGCGTCCCGCAGGCCTGAACTTGGATCCGGACGGGTGCCGCGCCATCCGAAGACCTCCAAGACCTCGGCAACGGCGCCCATACGCGGGAGTTCCAAGCTCGGGCGATCGCGTTCATTGGAGGTCGACGCCAGCATCCAAGCGCGACGCGCGATGCCCAAGTCGAGCGCGTTATCGATCGTGCGAATACTATCTACGTCAAGGTTGACGGGTTCGAGATCGAACGGTTTGCCCGTGGCGGCAAAAAAAGAGTCCACCAGTTGTTCGGCTTCGATCCGTCGGCCGGCGGGGGCGGCGTAGAGTACGCTTGTTTCCGTGAGCGTGGGGTCCACCGCGCGCTGGTACGCGTGTGACGAGAGGATGAGCCGGTAAGTCGACTTCAGATCGTAGCCTGAGCGCACCAACTCGCGGGCCAGCCAATGGAGCAATTCTGGGTGAGAGGCAGTGGACTTCTCCCAATCGCTGATGGTGGGAACCAGGCCTCGACCCATCAGCCGCTGCCACAAGCGATTGACGATTACCTGGGCAAAGCGCTCGTTCTGAGGTGCGGTGATGAGGGCGGCAAGGCGATCGCGGCTATCGTCGGGAGTTTCTGCGATCGTGAGTTGGGTGGCTTCGTCGCAAAACTCGGCAAACGGCCAAGCGGGCGCGACGGTGCTGCCAGGGAGAAGGGTCACTTCAATCAGCGGTTTTCTTCCTCCCTGCCGGAGTGTATCCATATGGACGCTGCTCGTCTCCGGAAGGACGAGTGGCGCGCGATTCAGCATCGCGGCGATCTCGAACAAGTCCTGCTGTTTGGATACGTGCGTGGGGGCGTCGTGACAACGGGCGCACTTCATTTCCACTCCCAGAAAGGCGGAGCTGATGATCTGCGCTTTCGTGGCGAGCGGGACGTCGTTTTGTGAAGCGACCGCAAAACCAGCCGGACCACCAAAGCGCTCGCTTCCCTCCATGCGGATCAGCTCTGTCACCATCAAATCAAAAGGCTTATTATCGAGAAACGACTCGTGAAGCCACCAGCGAAACGGTCCCGTGTTGTTGAGCGTGGGGTTGATGAGGTTGGGGTTTTCCGCGAGCACATCGAGCCAGTAGCCCATTTGATGATCGGCCCAGCGAGGATCTGCCAACAAGCGCTCGATCAAGCGCGTACGCCGATCGGCGGTCTGATCGGAGAGGAACGCTTGGATTTCTGTCTCGCTCGGGACGACGCCGATGGTGTCGAGGCTCACACGACGAAGGAACGTCAGGTCGTCAGCCAAGGGAGTAACGACAAAATTCTGAGCCGGAAATTCAGGCCAGTCGGCGCCCTCCTCAATCCATTGTCGGAGCAACGCGCGATCTGCCGCGGGAAGGGGATTGCCTTTCGCGGGCATGATTTCATCGGGATCCGTGCTGAGGATGCGCTGGAGCAGAGCGCTTTCGTCGGGTCGGTGAGGGACGATGGCAGGTCCGTCGGCGTTTCCTCCGAGCAGTGCCTCCTCATGCACATCGAGGCGAAGACCCCCCTTGACCTTGGAGCCCTGGTGGCAGCTGTAGCACTGGGCTTCGAGCAGCGGTTTAATTTGGCGGTGGTAATCGATACGAGCCGGTGCATCGGGCGAGACCGGACGCGGCGCGGGGACCTTGGCGAGTTTCTCCGCGATGAAGTGGTCGATCGCATTGAAGGCAGGAAATCCCGAGGCCAAAGCGGGAACTTCAGGGCCTTGGGTTTGGGCGAGCCAGGCCTGTGCTTGGGACCGCCGCTGGTTCCAGTACGCCGCGTGGGCGGATCTCCGCGCTTTCCGGGCTGCTGTATTCATAGCATCAAGACGAGCACGGCGCTCGGCAGCGTAGCGCGACCATTCGGAGTCCGTGTACAGGAGTTGTCGTGAACCGGGAGAAAGGACTTTCCATTCCGTGGAGCCCTCCAGACACACCGCTACCACGGTTTCGCCGAGTTCGGGTCGGAACACACGTTTGCTCCGCGGATTCGCTCGACCGATGAGGGCTTCCACAGAAACGCGCACCGGCTGGCCGCTAAAAGCGATCTCGCTTACCACCTCACGATTTCCTGGCGGAGCAAAACGGAAGCCCGGTCCGAGATCGATGAAGGAGTCTTGTTCCTCCACCGGAAGTTCACCCGCATCAGCAACGGCATTTTGTCGCGGCTGATCAAACGGGGTTTCCAAAACGACCTTTCCGTCGAGCACGAGGCGCGCATTACCGCGGGAACGGAGGAGAACGCGATGCTTCCCGGGGGGGAGCGTGACCGTGGCTCGGGCACGGACCAAGGTCGGTGAGGGGCGATCTGCCCGCACTCCCGTGGACGTATAGTGCAGGGGAACGTCGAAAAGTCCGAAAAGATCTTCGGTATAAGTCAACGTAGGTACGGCCTGTTCCGGAAAGGAGCCGTCGGGCGGCAGCTCGGTATCACAGATTTCGACCATGACCTGGCCTGGCACCTCGGAGGCGCCGTGGAGAACCGCACAGGCGATCAACTGAAAGACGAAAAACAGGCGAATCATGGGGTGGGGACGGGAGCAACTATCCTCCGAATCAGTGAAGATTCACCCGTTGAGATATGGTCCTTTCGTTCAAGCANNTTTCCTCTGAGGACGAAGTAAATGGAGCGCGCCTATTTGGGAGAGGTCGGCGCAGGGGCAGATGCTTGGCTTTTATGCTGAGGTAGGAAGAGCTGATTTTCGGCACGCGTAAACATTGCCGCCGCCAACGTTAAGTGAAGGCTGGTAGGTCTATGGCTACACGTCGACCAATCGCTCAGTGGGTGGGATGGCTGTGCGTCATCGCGGGACTCGTCATTTATTGGCGAAGCAGCGTTGAGGAAACGCCTGCGGCCCCCGTGACGGCGTTGATGCTTCGGGGTGAGGCTGCGGTGGATCGGCATGTAGAAACGCTGGTTCTACCGGCGGAACCCATGACCGCATCTCTGAATTCAGCGTCGTCGTGGATAGCCCCCGCGGGGTGGAGCGTGACTCGTTCGGTGGTCACGCATGACGGCAGTCAGACCTATTTTATCACACCCCCAACGTCAGATGGGGTTACCGCTGGAGTTCTCCTGGACCGGACTCCGCCTGCGAGTGGCGTGATTCCTTCCAATCCCGCCTTTGCTGCGCTCCGTCTCGCCTTGGAAGACTTAGCGCGGCGGCGCGTCGCCGGCGGTTTAGCTGACTACAAGGCGAGCGATCTTCGGGAGCAGATGAGCGGTAACTCGGCCGTTTTGCGTTGGCGTGCCCGCTATTTGCGAAAGGGAGAACCGTGGTTCGAGTATGGGGCACGGGTGCTGTCAGAGAACGAATCGCAATTCGTTTTTCTGCACGCCCAGGCTTCGATGGCAGAGCAGGGATCTGCTGAATTCCAGCAGCTGCTTAACGCAAGCCTCCCTCGCTGACTTGCTCGGGCACCCTTTTGACGGAGGAGAAGCTCGAAGGAGTCTCTGGTCGATGTGATCGATCAAATCCATTGACAACCGAGGCTGGTTTCCGCCGCATCGTATACCCCCGTTCTTAGCTTTGGCAGGATGGCTCGTTTTGCTTGGCTCTGACGGGCTCTCGCGCTCTCTCCCACTTTGGTGTGTCTATGCTCTCTCGTTACCCCTCGATTCGTACCGCAGTTCTTGTGCTGGCGTTCATCGGATGTTTACGCGCCGAGCGGATTGACTACCAAGTGATTCCTGCGGCGNNCAGCTTCAGGAAATCAGACCGATTGGAGTCGGTCGTTAGGCGGGCCTACTTCGAATCGCTTCTCAGCTCTTGACCAGATCAATGAGTCCAACGTCGGCCAACTCAAAGTGGCCTGGACGTACCACTCTCAGGATGGAATGGGCAATCTGCAGGCGAATCCCATCGTGGTGGGGGATACACTGTATGCACCGACTGCGGGACACCACATCGTCGCTTTGGACGCTGCCACCGGTCGCGAAAAGTGGCGCTTCAAACCCGAGAAACTCAGTAATCGTTTGGATGCTCTTCTGGCTCGACGCGGTTTGCTCTATTGGGCGGGCGNNAACTGGGTCTACGTCTTGGATCCCGCGACGGGAGTACCCGTTTCTTCCTTCGGAGAAAAAGGCCGGGCTCCGTTGCCAACGGGAGGTGGGGTGACAGGTGCGGTCTGGAATCGAATTTTGGTCGTCCCTGGATTTACCGGTGATGTGTTTGGCTACGACGTGGTCACGGGAAAATCCCTCTGGCGGTTTCATACCATGCCCAAGCCTGGGGAGTTCGGGGCGGAGACCTGGAAAGGTCAGGAAACGGGAGCCAACTGCTGGGGCGGTATGTCGCTCGATGAATCGCGGGGGATTGCCTATGTCACTACGGGATCACCCAAGCCCAATTTCATCGGGGTAGGGCATTTGGGTCAGAACCTGTTCTCTAACTGTATCTTGGCGATCGACGTGCAGACCGGTAAGAGGCTGTGGCACTTTCAGGAGATTCCCCACGACATCTGGGACCTTGATCTGCCGGCTCCGCCCAACCTCGTCACCGTGACCCTGGACGGCAAGAAGGTCGATGCAGTGGCCCAAGTGACCAAGATTGGAAACACCCTGCTCCTTGACCGGGTGACGGGTAAGCCACTTTTTCCATTTCGGCTGCGGCGGGCGCCGGAGTCGACGTTACCAGGGGAGGAAACCTGGCCGTATCAACCCGACGTCGAACTCCCAGAGCCTTTTGCCAAGCAGGAATTTCGTCGGGATGAAATCACCGAACGTACCCCGGAAGCACGTGCTTTTGTGGAGCAATTGANNTGATCGCGCGGGCGAACATGGGGTGGTTCACCGCCTTTGAGGCGGCGCGTCCCACGGTGTTCTACGGATTACATGGAGGAGCTGAGTGGACGGGAGCGGCGGTGGATCCGCGCACCGCTCATCTCTACGTGAGCTCGAATCACCTGCCGTGGATGATCACGATCTTCCGCGATGATGACCCTCCCCCCGCGGTGCCTGCCACACGCGGTGAAACCCTTTACCAAACCCTCTGTGCCGCTTGCCACGCGCCGGACATGAAAGGGGTGGGGATGGTTCCTCCCCTCCGTGGACTCCGCCACCGGATGGAATCGAGCCAGCTAGCGACGCTGTTAAAAACGGGTAGCGGGGTGATGCCGCCGTTTCCCCAACTTCAAGGAGCCGAGCTCAAGGCTTTGAGCGATTTCCTANNTACAGGAAATTGCTTGATCACGAGGAATATCCGGGAGTGAAGCCACCCTGGGGGACCCTCAACTGCATCGATCTCAATACAGGCCGGATTGTCTGGAGAGTGCCCTTGGGCGAGTATGCCGAATTGACCGCGGCGGGAATACCGAAAACCGGGACCGAAAATTTCGGCGGGGCGATCGTCACTGCCGGAGGAGTGGTCTTCTGTTCTGGCACCCGCGATCGTAAAATACGGGCGTTCTCTGCTCGAACCGGGCAAGAGCTTTGGGAGGCAGAGCTGCCCCTCCATGGCACGGCACCACCCACGACCTATGCGGTGGATGGGGGTCAGTTCCTGGTGATTGCGGCCACCGGCGGCGGCAAATTAGGCGGAAAAACCGGGGACGCCTGGGTCGCGTTTGCACTGCCGTCGTCGTCTGCGACGAACCAAGACTAGCGCGCAAACCTACAGGGGTGGCGACGCATCCTCCCTTACGTGCGATATGATCGATCAAACAACTCTTGACAGTTCCTGTGGCTTTGGCGATTTCAAAACCTCTCTGATTTGGGCTAACGCCCGTCAGGGAGATGCGTCACTGCGTCAATTGGGTCGGAGGCACGCTTCGGCGTTCCCCTCCGACTTGTAGCCACCCGCCCTACCCCCCATGGAAACCCTCACACGTCGCCCTTACCTCGTGGCCGGCCTCTTGGCTGNNGCTCGTTCGTTTCTGTCTCTGCTTCCGCCCAAGTCTCTTCGACTTCGGGGCGTGACGAAGAAATCAAATTGTCGCCATTCGAAGTCACATCCTCGTCGGATGTCGGATACGGAGCGCAGTACTCCTCCTCGTCGTCCCGTCTGAATCTCCGCTACATCGATGTCCCGCAAACCGTGGGCGTGGTGACTGCGGAGTTCTTGAATGACACCTTCATTTTCGACAGTCAGGAATTCACCAAATTCGTCCCGAATGTTCAGCCCCGGGCGAACACCCATCAACCGGGAACGTTTTACGTCCGTGGTCTCCAAGTTACCAATACCTACGTCGACGGCTACATTGCCCCACTGACGGTGAACCGGGATCGTGCGTTGTATGACCGAGTTGAGTTCGTGAAAGGACCGGCGTCGGCAGCGATGGGGCGCGGCGAGGCGGGAGGTCTGGTCAATTTCATTTCGAAAGTTCCGTTGAGCAAGAATCGGGACATGGTGGACGTGACGGTGGGAACCGATGCGTTTTATCGTGCCGAATTCGATCATAGCCGCCGACTCAGTCAGAACGGGAGCACCGCTTACCGGATTCCGTTTTTCTACGAAGAGAGTGAAGGACCCCGCGGTGGGAAACTCATGGCGGGCAAAAAGTATGGACTTGGCCCCACCTTCAAGTGGGACATCGGCAAGAACACCAATTTGGTGGTGAACACTTCCTACTCTTATAACCAGAGCGGTGGCCCCGTGGGTGAAGCCTATTGGCAAAACAACGAGCAGTTCCGTCTGCAGGCGTCGCTCGGCCAGATCAATCCTGACACCAATTGGAACCCGTTCCGCGGTGATGCCTACATCCCGGTGGACCGGGTGTTTGGATGGGAAGGCAAAGGGCGGGTGAGCAAGACCACCACGCTTGCTACCTTCTTTACCCATAAATTTGGCGACTCACTTTCCGTCCGTCAGGGTATCAGCTACTCCGGAATCAAGGAGGAGTTGCGGCGGTTTGCGACTGCGCCGGGAGCGACGCGTCACCCGACAATCCCGAACGAATTTCAAATCGGCTTGAGCTATCTTCATGAATACCGGGATGTCGACAGCACCCGTATCCAAGGCGACGCTCTCTACGAATTGAAACTCGCAAACACCACCCATCAAGTGTTGGCGGGCTACGATGCCTACCGCGGGAACTCTGATGTTCTTTCCGGGCAACGCGGAGGCCTGACGCAGAATCTCTACACGCCGGACTACAACCTGCCGTCGTTTTTCAATCCAGACACCTATATCACGGATTTCACGACGAATACTCGGGGCAAGAATGACGGCTTCGGCTACTTCGGGCAGTACTCGGGCTCATTTTTCAATAATAAGCTCAGCGTCATGTACGGCTGGCGTAAAGATCGGACGGGATCAGAATCCCTCAACCGACGGAACAATAGCCTGAGCAAACCGGCGGATTTGGAGACGGATGTGCCGCGTTATTCGATCAGCTACAAACCTGCGGATTGGATGACGATTTACTATGTGCACAGCGAACAAGCTGATCCCCGCCGCACGGTTTCGGTTTACTCCAACGTGCTTCCATCGGCTGGTGCTGTGGGGTGGGATCCGAGCGATCCACGTTTTGATGAACGCCTNNCTGGACGAAATCGGTGTTAAGGCCTCGCTGCTGGATGGAAAGATCACGGCCTCCTTCGCCATGTTTGAGATCGTGCGTGACGGATTTATTCTCAATGACTTCAAGTCCGAAGCGTCGCGTAACGGCGTGGGTTCGGTGTCCTTCAATCGCAACTACGTCGTCAACGGCGAGGGCGCGCGCGGCTTCGAAGTGGAGCTCTATGGTCAGCCGACCAAACGCCTAACTGTGACCGGCTCCTTCGCGGCGATTGATGGGGACAAGCCGGCTTCTGACGGACGTATCGTGCCAATCGAAGCAATGATCGACTCCGCGATGGTCAATTTGAAGTACGACTTTCGGGATAACAACCGGAACGGCTTCGAGGTCACGGCCGGTGGAAAGCTCATGTTCAAGGGCTGGGTC
The DNA here is from genome assembly GCA_002455175.1 of Opitutaceae bacterium UBA6669. Classification (GTDB taxonomy): domain Bacteria; phylum Verrucomicrobiota; class Verrucomicrobiia; order Opitutales; family Opitutaceae; genus UBA6669. The sequence continues at coordinate 15,898 of DKKJ01000397.1, forward strand.
ATGGCCCCTGGCACTTATGAATCCTTCCGCGGCGACCAGTATTTCATCGACGCCGGTGCCAACTATTCGTGGGGAAATGGCAAGTATCGTCTGCGACTGCGCGGCAACAATCTGGAGAACAAATTTATTTTCATCTCCGGAAACTCGCAACTGCCGCTCCGGCGTATCTTCCTTTCGTTCGCCACCGACTTCTAAGTGGTATTCCCACCCTTCAGCGTAATCTGCGCAGTTTGAATTTCATCACATGAAGCAAAAAGTTCTGATTATCATAGGCGATGCCACCGAAACGGTGGATACGCTCTATCCTTTCTACCGGGTGCAAGAGGACGGCTTTGAGGCCGTTGTCGCAGCCCCGGAAAAACGCAAATACCAGATGGTGTTGCACGAGGTGAAACCCGGTTGGACCATCACCAAGGAGTGGGAAGGCTACACCCTCAACGCTGATATCACGTTCGCTGAGATCAAACCCGAGGAGTACTGCGGCATCTTTTTCAGCGGCGGTCGGGCTCCTGAGTATATCCGCGACGACGAGGATCTGCTCCGTGTCACCCGCTGGTTTTTTAAGCATAACAAGCCGATTGCGAGTGTCTGTCACGGCGTGGAGATCCCCGCCCGGGCGGATTGCGTGCGCGGTAGGAAAATGGCCACGGTGGGCAAATGCCGCTTCGATCTTGAAATTTGTGGAGGCATCTACGTGAACGAACCCTGCGTGATCGATGGGAATCTCATCAGCGGACGCACCTTTCACGACCATGGTCACTACATGGGCGCTTGGATGAAGCTCTTGAATGAGGAACGTCAGGCACGACTGGCCGCGACCGGGGCTCGACCCGCGTAATTAAGTCCGTCACACTGACCGGCATGACGACTTCCAGCCGCAGGACCTTTTTGAAAGTAGCCTCTAGCGCCGTGGCCGCCGCGGCGCTACCGTCTTGGGTTCCTGCGGCGGGGCCGAAACCGCAGCGTAGTGGCATCAGTTTGGGGCACAGTC
>DKKJ01000247.1 GCA_002455175.1 Opitutaceae bacterium UBA6669
TGAACCCAAATTGCGCGCAGTAAGCGCGAGCATTGACCTCGCGCCCCCCCAGATTGAGGAGCTCGTTTCCGCCGCTGATGGCTTCGTAAATCGTCTGCTGATCAGGAAGCGAGTCGCGGGACTGGTCTACGTGGGCGATTTTGACCGTGTCCCCGACGCGGAGGGTTCCGNNGGTTTTGCCGGCGCCGTTTGGGCCGACGACTCCCACGATGCCACCGGGAGGCAGTGAGAACGTGAGGTTTTCGAAAAGGAGTCGGTCACCATATGCTTTGGCCAACGATTGGGACTCAACGACCAATGTCCCGAGGCGAGGCCCTGGTGGAACGACCATTTCGAATTCGCGCTCCTTTTCTACCACCGTTTCCTTGAGCATGGCTTCGTAGGCGGAAATGCGAGCCTGGGATTTAGCTACGCGGGCCTTGGCGGATTTTCGTATCCACTCCAACTCGCGGGCCATAGCTTTTTGGCGGCGGTCTTCGGTGCGCTGTTCGACTGCGGCCCGGCNNCGTGTCCACGGTCGAGCTCGAGAATCCATTGCGCCACATTGTCGAGGAAGTACCGATCGTGCGTGACGGCGATCACCGTACCTTCGTAGCGCGCCAGATGTTGTTCGAGCCAGTGCACACTTTCCGCATCGAGGTGATTCGTCGGTTCGTCCAAAAGGAGAATGGAAGGCTTCTGCAGGAGCAGTCGGGCCAGGGCAACGCGTCGACGTTCCCCGCCAGAGAGGTTGTCGACGATTTGGTCAGGCGGAGGGCAACGGAGAGCGTCCATGGCCATTTCAACTTGAGGGGCTACGTCCCACGCTCCGAGCCGGTCGATCTGATCCTGTAAGTCGCCCTGCTTTTGAGTGATCTNNGAGTTCATCCCAGGTCGCATCGTAAGCGGCGACGAGGTCCGTGAGCGCTTTAACCCCCTCTTCGACGCAGGCGCGAACAGTAGCACCTGGGGTCAGAGAAGGTTCTTGCTCGAGAAAGCCGATGGGATAACCGGGTTCGAAGTGGACGCGTCCGTCGATCTCGGTATCGCGACCTGCCAGAATGCGCAAAAGGGAGGATTTGCCGGAGCCGTTCAATCCCAGGACTCCGATCTTGGCTCCATAATAGAAGGAGAGGGAGATATCCCGGAGGATTTCCTTGCGCTCGATTTTCTTCGAGACGCCGAGCATCGAGAAGATGATTTTGGGCTCTTCGGTTTTGGCCATATACGGAAGGTCAGAGACGATTGAGAACGGAGAGCGTGGCGGCGAGAGCGGGGCACACAAGCACAAGGAGTGGTAACCGAGGGCGCGTTTTCCCACTCGACCCAAACTGAGGAGTGAAGGAAAGTGGGCTATTCCCCTCTTTTATAGGTCGCATGCCTGCCTCTCCCGTTCCTGAACACGACGCCTCGGGCGCTTCTGCGCCCTCGTTTGTCTTCTGCCGGTGCTGCGGTTTGGAGCATCGTCGGACCCCGGTGGCGCGTGGGGAGAAGGCGAATTGTGTGCGCTGTGGGGACATGCTTTATCGGGGACGGACCCGTGGGTGGGAGCGACCCCTGGCTTGGTCTCTGGCGGGTTTGATTTTAGCGGTTCCGGCTTTAGCGCTCCCTCTGGCGACGGTCGATCAGTTAGGTGCCTCGCATGAAGGGCTATGGCTGACGGCGATACGCTCGCTTTGGCTCGGTCATATGCCGGCGTTGGCGACAGGAGTCCTCGCGGTGGGCATGCTGGCCCCGCTGTTCTCGTTGGCCTTGTTGGTCGGGCTATTGGTCCCCTTGTGTCGAAGAGNNAAGAGGGGCTTTGACGCCTCGCCATCGGGTGTTGTTGCGTTGGACGCATGTTTGCCTGCAGTGGTCGATGCCGGAGGTTTACCTCCTGGCAGTGTTGGTGGCGTTCATTAAGTTGGGCTCGCTCGTCAATTATTCCGTTGGTCCCGGACTTTGGTGCTACGCGGGAGTATCCTTTGCTTTGATTCAAGCGTTGCACACGTTTGATTTCGAAGAGGCGGCGCGTTCAATCCGATGACGCCGAAACGCCTTCATTGCTTGGTCTGCAGTCAGGTGACTCCGGAACAGGGGGAAGGAGTCACTCACTGCTCGGGCTGTGGCAGTCCGTTGCATCACCGCAGACGTCGGAGTTTGGCCTGGACGCAGGCGTTGTCACTGGCTGCAGCCATCATGTTGATCCCGGCTAACTTTTTGCCGGTAATGACCATTCAAGTCCTCGGAAGAGGGACACCGAGTACGATCCTCGAAGGAGTGATCACGCTTTGGCAAGAGGGACTCTGGGCCATTGGCGCGATCGTACTGATCGCGAGTTTTGTCGTGCCCTTCGGAAAACTGGTGGGGTTGGTGCTCTTGATCCTCACAGCTCGAGGTCGTTGGCCAGAGCGTCGCAGGCAGATGGCAATCCTTTATCGGGTGCTCGTCGCCATCGGGCGTTGGTCGATGCTCGATGTTTTCTTGGTCGTTTTTCTGACCGGGCTCGTACAACTGGGAGTGCTGGCATCGGTAACCCCCGGATTGGGGGTCGTCGCTTTCGGCGTATCGGTGGTCCTGACACTTTTGGCAACGGATGCGTTTGATCCCCGCTTGATCTGGGATGGAAATACTCGGGCGGATGCCCACTCAACCTGACTTTTATGACAATGCCCCCTTCTCCTGACGTATCGCGACGACGCACACTGCCGTTCGTCTGGATTGTCCCGCTTGTTGCCTTGGTTGTGGGTGGCTGGTTGGTGCTTCGTGAGCTGCGAAGTCGTGGACCTGAAATCGTGATTACCTTCGATAACGGAAGCGGTCTGGAGGCGGGCAAAACCGTTTTGGAGTATCAAGGCGTGGCGGTGGGAGAGGTCAAAAAAGTGGAGTTGAATCCGGAGCTGACCGGGGTGCGCGTGACCGTACGCTTGGCCAAAACGGCGGCGCGACTGGCGGTGGAGGGGTCGCGCTTCTGGATTGTGCAGCCCAAGATTGGTTTCTCTGGAATCAGTGGCTTGGAGACCCTTCTCACCGGGGTCAGGATAGGGGTGCGTCCGGGGCAAGGTGCGCCGACCTCTCACTTTACTGGGCTCAAGTCTTCGCCGAGTGCGGAGAGTATTCCGGGGAGTACTTACATCCTTCACGCCAATGGAATGGGATCTCTCGATCCTGGTACCTCTATTTATTACCGTGAAGTCAAAGTGGGCTTGGTCGAGGCGGCGCGATTGGCAGATGATGCCACGGAAGTGCTTGTTCGAATACGTGTGCACGCTCCTTACAATACGTTGGTCAAACCGGGAACCAAATTTTGGAATTCGTCGGGAGTGAACATGCGAGTGGGATTGCTGGGGGCGCGCATTCAGACCACCTCTCTTGAATCCTTGGTTGCGGGTGGGTTGACCTTTGCAACACCCGAGGCGGAGGCTGCGTTGCCGCCAGCTGAGGAAGGCACTCACTTTGCACTGCATCGCGAGAGCGATAGAGCTTGGTTGGAGTGGCGTCCGCGTATCCCGTTATCACCGACTCCCGATTGGTGATGCGGGGTTGGATTCTTATTTGGAGGCCGAAGGACGCGTCTCAAGCTCCCACTGGGCTAGCCGTTGGAGGGCGTCGTCGCGGCATGAGCCGCACATTTCTGACGATGGCTTCAGTGAGCTGCAGACTTGGGGACGCTCGGGGCGTCCGAAGAGTCGACAGCGCAGGTCCTCATTGAGGTGAGGGCAAGGAACCCCCGCCGGTTTTCCCCGCGCAAACGCAAGCGGATTGGCCAATGCTCTCTCGGTTGGCGAGGGTGGAGGAAGTGGAGAGCTGATAGACGGTGCGATACAGCAGGCGCCGCACCCAGGACGGCATTCAAAGGACTCGCCGACAGACATTACTTGAGACGGAGTTCTACTCTGGGACCCTTGGCGACCGGAGTGACAATGAAGACACGGTCGGCAGAAATGTCTTTGGATTCGAGTAGTCGCGCGCGGATGCTTTGCGCACGTTGCTGGGCCAGTGCGACCAGCGCGTTGTCGTCGATTTCCACCCGCTCCGCGAGCTGGTTACGCATGTCGTCGGTCGAGGGAAGGGGCGCAGTCGACGTTAAGGAGGGAGACGATTCAGTGAAGGTCGGCTGGCGGATAGCCTTGGCGTCGTTTTGGGCAGCCTTCTTATCGCGCGAGAAAAGACGACGGATACGGCGCAACACACCGCCGTCGCTATCCGCCGGACGCGCCTGTTCTTCTGGAGGGCTCGGGGAAATATGTTGGGACTCTGTGTTGGCGTCGAGCTTCGAGGCTGAATCGGGGAAGGCAGCGACATACAGGGCGACGAGCGCCGCGGACGCTTCCTCCGCAGGAATCTCGGTGGGGCTGGACCCTAGAGAACCGTCTGCTGGACGTGCTTTCTTGGCAGTAGCAAGGATGCGTTGTTCGACTTCCTGCAACTGCAAAGCCTTACGGTCCGAAGTAGGGTCGTAGCTTCCAGCCAAGTCCAAACGTAGTTGAGGACGATTGATCAGGGCGTTGGTGACGGTCTCGAGTTTTTTCTCTTCTGACGCGAGGTGAGTCACGGCGCCCGGAGCGAAGAGTTGAAAGGCGAGGTCCTCTCCGCCGCCGCCAAACATACTGCCGAGAAGGGCAAAGGGGGAGGTGGCTGCTTTGGCGATTAGGTTACCGATCACGCGCCAGACGACCCGGCCGATACGGAAATTAGGATCGTCCAGACTGCCCTCAATCGGCACATCGAGGACGATACGGCCGCTGCGATCTTTAAGAAGAGCGATGGCCAGGGTGATGGGCAATTTGACAGCGTCGGGACTATCATTTTTCGCTCCAAGCGTGAATTGATCCAGGGTGGCGACATCGGCACTCTGGATCTTGCGGTCACTCAATTTGAAATGAATGTCGAGGGAGAGAGCCCCTCGTTCTAGGCNNAGCCATAGCCTACATACTTGGCAACGTAGGGAGCGACGGGAGAGAGCTCGATGGATTTGAATTCGAGTTTGACGTCGGCGAAGGCGGGATTTCCCAGCGGGTTGAGGCGACCCGCGATAGTCACGGGGGCGGTTTCGTTGACCACTGCCGTGAGCTTTACGTCGCCTTTGGCTACCTCCGTCGAGCTTACACCGGTGATTGTCCCTTGTAGTTTCAAGAGCTGTGATTGCACGGCTGGTCGCATCGACTGGTCGCTGAAGCCGATCTGGGCATTCTCTAGCTGGATACGCGCCACAGACAGCGGTGGCAGAGGAGAAGATGGTGAAACGGAGGGGGATGGTTTTGGAGAAGTGGGTGGGGTAGGGGACTCCGCTTCGCCGCCTTCTTTCGGTCCCGTAAGTTGACTGAGGTTAAGCGTGCCGTCAGGAGCAATGACCACGCGAGCATTGAGACCTGCAAGCACCACGTCGTCGATGGAGACGGAGGCAGGTGCAGAGACGGCTTTGATTCCTTTTACACCCAATGAGGACCACGAAATTAACTCCGTACCTGAGTTCCCCGTGCTTATCGCGAGGTTTTGTATCTGAGTTTGTCCTGTGAAGCTGATGGCGCCTCCGACGAGAGTGACATCTCCGTGGAGCTCCATCTCTCCTCGTTCGGCTCGCAAAGCCGACATCGATTCGAGGTAGGGTGCACCCAGCGCCAGAGGGATTTGCGAGATCGCTACGTTTACCTTCCCCTCAAGAGGCTGGGCTGAAAGCGCTCCCTTGATCGCGACCGCGCCGCCTCCAGCCAGCGCAATCGAGAGCTCGAGAGGCAAGGAGTGGGTCAGATCATGACTCTTTAGCTCCTTAATCAAGACGGCTAGTTTTTCCACCTTCACCTCCGCCACCCGCGGCAACGTTTGATCACGCAGGGTAGCGGAAANNAAATGTCCGTCAAGGAAACCTCGCCCACACTGATCTTGGGAAGGGAAGCGTTTGTTGCTCCTGCCGACGCGGCTGAAGGCGAAGGTGGGGAAGTGGCGCCTGAAAGCGCGGGAACACTCGGACTGACCTGCGGAGGGGCGAAGAGAGTCATCAAGTCGATGCCGTTCGCGGTGCGTGTCGCCTGGACGTTACCGCCAGTGATCGCGATCCGACCGATACTTCCTTCAAGATTGGCGGAGTCGGCTTGAATGTCAGACAGCGTGACTTCGTGGAGAGTAATCTGTGGTTCAGACGACGACTTCTTTTGAGCTGATAATTGCAGGTCTTTGAGGGTGAGGGCGCCTTTTGAAAGTTTGACCCGAGGTTTTCCTTCGGTGAACTCCGCTTCGTAGTTGCCCGATAACGACACGGTCCCCCGCTGAACCATAAAGCCTACCTTGTCCTCATAGTATGGGGCGTATTTGCCAGGAAGAAATTGATTGAATGAAAGGCTGCCCGCGGAGCGCAAAGGTTCCAGGGAAAGTGTGCCGTTCCAGGTGACCGTCTCTCCCGTTTCGCTGGCTGCAGTGAATGCGTGAGGGNNAAGGTGACCGGACCTACCGTGGTTTCAAAAGGTGTTCCTTGGCTGAGGTCCTTGAACTGAACCTCGGCTTGTTCCACCACCAGACGATCGATTGCGAGTGGGGTGGGTTTCGACCTATCTTCTCTAGGGTTCTGAGTGGATTGAGCGGAAATCTTCTCCATCACGTCGGCGAAGTTGAGCCGGCCTTGCGCATCGCGGGCGACGAAACCCGTGAAACCCAGCAACTCAATCTCAGCGAAGGCCCACTTCCCCGTGAGGCGCGCCCAAGGATTGAAGTTCACGTAGAGACGCTTCCAGCCCACGAATTTCTCACCGCCCTTTTCGTCGATTTTGAACCCTGTGATCTCGGCCNNGGGGGTTCAGGCGTATCTTTTCGATTGAGACCGGTCGACCGAGTGTCGCTGACAGTTGCTTTTCCCCCTGTTTTCGGAGCAAGGGCGGAAGCCCGAAGAAGCCAAAAGCTATGGCCAAAACGTACAACAGACCTAAGTAAAGGAGTGCGCGACCCCAGCGAAATCGACGTCGTGAAGAGGAAGGGGGCGGTGGTGACATGGAAGAAGGGCGCCGACGGTTACAAGCGTGGGGGAGGAAACCGGCTAGATGTGTTTTGAATCCGCAGCATCTTTGGCGGAGTATCCAGAATCTTGGCGCGCATGGTTGACTGCGTTTTTCTTGAGGTAGGCTTGATAGACATCCTCAGCGCTCATGCCGAGGGTTTGCGCCAGTGACACGAGGAAATGAAATAAATCGACCACTTCGACCCGGGCGTTCTGTTCGTCGAACTTTTGGTATTTGGCCCACCACTTCCATGGTACCGAATCGACCAGCTCCGCGAGCTCCTGTTGCATGGCACGCGTGTAGTTAAGGATCCATTTCGCTTTTTCCTCCTCAGCTGCAGGCGGTAGTTGAACCCCAATTCGCTGGTTGAGAGCGGATTGCATTCTAAAAATTTCTTCGAATTTATCAGGTGTCATCGTAATGAGGTTACGCGGGTTGGGTAAACTGGCGCAAGGCCACAGCCTGAGATTCGAAACGGAAGGCAGGAGGGGATCCCCTCCTGGGTTTACGTCCTTTAGATTGCAAAATAGGAGGTCGCCCGATGGCGGCGTCGGGGTGGAACTTTGGCAATTAGAGATTGCGACAGGGTTTGCGTTAGGAGACCGTAGGGTTCGTGTTGCCTGCGTTGAGCCCTTTGCTCCGCCCACGGCACACTCGCGCCGCTCCCGCCTTTTTGCGAAGTGTGCGCTCAACCCAAACATAAAATAAGTCATGTCAGAACAACCAACGTCCGGCGATGTGCCTGCGCAGCCTACGGCTGCTGCCGCTCCCGCCGAGACCTCTAGCGCGACGCCTGCGTCCGTGCCGACCGCAACGTTCGGTACAGGCCGTGGATCCGGGCTCGCGCGTGGCAAGCGCTCGACTACGGTCGCGCCCTCTGCCGCCAACACCGCTCCTCGCGGTGATTACAAGCCCACTGCCGTTCAGGTGGTTGTGGCCGAACGTGAATACCAAAATCCGTTCGCTTCCGAAACGCCGCCTGTGGTCGAGGTAACTGCTCCCGTTTCGACGACGGTGAGCATCACCCCCACGGAAGGTACCGCTCCGGAAGCGTCCGTTGCCAAAGTAGAAACCGCTCCGTCGGGTCCTGTGATTACCGCTTCGCCGCTGGCCGAACCTAGGGCCATACCGGAAAGCGTTGCTCCTGTTGTTCAGTCGAACGATGCCAATTCTGTGGAGCCCTCCGCGGAAAAAGCCAGTTTGACGATCTTGCCCCCTGCTGAGACCCGTCGCCCATCCACCAGCTGGGATAGCAACACGCCCCGCGCGTCCTCTGGCGGACGTCGCGAAGACCGCCCCGTATTTCGAGCTGAACGGCCCGCGGACGGTCGTCCCTCCGAACCGCGGGGAAGCTCCTCTCCGGTTCCGCCGCGGGAAAGTCGCCGTGACGGACGCGAAGGTCGTGAAGGCCCTCAAAGCCGAGAAGGCCGCGAAAATCGTGACGGGCGTTTTCCTCGCGAAGATCGCGATGGGCGTCCGCCGCGGGAGAATCGTGGACCCGCGAACGACCGTGGTCCTGCCAAGACGTTCACTCCGGTGAGACCGACCCCTCCAACGCCGGCGGCGGAGCATAAGTCCGGCGGATTTGTGGGATGGTTGAAGGGCTTGTTCGGCGGTGGTGCCGCGGAGACCCCGAGCGCGCCTTCAGCAGCGCCGACGGGCAATCGCGACTCTCAACGGTCAGACGATCGCGGTGGATCGCGCGACGGTTCCCGTCGTCGCCACGGTGGTGGCGGAGGGGGCCGAGGACGCGGTGGATTTGAATCACGCGGACCCCGGGATGGCCAGGGTGGCACCAGCGACGGTTCTGCTCGCCCTGAAGGCGAACGCGGAGGTCGTCCCTTTGGCGAAGACCGTGGAGGTGGAGACGGCGGCGGGCGTCGTCGTCGTCATCGTGGAGGCCGCGGGCGCAATCGCGGCGACTTCGGTGGCGGTGGAGACGGCCAGCGTGGAGGGGGCGATACGCCTCCGTCTAACAGCTAATTAAAACACTGCGTCCCGATTGCTTGGAGCGTGCAGTCAAGGCGTCCGTTACCTGCGGGCGCCTTTTTTATTTTTTCGGCCATTGCCTCCGACGCGAATCCCGTTCCCGTTTTGCGTCTCGCATGGCTGATCTCATTGTACACGGCGGCAAACCGCTTTCCGGCACGGTGACCCCTTCTGGTAATAAGAACTCGGTGCTGCCGATTTTTTGCGCTACGTTGCTCACTAACGAGCCCGTGACGTTGAAAAACGTTCCGGATATCACCGATCTAGAGAAGCTCGTGGCCTTCTTTCGCTCGCAAGGTTCCCGCATCGAATGGGATCGCGCGGGAGGTATCATGAAAGTCGATCACTCGTCGTTCGTGGATGCTCTCGTCAACGCCGAGATGCCGCAGGCGATGCGCTCCACGGTGCTGTTGTATCCTGCATTGCTGCATCGGATGCGGCGAATTTCCGTTCCGGCTAACTCCAAAGGTTGTTCATTGGGAGTGCGTGAAATCGATCCGCACCTCGATATTTTCCAGACCTTGGGTGCGGTGGTCGATGCCGGAGATCCTTTGGTAATGGCGTTGCCGAGCGGATTTCAAGGAGGACGTCATTGGTGCGACTACATGTCTGTGACGGTCACAGAAAATTTTGCGATGGAAGCGGCGGTCGCTTCAGGGGAGTCCACCTTGATCAATGCAGCGAGCGAGCCCCATGTACAGGAGCTGTGTTCGGCGCTTGTGAGTATGGGTGCGAAAATTGAAGGCATCGGAACATCGATGCTGAAAATTTCCGGAGTCGAGAGCCTGCACGGTGCTACCATTGAGATCGGTACCGACTATCATGAAGTCGTCACGTTTCTTGCGTTGGGTGCCATTACCGGTGGAGAGGTGCGGGTGGAGCGCTCCTTGCCTCATCATTTCGACCTTATCGTGCGCTCCTTTCGCAAACTCGGAGTCGAAGTCGAGCACGAGGGAGACACTGCGATCGTTCGGCGCAATCAGCCGCTGAAGATCGAAGCACCTTACACCAGCAATCTTCTCGCGAAGATTGAAGCGGCGCCGTGGCCTTATTTTTCGGTCGATCTTCTCCCGCTGATGATCGCGGTGAGTACCCGGTCCGAGGGCGTCATCCATTTTTGGAACAAAGTCTATGAAAATGGGTTTTCGTGGATCCCTGAACTCGCCAAATTCGGAGCGCATGTGGTGGTTAGCGATCCCCACCGGATTGTCGTTTTCGGCGGCAAGCCTATGCACGCCGCAGTTGTGGATTCGCCTTACGTTATTCGTGCCGCGATCGCTCTTTATATGGTAGCGGCGAGTGTTCCCGGGCGCAGCGTCGTGAAAAATGCAGAGGTCATTCAGCGGGCGCACCCGCGTTTTGTGGAGAACCTCCGAGCCCTTGGTGCTGAGGTCGAATGGAAATAAAACCTCTCTCGAACGTGACTCCTAAAGGAAAATCGGCGCCGGCAACACCCCCGCCCACGGGATTGGGTTATCTTACTCAAGCTCTGACTCAACCGGTCTCGGCTTTAGAATCGGCGCTTCGTCCTTTATCTTTTTCCGATTTCACCGGCCAGCCGAAGACGGTGGAGCGATTACAGGTCATGGTCGGGGCAGCGCGTCGACGTGGTGAGCCGCTTAACCACATTCTTTTGAGCGGACCTCCGGGGCTCGGAAAAACTACGCTCGCGTTCATTCTCGGTCACGAACTCGGTAAGAACGTGCGCGTCACCTCCGGTCCCGTGGTAGAAAAAGCGGGCGATCTCGCCGGATTGCTTACTAATTTAGAGGAAGGCGATCTCCTGTTCATCGACGAAATCCACCGCATTCCCAAGACGGTGGAGGAGTACCTGTACTCGGCGATGGAGGATTTTAGACTGGATATCATGATCGACCAGGGGCCGAATGCGCGTAGCGTTCGGCTTTCCATTCCTCGGTTTACCTTGGTGGGAGCGACGACGCGGGCGGGCTTGTTGACGGCTCCTTTGCGGTCGCGTTTCACTCTCCAGACGCGACTCGACTATTACGATGTCCCGACACTGATGGGGATTGTGAAACGCAGCTGTGCGTTGCTCAAGGTCGAAGTCGAGGATGAGGGAGCCAAAGAGATTGCCCGTCGGTGTCGCGGCACGCCACGCATTGCGAACAATTTGATCAATTTCTGCCGCGATTACGCGCAGGAGCGCGCAGGAGGGAAAATCACGCAGGCCGCCGCTTCGTCCGCTCTGGAACTGCTTGAAATCGATGCACGTGGTTTGGATGAAATGGATAAACGGATACTACGGGTGATGGCGGAAAACTACCGTGGTGGTCCGGTGGGATTGGGAACCATTGCCGTCGCGGTGGGGGAGGAGAGTGAAACCCTAGAGGAAGTGCATGAACCATTCCTGATTCAAGAAGGCTATCTCCAGCGCAGTCCGCAGGGGCGTATCCTCACGCAGAAAGGCTACGTTGCGATTGGATTGAAAGCGGCTACGGGCACAGATCAAGGCACGCTGCTTTGATCCCTCAGGTGGTAGCGAACCTCAACCCGACTTGTCCTTGCTCGAAGAATCTGCCCACACGATCAACCAACCGCTTTCCTGGTCGACGTAGACTAACGTGGAGTCGGCGTTTTCGGCCTGCACATAGTCCGCGCGGGCGACTGTAGCCGCCAGTCTTTCCGTGGAGACGCGATCAGAGTAGCGAAGGTGGGTGACCAAGGCCACCACCACTGCGGTGGCAGCCGCGCCGATCGGGAAACTCCATTGCAGCCAGAAGGGCGTTTTACGGCGCTGGCTCTTTCCTTCTCGACTCTGCTTGGGCAACTGAGAGCGCAACCGCATCCACTCTTGCTGTGGGTTAGGAGTGGATACGGCTTGAGTGACTGTTTGCAATGAAGCCGGGATGGCAGCCAGCAGGGCCCGTTGTTGTCGACACGCTGCGCACTGCACCACGTGACCCTCGATCTCTGCCTGCTCGGCTGGCGTTAGCCGGCGGTCAGGTCCAGCGATCAGCAGAGAGGTGATGTGTTGGCAGGACGGCATCGTCGAAGTGCGTGCGGAGGATCCTCGAATGATTACCAGCGCCGAGGACCTGAAGCGACGATCACTCGGCCGCCGTGTCCATGATGAGAATCGACCCAAACGCGCTGACTGCGATCTTCATAGCAGCCGCCCACCTGCGTGCGGATTCTCCGACCGCAGGAGTCATAGCTGACAACCCAGCGAGCGGGTACCCAAACCCGCGTGGTGACTGTTTCCCAGTGGCCGTGCGGGCGATTGTGGACGACAACCACCTCCGGAGCGCAGGGGGGAGGTGAGGTCACGACCANNATGAAACCGCCTAGGGCCGCGGCGACTTTATCGCCGCGATCTCCAGCCTTTGCAGGGGCAGCCAAAGCAGCGAGGGTAGCCAGAGTAGCCGTCAGAGTGATGAGTTTGTTTTTCATAATCTTGAGGTGAGTTCGATCCTTGGGACGAATCTCACATCGAGTTTATTCGAGGACTCTCATCATTCTCACAAAATTTCTGCTGTGGCACCGAGCCGTCGCTCTCGATGCTTCCTAAGCACTTCATTATTAGTTTCTATTCTTTAATGCCTGGTGATTGCGCTGGCTCCGGCGTCACTGGGAAATCACGATGACCGCGTAGACTTCGCCATCTTTGCCGGTTCCGGGACCTCCGAGGACAGCGGGCAANNGCACGCCCCCACGTAAACTCAAACCGGTGCGCATGAGAGTGCGATCACCTTGCAACCATACCGCGTCCACCCGGTTTCCTTCGGTCGCGTCTAGTTGGAGGTGGTGACCGCCTCCCAGAGAGATCCGGCCCTTGCCCGGAACGTTGAGTTCGGTGCTGCCTTGTCCCACGAGTCGAAAACTTTCGAAGCGAAGGATACGGCGCAGCGTGGCTTCGTAGGGTTTGAGACGGCTATCGGAGGGCCCGGGAGATTTGGACGCTGTTACCAGCAGGGCAGAAAATTGGGCTGCTTCGGCTCGGTTGGGGAGAACGAATCCGCCGAAGATCGCAACGGTAAGAAGAAGGAAGGTCAGTCGCATGGCAAAGACTTGAGTTTCTGGATAAGAAGGCGGCGGGCTTGATGAAGGCGGGACATCACGGTTCCGGTGGGACAGTGCAGCGTTTCGGCGATTTCAGCATAGGACAAGCCCTCCACCTCACGCAAGGCCAGCACGGCACGGAGTGCTGGGGGGAGGGATGCCATGGCCTCCTCAATCCGTTGGGTTGTTTCCCAGGCCTCTGTCTGATCGCGTGGATGGGCACCGGGGTCGGTGGGCTCGACGGCGAGTTTAGGCTCATCAGTGCCCGCGTCATTCCCGCCGTATAACGGCAAAAACCGGTCGAACCAACGCCTACGCTTTCTGAGGTGATCAAGAGCTCGTCGACTGGCGAGAGAGTATAGCCACGTGGAAAAACGCGCCTCGCCGCGAAACGTGGAAATCTGTTGCCAGACTCCCAACCAAATTTCTTGGCAGAGATCGCGGGCGTCGTGTTCATTCCGAACGATCGCGACCACACGGCGAAAAACCTTTTCGTAGTGGAGCTGCATCAAATCTCCGAAAGCAGCTTCGTCTCCCCTTTGTGTCCGGAGCAGCAGCTCTGCTTCATGCTTTTGGGCATCGGCAGGCTCCGGGGAGGGCGACATGGGCGTCTCNNTGTCCAGGTGTGATCCGTCGCTTGCCTCGATTGTGGGTTCGCCTTAATCAAGGCTCCTCGTCCCAATTTTCGGGTCTGATCGACGTGCCCCCGTTTCATCCCGATGGGGCCTTCACGACTTTTCCCACGCATGATTCCCACTTCCCTTCGCATTGTTTACTCGGTGGCGGCTTTGTCGGCGATTCTGCCGCTTCAAAGCAAGACTCAGGATACCTTGGCCTACGAGCGCCTTAAACTGGATGATCAATTCTACGCAGAGGGCGCGACCTTCGCGGATCTCAATCGTGATGGTTCCTTGGATATCGTGGCGGGGCCTTTCTGGTACGAGGGGCCTTTATTCTCCAAGCGGCATGAACTATACCCGCCCAAGCCGTTCGATCCTTTGAAGTATTCGGAGAATTTTTTCGCGTATACCGACGACTTTGATGATGACGGGTGGCTGGATGTTCTGGTCATCGGTTTCCCTGGTGCCGACGCATCCTGGTACCGCAACCCGGGCAAAGCGGGAGGCCACTGGGAAAAACATTTGGCTTTCAACCCGGTCGACAATGAATCGGCGATGTATGTAGACCTGACAGGGGACGGAAAAGCCGAGGTGGTGTGCTCTTCTGGTGGAAAATATGGATACGCTGTTCCTGATCGCGAGAATCCGACGAAGCCTTGGACGTTTCATCCCGTATCAGCACCCGGTCCATTTCAGCGCTTCACTCATGGATTGGGCGTGGGAGACGTGAATGGCGATGCTCGACCTGATCTGTTGGATAAAGGGGGATGGTGGCAACAACCGGTTTCTCTCGAAGGTGACCCGGTGTGGAAACGTCACACGTTTCCCTTTTCCTCCGGCCGCGGTGGGGCGCAGATGTGTGTGGTGGATGTGAATGGCGATGGCCTGCCTGNNTTTCATGGTTTGAGCAGATCCGCACCCCCGAAGGAGAGCGCTCGTTTCGTGAACACGTCATTCTCTCCACCCAGGCCGATGAGAAATTGGAAGGAGTCCAGTTCTCGCAGTTGCATGCTCTTGCGGTGGTTGATCTCAGTGGCGATGGGGTCCCTGACTTAGTTTCAGGGAAACGGTGGTGNNTCAGGGATTGGCACGCAGTTGGTGTCCGGTGACGTGAACAACGATCAACGTCCCGACTTTGTTACCGCTAACAAGAAGGGGACGTTTCTGCTCCGTTCAAAATGAGGGTTGCGGAGGCCCGTTCTGCGAGTTCCTCGCGGGCGTCGCTAGAGAAAATTTGCGCCTGCTTTTGGCTCGTGGCTGGATTGATTTTGGCGACAGTGGAGAAATGAATCCCCTAAATCGTCGCCAGTTTCTTGGTACGGTCGCCGCGGGCGCGGCGGCCCTTTCACCCCTTCGTTCTCTAGCTGCAGAGACTTCTCCGGCGAGTGCGGCTCGGAAAATCAAGATCGGTCTGATTGGAGTCGGGTGGTACGGGATGGTCAACGCACGCGCGGCCT
This sequence comes from Opitutaceae bacterium UBA6669, assembly GCA_002455175.1. GTDB lineage: Bacteria > Verrucomicrobiota > Verrucomicrobiia > Opitutales > Opitutaceae > UBA6669. The sequence continues at coordinate 15,034 of DKKJ01000247.1, forward strand.
ACAAGGCGGGAGGGGTAGAGGTGGTGGCAGTGTGCGATGTAGATCGTGCGCATTTGGAGAAAAGCGCTGAGGAGATTGCGACGACGCAAGGGACGCGTCCACAGACCTTCAAGTTGTACGAAGAATTGCTGGCTATGCCGGGGCTTGAGGCCGTGATCATCTCTACGCCCACCCAGTGGCATGCGTTGCCCTTTATCGCCGCGTTGAAACGCGGCCTTCACGTGTATTGTGAGAAGCCGTTGTCGTACGATGTACGAGAAGGGCAGGCGATGGTGGCTGCGGCTGAGGAGAATCCACGGCAGGTCGTGCAAGTCGGCTTTCAGCGTCGCCAGAGCGAAGCCTTCCGTGCGGTCAAAACGTTCATCGCAGAAGGAAATCTTGGGCGAGTCGTTCAGGCGGAGGCGCAAATCAACTTTACCGCTGGCTTAAAGAACCCTGCACCTGAGCCACCTCCTGAAAGTTTGGATTGGGATATGTGGTGTGGGCCGGGTGCACTCATTCCGTACAGTCAGCAAGTTGGTCACTTGAGTTGGCGTCTGGAGGAGACTTCAGGCCAGGGGCATCTCTACGATTGGGGTATCCATTTGATTGATGCCAGCCGCGTAATCCTGGGGCAAGGCGCGCCTCGAACCGTTGCGGCGACGGGGGGCCTTTACCAGCTTGGCGGGCGGATCACTACGCCGGATACGATGACAGCACACTTCGAGTTTGAGCGCTGCCCCATTTCCTGGCGTCACCGACTCTGGGGTTCCGAAGAGTACTCCCCCGACATCAACAATGGCATCACCTTTTTTGGAGAGAAAGGGTCGGTTTGGGTCTCGGATAACAAGTGGGTCTACATCCCCAAGGGAAAGGGCGCTGAGCGACAAGTGACAGAAGTTAAGACCGATGCGGGTACCCTGCACATGGCAGAGTTTTTAAATGCGATTCGTGAAGGTAAACAGGCGAGTTGCACCACAGCGGATGCCCATTTGACCACCACCACCGTGAAGCTCGGGATGATCGCGTTAAAAGTCGGGAGTAAGCTCACTTGGGATGCAAAAAAGCAGGAGGTGCTAGGAAATGCGGAAGCGTCGCGGCATCTACTGCGTCCGTATCGCGGTCTTTGGAAGCACCCTTACCTCGCAATGAGTTGAGGAATGCGCTCTTTAGGAGTTCTTTTAGGACGAAAAAAATCCGCCCCGTGAATGGGGCGGATTTTTAATCTCAAAGAAAAAAACGTTCAGTTCGTGATATCGAACGTGGTGCTGCTTTCGCGGATGGGAATGTAGACTTTGTACCACTCCTTCTGTGCGTCGCTGCCCGTGTAGTCCTTCAGCGCGGCTTCGTCGACAAACTCCATGACGAATGCATGGGTGCGTGGAAGTTCGACGCCCTTGGCGTTTTGGATCTTGTGCGTTTTGGTCCAGACGCGGGTGATACCCTTGTAACTCTTCGGCAGCGCCTGCACACCGGCGAGGGCGGCTTCGATTTGAGCCGGAGTTGCATCCTTTTTCCAAGCGACGGTGACCACATGGATCACGCTCTTGGGGGCGGTTTGGGCTTGCAGATGGGTGGCGCCGAACAAGCAGGCAGCGGCGAAAAGAACCGACATTAATTTTTTCATAGCACGTACTCCTTGGGTGGTGGTTGTTATTCGTGTCGTGGGGAGGCCCTCGAAAATTTTAGCGAGGGCCTGGCACACCAAGCGGGTTTGGTGTGAGGCAGGGGGGAGTGTCAACGGTGGAGTCGCCCGGTAAAAACACGCCGACACTTTCCACTAGAAAAAGGGATTGCCGCCCTCCGGCCTAGCTTAACAAGCTGCGTCTGTGACGCTCAAACCTTGGAAGTGGCCGTTAGCGAATCAAATATTGTTAGGATTGGTCGTCGGTGCGGTGTTGGGTTTGATTGTCGAGGCCAGTATCAGCGAGCCAGCGACCGTCGCGCGGTTGGACTACTGGCTGACGAATTTGATTCGCCCACTCGGGGCCCTCTTCATCCGGATCATCTTCATGATTGTGATCCCGTTGATTTTTTCGGCGATCGTCTTGGGGATCGCCGAAATGGGGGATATCAGGCAGTTGGGCCGAGTTGGTATCAAGTCCGTGCTTTTTACCCTCTTACTGGCGGGGACGNNAACTAAAGAGGAGCTGATTGCCAAGTATGGCAGCGCGGTCGGTCAGAAAGTAGAGCAAGGCACGAAGGAGACGCCGTTGGCGGAAACCCTTTTAGCGTTGGTGCCGCAGAACCCGCTCTACGAGGCCGTCAATGCCTTCACGCCTAATTATGCCGGAGGTGGCCTCATTGCGTTTATGGTTTTCAGCCTGTTTTTCGGCGTGGCGATGGCCATGGCACCGCCGGAAAAGACGGCACCGTTAGTTTCCGTGTTGCAAGGGGTCTTCGAAGTCTGCATGAGGATCATCGGCTTTGCCATGTATCTAGCCCCCGTTGGCGTGGCATGTTTGGGATTCAGCCTGACGGCGACGCTCGGCGTGGACATTATTCGCAGTCTGGGTTTCTACGCTGCGGTTGTAGTGCTCGGCTTAGCCCTGCACCAATTTGTCAGCTACTCCCTGTTTTTGAAGTTTATCGGAGGCAAGTCGCCCCTGCAGTTCTTCAAACAGACGCAAGAGGCGATGATCACGGCGTTCAGCACATCGTCGAGCAATGCAACCCTGCCAGTATCAATNNCGGTGGGAGCAAGTGCGAATCAAAATGGGACGGCGTTGTACGAAGGGATCACTGTCCTCTTTCTTGCCCAAGTATTCGGAGTGGACCTTACATTGGGACAGCAGGTGGTCGTGGCTTTGATGTGCATCATGGCGGGTTTCGGGACGGCGGGGGTACCTGGAGGTTCACTTCCGCTGGTGGTGGGTGTGCTCGTCTCAATCGGTGTCCCCGGTGAGAGCATTGCCATCATTTTGGGCATTGATCGTCTTTTGGACATGTGCCGGACCACGCTGAATGTCACTGGCGACCTCGTTTGCGCCGTCTTGGTGTCGAAAGGCGAATCCGCCGAGACTCTCGATGACTCGGTCGGTCTATCGTCTCAAGACGGCGTGACGTGAAGGACTTGGTGCACCGCGCGCACCAATTGCTCGGCCGTATAGGGTTTGTAGAGACACGTCCGAACATTGAGCTTTTCGACGGATACGCGGGTGCGTGAGTCCAGCCCCGTGGTGGCGAANNACAGGCGCGATATCGCGGACCGCGGTGATCGCGGCTGCGCCATCCATGATCGGCATTTCCATGTCGGTGATCATGACCTCCACTTCGCCGAGATACTGAGCGCAGAGAGCGACGGCCTGAGCACCATCATTAGCGGCGATTACACGATAGCCAAATGCTTGAAGCGTACGCGTCGTGATGGTCCGGATTGCGACTTCGTCGTCAACGACCAGGATCAGTTGGTTCTGTCCTCGTGAGAGGTGAGAGAAGGCCACGGGTGCGGCAGTCGATTTCGAGCGCGAATCATTCGCCGGCAGGTAGACTTTAAACTCAGTGCCGCGGCCTAACTCGCTGTAGACGCTAAGGAATCCTCGGTGACTTCTGACGATATTGTGGGTGATGGAGAGGGCCGTGTCCGCGTCGGAGGTCCCCCCGGACTGAGGAGAGAGAGGTTCGAATATTTGAGAAGTGTTCTGGTGCGTCATGCCCAGGCCATTGTCTTTGACGACCAAAAGTACGTAGGCTCCGGCCCGCCCCTCAGGGAGGGAGCGCGCGCTCAGTTCGTCGATAACGACATTGGAAGCGTTTATGGTGAGAAGACCGCCTTCTGGCATCGAATCTCGAGCGCGAAGGCAAAGGTTAAGGAGCGCTTGGTAGAGCTGAATGGGATCTGCGTTCACCGACCAAAGGTCTTTGTCGATATCTGTTCTGATGTCGACGGACTTGGGGAACGTTTGCCGGCAAAGCGCGCTGATCTCGCGGGCGACGCGTTCTACCTGCACAATACCTCGGCCGTCTTCGGGACTGCGGCTGAACGCGAGGACCTGTTTGACCAGATCGGCCGCTCGCTGGGTCGATTCGGTGATCAAGCTCAGCATGCGTGAGCTCGATGCATCCGTGAGCGACATCTGTATCAGGTGCGTGGAGAGTAGGACCGCGGCGAGCGCATTGTTGAGGTCATGCGCAATGCCACCGGCGAGAGCTCCGATTGCGTCCATACGCTGACTACGGAGGAACCGGGCTTCCATTGCTTTCTTGCTCGTCAAATCCTGTTGCACACAAACCAAGTAGCGTCGCCCGGCTACATCGAGTGGGTGAATGCGAGCAAAGGTGAACAAAGTGCTGCCGTCCCTGCGACGATTGGCGATCTCACCTTCCCAGCTTTGATGACGGGCCAGTTCACTTCCAACTTGCTCTAGGAACTGGTCGGTTTCTTCACGCGTAAACGCGTTGAGTTCTGAAACATGTTTACCCACGAGTTCCTCCGCCTCGTATCCGAAAATTCGATCCAAGGATGGGTTGGTCAGAACGATAAGATTTTCTTCGTCACAGACGACTACGCCTTCGCTCATATTGAGCAGGACGTTCTCTTGGACGCTCGCCACGATCTCCTGATGTTTCCGGGCGGTGACGTCGCGAGCGATCAGCAGTGTCGCAGGCTTTGTCTCGAGCTGCAGAGGAATGCAGGTTAGTTCCACCCAGACCCGAGTGCCATCCGGCCTTTGAAGCTGACGTTCAATTGTGCCGATGACGTTGTCGAGCGACGATGCTTTCCGAGCGGTCGCGCCTCGAGCACCTGGATCGCGGATGAAGGGTTGCAACGTTTCGCCGATCAACTCCTCCGAAGTTTTCAAACCCAGCAATTGAAGTGCGGCGGGATTGGCCGATACGAATCTCTCCCCACTGATCACAAAGATGGGATCAGTAGTGCCTTCTATGGAGAGGATTTTCGCCAGCGCGACGTGCATCGTCCGAATGGAGACATATTGCTGCGGTAGGAGACCGTTCTCAGGACATCAAAAAACGCCGCTGACAAGAGGCGCGAAACTACATATAATTAAGTAGTGAAAGAGGATAAATCCCATCTGCGGAGGAGCGCGTCCACTTGGAGATCGTGTTGATCCCTAGGTATGTTGTGAGACTCCTCCGATCGTCGCGACGAAGGCGGGTCTGGGCGCGAACTTGCGTGTGATCGTCTCAAAGTGATTGATTGGGTAAGGGGCTTCTCATATGGATTCTCTGTGCGTCTCGTCATCGTTGAGGATCAGTTGATGTTCCGTGAAGTTGTCCGGAAAGCCTGTGAGCGTGATCTGGGGCATACCGTCGTAGGTGAGTGTGGCACCGGTGCAGACGCGCCTGCCCTCGTTAATGAGCTCCGACCTGACGTGCTACTCCTGGATTTGTCGCTCCCAGATGTGGATGGATTTGAGGTGGCGGAGAAGGTGCTCGCGCAGAATCCGGACATGCGGATTCTAGTCCTATCGTCCCTGTGCGATGACTTCACGCTGTTCCGAATCGAGCAGTCCGGTGTCCATGGTTTTGTGGACAAAAACTCCAATACGACCACCGTGCTCGCAGATGCCCTCAAGGCGGTGGAAGCAGGACGCAGCTACTATTCAGCCGTTTTTCAGAAAGTTAAACAGGCGCGCCTCTCGAATCCGGTGGCGTTCACCAAGACGTTGACCGAATGGGAAAGACGGATACTTGCCTTGATCGGACTGGGCCTTTCCGATGAAGAGATCGGTGAAAAGCTGGGCATCTCCCAGCACACCGCTCAGACCCATCGCAGCAATATGCTGCGCAAACTAAAGCTTCCTGGCACTCCCAAACTCATCCGCTTCGCAATCGACAACGGGTTTACGCAGTTGCCGTGGAAGGGCGAGCCTGGCTCAGGTGGTTCTGGAGGATCTGCCAAGCCGAAGAGANNATCTCGGAAAGAATCTTCGCCCTGATCTCTGCCGTAAGGACAGGCGCATCGGTTTCCAGCCGCTTAACCATCTCGGTGAGCTCAACCGCGTCGATCATTTGGAAATAATTCGCGAGGCGATGGGCTAGCCGAGCGCTTTCACGCCAATTCGTTTCGAGATCTGCGGTGGCGAGGGCTCGGAGTTCTGAGTCGACTTCTTGGCAAAAGCGGGCGAGTTGCCGCGAGAACGCTTCGGGTTCTGTTCCGGCGAGCTCTTCGATGAGACGGAGGTTAACAGAGGGCATGGTAGGAAGGGGGGGCGGGGGAGCCTCAACAGAAGCGGGTGGCCGCAGAGGTTGCGGAAGCGTGGAGAGGACCTCAGACAGTTTCTCAGGAGTGATCGGCTTGGTCACGTAGCCATCGAAACCTTGGTCGAGGCAGAACTGTTTTTGGATGGGGGAGGCGTGTGCGGAAGCGGCGATCACCGTCGCGCGATGATGAGGGCGCTGGCGGGATCGAAGTGCTTTAGCGAGATCCACGCCGTTCATCGTGGGTGAAAGCTCAAGGTCGAGTAAAACCACGTCAAAGGAGTTGCTGGCCCAACGCTCGATCGCGGAGGGACCATCATGAGCGAGCGTGGTTTCGAAGCCCAGACGGCGGAGGACGGCGGCGGTTGCTGACCCTGCGTAATCGATGTCATCGACCACCAGGGCGCGCAGAGAAGTTCCAAGGCGAGGAAGCTCAGGTGTCGCCTTCGTGGAAACTTCGGCGAGAGGAAGGGAAACGGAGAAGCGACTTCCGCGTCCGGCCTGGCTGTTGATGTGGACGTCACCACCCATACTCTGGGCCAGCAAGCGGCAGAGGGCGAGACCAAGACCACTGCCACGAATATGCCCATCGCGCGCAGATTTTAGGCGTGTAAACTTGGTGAAGAGGACCTTGGCGTCCTCGACGCTGATGCCTGGCCCGTGGTCCTGGACGTAGATTCTAATGTTTCCGTTACGTTCTCGGTACGAGCCGATCTGAACTTCGGTTCCCGGCGCAAATTTGAAGGCGTTGGTGAGGAAGTTGAAGAGGATCTGTTGAATTCGGCCGGCATCTCCCTGGAAGGTTCCGTAGGATGCTGCATCTGCCTCAATACGTAACGTACAGCGAGCATCGGTTGCAGCCCGCCTGAGGATGGCAGCGCAATTCTCGATGAGATCGATCGGTTTCAGGAGAGTAATCTCAAGCGTGGTTTTGCCGACTTCGAACTTGGCGAATTCCAAAACATCATCGACCAGTTTCCCGAGCAGGTAGCCACAGCTCTTGATCGAACGGACTGATTTGAGCTGATCTGAATTCAATGGCGAATCTTCGAGTGCTACCGAAAGCCCGAGGATCCCGCTGATGGGGTGCCGAATCTCATGGCTCATGTTGGCGATAAACTCGGTTTTGGCGGCGTTGGCTTTGGCCAGTTCGGAGGTTTTTTCATCAACAGCGAGCTGTAGCTTCTGCGCCTGTCTGATCAGTTGAGTCTGCCGTAGTCGTACGCCAAGGAGGAAAGCAAGGACTGCGGTCAGCGTTAGCGCGGAGTAAGTCCAGATGGTCCGATACCACGGCGGTTGGACCTCGAATGCCCAAACTGCTGGCTCGCTGATTCGGCCCAAGAGATCAACCGTGCGAACCTGAAGATCATAGCGCCCTTCACGCAGACCGGAATAGACCACGTGAGGATCGTTCGTTGGAGCAGACCAATCGCGGTCGATGCCCCGGAGAAGGTATTGGTAACGTAGTTGATCGCGACGTGTGTAGTCCTGCGTGCTAAACTCGATCCGAATAGGGGAGTGGTGATAGGGCAGCACGGAGCCGTTTGGTGTCGTCGAGGTCAGACCGGGCGTACGTGGCGCTTGCACGCGAGCTTCAGCCGAGGGGGCGATACTCATCAGCGCCTTGTCGCCCGCGATCCAGATCAAGCCATGTTCATCTGCATACATGCGACGGATATGGCCGAGTACGGACGTGAATCGGACTGGGTACTCAGTCCAGGAAACCTCGTTTTCTTCGTTTAGCGCGAGATACCCTATAAGCACCGACGCAGATGTCCGCTCCAGCGTGGAATTGATTGCTACCCACACCCGATGGCGGGGATCTGGGCGGGAATGCGCAAAAATCTGAGACCTGGGCATTCCTCGTATTGGAAAAAATCGGCGTTGATCCTTGTCATAGCTAAATCCCCCGCTTGGTGCGAGAGCCACCACGTAGCTTTCAACTTCGGCTACGAATGTGGGTCCCTTTGCTGATGGGGTAGTCCCGTCAAACGAAGACGGTACGAGTGACCAAGAAGCCTCGCTGCTAGAACCCCTCGAAAGGCGGAAAAGACCCTTAGATTGGGTCCCTGCCCAGATTGAATCAGGGTTTTCTTCAAGGACCGAGGTGATCGTGTCCGGAAGTATCGCTAGGGTTTTGTGTGTCCAACCCTCATCGGATGAGTGCTCAAGCTGACCTAGATTGTACGTTTCGCCCAATAGCCAGCTGTGGGGTTGTGATGTCGGGACGATTCTGTTGATACCATGGGCGAACTGACGAACCTTCGCAGGCCCTTCCGAAGTTAAAGCATCGATGACCCTGTAGCCTCCAGCGATGAGGCCGTGTGAGGTTCCGAGAATATCATCATGCCGTCCACTCAGACTTGGTACAGACTCAAACCGACTTTCGTTCCATCGATGCAGGCCATCGTCCGTCGCAATGTAGAGTTCGTCTCTCCACAGAGTGACAGCGTTCACACTTGATTCAGGGAGGCCTACCTTAGGTGTAAAGAGACGGACGTCGTTTTTGGTCTCGATTGCGACAACGTGTGTGAACAGTCCGGCCCAGAGCATTTCATCTCGGTCGACAAAGAGGCTGATCACGGCATCACTCGACAAACCGTTGGTGCGGTTTATTATTTCTAGGCTTTCTCCGTCTGCTGATAAAAGTCCAAGACCTCCGGAAAGCGTGCCTAGGGCTAGTCGGCCGTCACGTAGGGCAATGATAGCTGTACCATTGTGACGATTAAGGAAGTCTGAACCCTGAAGACTCCAGCGTTCGAAAATGCCGTTGTGATATCGGTGTAGTCCGGCTCCTGAAGCAAGCAGGAGACCGGTACTATCCGCCTTCACCACGCTGATCAGTCCGAATGACGAAGGAATGTCGGAAGCTGGGATTTGGAGGCTGGGTCCTTTTGTATCCATAACCCAGAGACCGGAATCTGCATGGTGAAACCAAATCCTTCCGCCAACGCGGCTGGCTGGCATTCTCCGACTGCCTGGGAAAGCCCAAGTGGACCAAGCCCCCGACTCCCATCGCAATACATGGGTACGTGTAACAAAAGTAGCTCCGCGATCATCGCTGAAAACATGCCAGACTTCACCGATCGGTAGGAGCTCAGATGGAAGAGAGGAGGTTAAGGAGCGATAATTTTCCCACCCTGTGTCGTCGCGGTCGATATACCCTACCTCATCCATCGCACCGATCCAAAGTCGATCTGAAGGTGAGATGTCGAGTGCGCGGATGGCGTAACCCGAATTGATGGAGACCTCGCGCCATCTATCGCCATCGAAACTAAGTAAGGAGTTGGCGCCTACAAAAATATGTCCCGTGGAAGCTTGAGATATCGACCAAGCACGCGCGCTTGGTCCCAAGTATTCGCGATCCCAAGACCGAATGGGTCGTAGCCCAGCGGCTTGTATTTGTGCGGTCGCGATGGCGTCTCCGAAAACTAAAACTACGATCGCGACTAGCAGGAACTGGAAGAGCGTGCGCAGCGCCTGCACCTTCACATGAAGTTACGCTTGATGCTACCTAAAAAAAAGTAGGCACCTTCATAACAATAACCTATTTGCAATATTGTTCGGGCTTTACGTAACGGCAGGCTGTACGACGTGAAAACAAAACGCTTCGTATTTGGTCTGGTTTCGAGCCTGCTATTCTCAGCAGGTTTTTGCAGTGCCGCAGAGCGCTTCGATCCACTTATTGGCGCAAAAGATGTGGACGAAAAGATCGGGGATGAGCGGTCCGCTCCAGATTGTAACCCCCCCTGCTTAGGTGACCCACCTGCCTACGCTGAGTATGTGAAGATCTACACCAACTAACATTCGGAGGATCCTGCCATGTTGAGCATCGCCGCCTATCGTTATCGCAATATTATGGCCGAAGATGGAGGCCCGGTCGCATCGATTTCGTTGGGCGAGGTGCAGGTGGAAGGAGCGCGGCGGTTCCAGGCGAATGCGCGTTTGGTGCGCAGCCTGGTTCCGCGCCGCCGGCCACTCGCTCTTTACAGCGATGCCGATGGGTCGGGAACAGATGCTTCTCCTATGATGGCCCGCTTTATGGCTATCTCGGAGTCGCTCGAGCGCTGGGCGTATCACGGAAGTCTCTACTCATCTTCGCACGAGCTCTACGGTTTCAATCTTGATGCCTCCACCAATGGAATGGCTGCCTTCCCCGGGTTTACCTGCCGCGAGGCTCGCCGGCGGGCTCTGTTGGAAGCGATTGAACGAGCTTCGTTGCTTTCTTGGTGGGAGGGAGAGTGCGAAGGACGTATTGTCGCGACGCGTTGGCCCGGGGTGGGGGCTCTGGTGATTGAAAACCCGCTGAAAATTGGGGTAACCGTCATCACGTTTCGAGAATGTGCACCTGACTGTTTCGCCTACGGACATGCTGCGGGCATGGATTTTGAGGCTGCTTGTCGTCGCGCCGCCATCGAAATGACCCGGTGTGGCCAGGTTCTCTCACATCATCGTCTCACTGCAGCAGGGGGGCGCGTTGTCACGACAGAGGATGTTTTTGAAAAGCGGTGCTTGTTCTTCTCTACACCTGAAGGTTACGAAGTCTTTCGCCGACGTGCGGAAGGCGCGTCACGCGGCCGAGCACGCACCTGGCGCTTGGCATGTGATCGTGAGGTTCTGGGGCCCTGGTCCGATTACACACGGGTGNNCCGACCCTCAATTTCCTCAGTATGAGTGAAGACTATTTTTTCTGGTAATCTTGGCAGTATAACATCGTATCGGTGGTAGCACTACCGAACGAAGGTTCGGGGTTAAAGTAGGCGAAAAACTGCGGAGCGCATGGGTGAGGACGGGTCGGAGAATGCGTAGCCGTCGTGCGTGAAAATCCCTCCAGGAAACACCTTGTAGACAACGGGTTGGTAACGCAGCTTTCGGTCACAGGCTAAGCCTGGATCGAACCTCAACGACGTTACCATGAAGCCTCTTTATCACGTGTATGCGGTCAATCGGGATGGATACCGCGTTACTCCAAAGGAAAGTGAAGCGGATCAGTCAAAAGCTGAAACGCTCGTGCAATCTCGCAATCATCTCAACTCCCCGGCCTCCCCGCGCTGGGTCTGGGTGGCCGTCGATCGAGCCAGCGGACGCCTGCTCACCCCATCGTACGCGTGTGTCTAAATGAGGGTGTCACGGCTTTCGTTTTTCTTCTGACCGTCGTTTTTCGGCCTGATCGAGCTTCGGGAGATATTTCTCCGGTTCCTTTTTAAAGTCGTCGATACAGCCCTCACAGCAGACCCAGACCACGCGGTCGGGCTTTCCTGGTTGAGAATGGGTGTAGGCCACTCCTCCTCCCATATTATCGAGGGGTTCGTCGGAAACAATACAGGTTTTCAAAGCGTAACTCGCTGGAGGGCGGTTGCCCGTTTCTCCTGCGGCTGGAGTCGACTCTTTGGCTGAGGCGTTAAAAGTGGCTACGCAAATGAGGAGTAAAAGTAGAGGGCGGAGGATGGTCATGAGGAAGAACTACACGCAATCTCGTTGAAACCCTCAAGCTTGCGACGGTTTTCCTTTTCTAAGGTGTCGTGGAAAGTACCTCGAATCCTATCCTGCCGGAGCCTTAAAATTCCAAAGTCCCTGATTCTCTTTTTCTTTGGAGAGTGACTGTGCGGCCGGATCCCGGGTTTTCCGCGCACNNGGGAGGTCCTAGTTTTTCGTGGGGACCTTGTCGTTCTTATCAAGGCTCAAGCCGGGAGGTAGACCTTCGCCCAGGAGAGTGGTCAGGTCCGAGGCGGCAACAGGTATCACTTCATGCAGAGAACGTCGTTTAGCCTCAGGAACACCCCACTTGCGGAGACGATCGTCGATCTGATTTCGGCAGGAGGAACTGACGTCAAGGGTGCGGACCCCGGTTTTCCGAGCCGCTCTTAGCCACGTTTGAATCGTATCGGGGCGCACCGAGTCCGGGGGAGTGACTTCGCGGAGTTTTTCCCAGAGAGTGATGACTAAGTCCGCCGGGACAACGTTTTCGGCTCCGGGNNTCTTCCAAGCGGCGCCTTCGGCGGGGTGAAGAAGGAGTGTTTCCGCCACCCGCTCTGCAAGTTGGACCCTCAACGAGATCGGCAGCTTTTCCAAGGAGCCAGCCAGCAAGGCGATTTCCGCTGTGGGTTTTTCCCCTTGTTTCCACTCTGCGGCAGCCTTCTCCCAGAGTTGACCTGTTTGGTAAGCATCAAGACCAGGAGCAATACGACGAGCACAAATCCATCGTTGGATCCGGACAGGGGGACGTGGGTACGACGGTTCGCGGAGGAGCTCAGTGAAAAGGCTCTCTACGCGACGTTCGTCGCCGGGCGCTCCTGTTCCTGGACGGAGCAGGTACCCACCCAATTGCAGCCAGGCCTCCTCCTGATCAACAGAACGCTTGCGGTGGTGTACTCCAGACATCCAAGCGTCAAAGAGAGCACGTACCATCGCCGCACTCCAATTGGCTCGCGGACTGCCAATACTTTTCTCCGCGAGAGTAAAAAGAACGTTGGCGGTGAGTTTTTCTCGTCCGGTGGAACCTTGGGCCAGTCGCTTGAGAAGAGCCGCAGCAGCCTGGGTCAAAAGCGGCGATTCGGTGCTTTGAGGAGCCAACGGACGAGACGTTGGATCACTCGGCTTGCTTCGAGCCGTCTCGTGGTGGACGCGAGTTGAGAAGTCGAGCGGCCACGTACGCGACCACTCCAAGGAAGGCTCTGAGCTGACCAGTTCGATACGCAATAGACCTGTGGAGCGAAGCAGACTTCGCAGCTTGACCCGAATCAACGGATTTTTGGGAAGGGCGATACCCTTGGGAGGGGAAAGTTGTGCTTCGATGGATGAGAGCTCCTGCAGCTCTTCGAGCTCCAGCGGGACGATGGCTCCAGGAGCATCTCCTTCTCTCCGAGCATGGCGGTAGAGCGGAAAGGCGACCGAGCGGCCTACGTGGGCGCGTAGTCGAGGAAGGTCGAGTAAGATAGGGGTGTCGGGAGCGGTGTCACGGGGCAGGACGCATAGGGCTCCGCCTTCTTCAATTCCCAAGTAGTAGCTATGAGCCGTCCCTGCTTCGATTCGTCCAGGACTATGGCCAGCCCGGAGGGCGAGAAAGCGGGCCGCGCCGCGTGCTACCGCCAGGTCGGGATCATGATTGGAGAGAACCTTGGGTTCGTATCCATCTTGCCACTGCGCGATGCTTTCGATGAGGCGTGAGCGCACTGCGGGCGATTTAGTCAGGCCACCGTTGAAGAGAACGCAATCCACGCGAGGACGTCCGCGCACAAAGTCGGCGAGATGTCGGGTAATTGCGGGATCTTTGGCGTAGGGCAGCCCCATCTCACGCAAGCCTGACACGGTTCGAAGTGGACGTTCACCTCGACTCACGCGAGGCAAGTAGCCCTCGATCAAAAGGCGTAGGATGTCTACCCCCGAGAGGTTCCCTCGTAGAGTTCCCGACAGAAGAGTGGCTCCGGGGCGAGCTACGGCGACCGGCCAGCTGCGAGATGCGGTTGGATCCTCGGTGGCGCCGGTGGCGCCGCCCAACGCCTCTTCTTTGATTTCACGACATCGCGCAAGAAGCTGGGCAAACGTGGTTGTGGGCAGGCTTCCTCCACCCGGGAGGAGTTGATTTTCTAGATGGTGGGCGAGAGCCAGATCGAAATTGTCTCCTCCGAGCAATAGATGCTCGCTTACCGCGATACGTTTGAGACGTGCAGGGGTTTGGTCGGCATTTACGTCGATCGCAAATAGAGAAAAATCTGTGGTGCCGCCGCCGAGGTCGATTACCAGCACATGATTGGTCTTCCCGGCGATGAAAGGGACGCCGTGTTGGGGAGAATTCGCGGGTGAGGGATTCGCTTCCTGCCAGGCGTAAAAGGCCGCTTGCGGCTCTTCCAACAGCATAGTATCAGGCGGGAAACCGGCAAGTTGAGCGGCTTCCAGCGTCAGTTGCTGAGCGGTGGGATCAAAGGAGGCGGGAACGGTAATGGCGACGTCTTGCTCAGCGAGGGGAGCGTCCGGATGAGCGAGATTCCAAGCTTCAGCCAGAGTTCTGAGCAGACGAGCGGATGCTTGAACGGGACTCAGGTGCCGGCCTTGGTCCAAATCAGTGCTGCCAAAAGGCAGGAAGGCGGCGCGACGGTCCACGTTGGCGTGGCCCAACCAGGATTTTGCAGAGTGAATCACCCGGCCGGGTGTCTCCGCGGCTCGGGTACGTGCCCACCGCCCGGCGATCCATCCCGCATCAGGGGAATCAGGCGGTAGGTAAAGAAATGACGGCAGCGTATCCCAGCTCCCCTGAGACCTCTCATTGTGGAATTGGGGAATTGGCAGGACCTTGGAGGCGCCTGAAGGGTCGTCAGCTGGAATTGACGCCAGGGCGCAGTTGGTAGTCCCTAGATCAATACCAAGGTGAAAACGTGGCTTAGGCACGGCGCACCTATCTCATGCGGACATTAAATTCTAGTTTCCAGCGCTGTCCGCTCTCCACGTGAGCGAGGTAAAGCTCGAGATTACCCAACTCGGAAACCGAAGTTTCCATGCGCACGGGAATCTCCTCTCCGGGTTCATGACCGGGAGGCGGCGGAAGGATGATCTCAAGTCGGGCGGTTTCCTCCAGTTCGCCCGCATCAGGAAGCAGATCTCCCGTGCGATCGCCTCCACGAGCGTCAGAGAAAAAGAAGCGAAACTCGGCACTTTCACCCGTGTAGAGAAAGAACTCCTGATTCTCGATCGCTTGCCGCGTTCCTTCTTCCATGCCTTGGGGGGCGACGCAAAGCGCTTTGGTGGCCGCACGACGGCCGGGAACTGCCATTGCCGCTGCCTCCATCCCGATGTAGTACGACCGAGCAGTTCCTGCCTTGATCCTCAAGCCCTGCCCGGTTGAGCGCAGTCGAGCGTAGGCCGCGGCGCCGAGCGCGACGGCGTGATCAGGCTGAGCGCCGGATAGCTCCCGGACGGTCTTGCCCGCCCACGAGCTTAACAGCTCGCAAACGCGATCGCGAAGTATCCGGGCATTGAACACACCACCGTTGAACAAAACGGCGTCAACGGTGAGCAGAGTGGCTCCGGAAAGGCGCTCCGCTCCTCCTACGGCAGCCAGAAGCTCTGGGGAGTTGCGTACATTGGCGAGTGCTCGGGTAAGAAAACGCGCGACGTGTTTGGAGATTGCCGCATCGGTTGCGTAGGGGAGACCTGCTTCGCGCAAGCCACCACTGCGACGGATGACCGGAAGATCGGTCGGAGCGGTCTTTGGGAAAAAACCTTCCACAATGACGGCATCGACCTGGGCTCGCGTCAGCGTGGTACGCAGAGTCGTTGCGATCAACTTCCGCCCACGCGAAGGAATGACAATGGGCACGTCGGGGAGCGTGGGGTCGGAGAGAAGGGCTTCTTTTCCGGCCCGGGCTGCGTGAGTGAGTGCCAGGAACTGATGGTCATCCAGTGGGGTTCCACTTTGAGAGAGTGTTTCTGAAATCGTGTGCGCGAGTGCCAGGTCCATGTTGTCTCCGCCGAGTAGGAGGTGCTCTCCCACCGCGACGCGTTCCAGGCTCAACGAACCCGAACGTTGGGAGACAGCAATCAGGCTGAAATCGGCTGTTCCCCCGCCCACGTCGCATACCAGAAGAAGATCCCCGGCTTTGACCTGTTGACGCCAAGCGTTTCCTTGGCGCTCGAGCCACGCGTAAAAGGCGGCCTGGGGTTCTTCGAGCAGGGTGAGAGAAGGAAGCCCCGCTTGCTGGGCGGCTTCTAGCGTGAGAGAACGCGCAACCTCATCGAAAGAAGCGGGAACGGTGACCACCAGATGCGCAGGATCAATGGACTGTTCAGGAAAGCGGTGTCGATGGCTTGAGAGCAGATGCTCAAGGAGTCGTCGCGAGACTTCGACCGGTGACCACTTTTGGGTCACGACGGTGCTCCCCCAAGGGAGGAGTGGACTTCTTCGATCTACGTGCGGGTGGCAGAGCCAGCTTTTGGCGGACGTAATCAGCCGATCGGGTTGGAGTGCGCCACGATCACGCGCAAAGATTCCTACACTCCAAGGCGGTGGGGATGAATCCCAGGGCAAACGCTGCGAGTCGCCAGCGAGTTCACCTTCGGGGGGAAGGTAGACCGCTGACGGTAGAAGCGACTTTTCGCCAATGCCACTTGCGGTAATAATCTGCGTGATGGATTCGGTTTGTGGACCTTCCTCATCGCGAACGACCGCTAGGGCGCAGTTGCTGGTGCCAAGATCGATGCCGTAGAACTGTTTCATTCTCGACGTTAGCTTTTCGCGATTTCGACCTCGGCAGGGGCAAGTACTGGGAGCGGGCGAGATGGGTGAACGCCCGTGACTCGAGGCAGTTTAAGTGTCTTCACCTGCCAGCCGGGGTGGAGCAAGGTACCTTGATACGGTGGCTGCGCAGAGACCGAACCCAGCAATCGATAGGCAGCAATATCGTAGCCGACCGTGAGCGTGATTTTGGATCCTTCCGCTTCAGTCCGTACGGGAATAATCTCCAGGTACTCATCGAGCACTGCCCGGCATCCGGCGTGGACGACACGCGCTGCGGTGCCGACTTGGCCATCGCTGGCTCCAGTAAGATCTTCGCGCAAGAAATCAATCAATCGACCCTTTTCCTGAAGCAGCCCCAAGAACGCCACGATCTCAGCCTCCGCTCGCACAGGTTCCGAGCGGGGAGTTAGGGTAGGTGCGGAAGGCGCGGTTTTAGGGGGAGGAACCAGCTTGGGTGACTCCGGGGGTAAAGGTGGCTTGGCGGTAGCAGGGGAGTTCGAGTAAGCCCACGCCACAACAGCAAAAGCCACACCGACCAGAGCTGTACCGATATGAATGGAGGTAGGACTGAGCGAGGTGGTCGAAAACATCAGCCCTAAATGCACGAGCGCTAAACCAAGGCCTAGCGCGATAAGAAGCGTCTTCATAGTCGCTGCCAACGTTTCTCCCCTCGCTCACGAAGGCAAACGCTTACCGTGGATGGCGATAACGACTTTACGTGAATTAACTGNNAATGTCTTGGTACGCAATCGGGAGATGAGCCTCGTGGAAAAGTTAAGCCTAGCGGGCAATGGACGGCCGTAATTTGCCCGCTGCCTCTTGCTAGGAAAGAGGTTCTGCCTGCTCCTACCGGATCTCCGTGTGAGAGATCCGACGTGAGCGCTAGGCGCTCTGCAATCGTGCGGCCAGTTGCATGACCTTAGGATTGGAGGGAGCCAACTGGAGAGCGCAGCTGAGCGCTTCCTGAGCGAGGTCTAAAGAGCCGGCGGCTTCTGCCAGTTCGGTCAAAACNNTTCGGCATGGGAGGCGTCGATGCGCAGACAGGTTTCCAGAGCCTGAATCGCAGTTTGCGGTTGTCCGGCCGAGCGGAAAGCTCGTGCGGCATCAAACCAAAGTTGGGCATTCGCTTCGTCATGCTGAAGGGCGGCAGTCAGGTAGCTCGCAGCGCGGACCGCGCGTCCCTGTGCCAGCAATTCCACGGCGTGTTGGTGGCGTGAGAATGCGTCCAAAGGGGTTGCGTGCGCACTCCGAACGGGAGTTCGGTCCGCCCGGAAGGCTGCGGTGCCAACAAGCGAGATTTCGTCGAAGGCCGTTTCAAGGAGGTCGCCGAAGGCGTCACTAGCGGCGAGAGGATCGAGGAAGTGGGGCGCGCGTTCCATGGCCGAACTGAGGCGCGACGTCGTCTCCTGACGGAAGGCCTGATCGACGGCGAGGCGTTCTGCGATGTTCAGGTAGGTTTCGAGACTCGTTGCGATCAGCTCTTCCACACCTAACTTGCGGAGGAGCGCAGATCCCATGCGTGAGCGGAAGGTTTCGCCTTCCCAAGTGAGAGGCGGGATTCCGAGTTCGAGCGGGTCGATCAACGAATTCACTCCCCCGAAAGGAAAGGTATCCAAATAGATATCACCTACACTCAGCAAAGATTTCACGTCAGACCGTGAAGGGAAACGTTCGGTGGAAACGCGCAGCCGATTCGGATCAACCCCGGCAGCAATCAGGGCTCCATCAAATTCGCGGCAGAAACGATCGATGGGGTAAGAGGAGGACCAGTTGGGATTGAACGGGTGGACCAGCAGGTATGATCCGGGCACCCGAGCGAGCAATTGCGCCCAGGCTGACTGCATTTCAGGGATGATCTTGAAATAGTTAGCCGCTGTGACGAAGACCGTGGCATCAGCCGGGATTCCCAGTGATTCCCGCGTCCATGCGGTCGTGGGCTCCTGGCGATCCGCGTCATAGTTGAAAGCGTGGGCCGGACCAGGAAGAAGTCCTAAACGCTCGGTAAAGTGGGTAGGAGCGTTTGGAGATTCTGTGAGGTCTCCGGAGACGTAGAGATCGATGTGGGCCATTCCCGAGGTAATACAGGAGGAGTTGTTGACCACCTGCAGGGGGGCGCTGCGATAGAGCGCAAGACGGGTGACTTCATTGACGACGGCAGTTACGTTGGTACCGAAAATGATGACATCGAGTTGTGCTTCTCGAAGCATGCGCAGCTGCCCAGGCAAGTCAGCGGGGAGCGGGTGGAGAGCCTGTGCGTGATCCCGAGCGTAGTTTTCCAGTTCCGAACCATGCAGATGGTGGGCGAAAAGCTGTACGTCGAACCGGGTGTCGTCCAATTGCTCGAACGTGGGAAGCGTCGTATAGGTTTCTGTCTGCGAGCCGAAGTGACGGTTAACGAAACCCACGCGCAGCCGACGTCCCTGGCGTGGCTCTGGAAGCGGATCGTATGAATCGCGGTGTGCACCGATGGCTTTAGTAAGCAGTTCTGCGCGGATTTCAGCATGAGGGCGCAGGCTGTGTCGGGCGAAGTAGAGGGGGATGCTGGTGGCCGTTGCCAGGTACGCGTCGAGAGCGGCTCGGACCGTGCTGGAACCGAGATANNGTCCATCCGACAAGATCTTCGAGTCGTTTGAGAACGTGTTGGCTATAACGCTCCGCGTCGCCCTCCCTGATGAAGCCTTGAGGCGTAGTGAACAGCCATGTGCTGTAGTCGCCCCAGAGTTCGTCAGGAACCAAACTGAAATGTGGCGCGTCCGGCCAGTGCCAAGCCGCAGTGAGGAACATCGCTGCCAAAAGACCGGGACCGCCAGGATGGCGAACCGCCAGACTTTGTGCGAGCTGCAGCTCATCGACGGTAGGCGGGGTGTCTTGAAGGCCCGATTTTAAGATTGTTCGAAGCGTCTGTCGGATGTGATGACCTGTCTCCGAGGTAAGGGCTTTCTTGGGAAGGTGCGCAATCGCGGTGGCCGTATCCTTCCGTACAGCCTGGAATCGAACTGNNAAGCCATCGGTTGTTGCCAAGGGAGTGGCATGAATCCGTTCTACGATTTGGAGCAATTCATCACAGAGTGCGGTGACTCCTGCAGTAGCCATGAATGGTGAGGGGGTAGCGTGGGGAGTCAGGCGAACAGAGAGGTCGAGTGTGGCGACGGTGGACATGTCTATCTTTTACAGCAAAAGTTGGACCTTTCTGGCTTTTAGTTTTATAAGTTAATTATCTATAGGATAATGTATTTTTATTAATTGAGGAATTGAGAGGTTGGATGAGGGAAATGCCTCAACCGGGTAATGCGGGGGCAGAATTTTCCTCCCTTTATGAGGCCTCGGTGTAGAGGCGGTCTCCGAGGGGCGCCGCTCAACGAAAGTGAGGATACTGGGCGGGATGCGGTCTCTCGCATCCGGGGATTGCGTGTTGCACATAATGCCGACTGGTCCACGTAGATGCGAGGCCTTCGAGAACAAACCTGGCCATAAGGGACCGTGGGCTCCCCTGTCTTTCAGCCGAGCGTCGATGTTCTGAGACAGCTTCGGTACTAGCTGCCTCTACGGACGCCATTTGGCGCCTCCGCTTTCTCAACGGCCGGAACGGGTCTCGGCAAAGCAGGCTAACAGAGACTGCGCGAAGCGTTCTGCCTGTTGAGCGTGCTGAAGAAGAGGTCCCCGTTGGAGTGCGGATCGCAGATTTCTTGAAGCGACATCAAGCGCGGTGCGATCGTTAGCCAGACCGACGGCACAAGACACAAAATCCTCATCACTTTCGGCTGCCCATTCGGGGTGACCGGCCGCATGGAGCAGCGATAGGCCTACGCGGCTCGCGTGGCGATCACCGATGCGGGAGATGACGGGCCGACCCATCCATAGCGCTTCACACGTGGTGGTGGTCCCGTGATAAGGAAACGAATCCAGAGCGATGTCTACTTGGGCATAGTGGGCGAGGTGAGCTTCCAGACCCACCGTACGTCCTGCCAGGATCAAGCGGTCCTGCGAAATTCCTCGAGTAGCGAACTCGGATAGGAGAGGGGTAAGAAACACGGCATCATTCAAGCTGTGTCCTTTCAGAAAGAGGCGTGAGTTCTCGACGCGCGAGAGCACTTTGGTCCAGAGGTCCAGAGTGCGATGGGTTAATTTTGCCGCGTTGTTGAACGATCCGAAGGTGAACGGAACTCCCGCTGTGCAGGGTAAGGGAGGGACCTCAGGGGCGTGCGGAGGCGGTTGATAGCTCCATGCGCAGGACGAGAATCGGACAAGTTTTTCCGAATGACAGAGATCAGCCTCTCCGGTAGGATCAGCCCAGGCATCCGTAAACCGGAAGTCCATTTGGCTCAGCCCTGTCGTATTGGGATAGCCGAGGTAGGTTATCTGTACCGGTGCGAGACGACGAGCGAAGAGGGGTAGTCGATTGAATCCGGTATGGCCCGCCAAGTCGACGAGGATATCCGGTGCATCTTGGCGTATCTGAGTTTCGACCACGGAGTCCGGCTGTGACGCAAAATTTCTCCAAATAGACGCCGATTCGGAAAGGCGTGCGCTGACGGCATCGGTGATGGCGTGATCGTGGTAGAGAATGATCTCAAAACGTGTGCGGTCCAGATAGCGGAGCAGGGGCTCCAGGAAATAGGCGACCGAGTGCGAGCGAAGATCGGGCGATAGAAAAGCCAATTTGAGCCGGCTCTGTCGTGCCTCTCCCACCTCACGAGCAAGTGGAGCCGACCGTGGGGTCTCATGAGGGAACTGTTCGCCGAAAAGACGGTGTTCAGCGAATAGTTCAGGGGGTGTTTTCGTATCGAGATAGTTAAGACAGAGTAGGCGGGCACTTCTCGCTTCGTGGAGCGAAGGATGCCGTTCCAAGGTTTCATCATAGGCTCGAATTGCATCTTGGATACGATTCGCTCTTTGGTGAACTAAGCCGCGTCCCATGCGTGCCAAGGGCAGAGTGGGATCGATCGAGAGTGCTCGGTCTAAGGCGTCCATTGCCTCAGATAGGGATCCCGTCTGGGCGAAGGCCAATCCGAGGTTGCACCACACTCCCGCGAGTTTGGGGTCCAGTTCTGTCGCTCGTTTAAAGTGGGGGATGGCTGCAGCAAAACCCTGGGTGTCTGCAATGATTGCACCCAGTTGATCGTGAGCAGAAGCCAGCTCGGGTTGGGCGGCTACTGCTTTGGAAAAAGCGTCGATGGCTTCGCTCGTTCGGCCGAGGGCGCGTAGGGTGAGGCCAAGTCCATTCCAACCTTCGGCCGAAGCCGCTATCGCTAACGAGGCCTTAAGGTGCGTCTCTGCTTCTCTTGGCCGCCCATGCGCTAAATAGGCGAGTCCGAGCCGGAGGCAGCACGGAGCCGAGCGTGGATTGAGTGCATGCGCCCGGGTCAGCAGCGTCACCGCCTCAGCGTAGCGGTTTTGTTGATAGGCAACGGTGCCTCCCAAATGAAGGGGGTCGAAGAGTTNNCGTTCAGTCGACCGGACCGATGATGGGCGAGAGCCTGATTAAGGGTCGCTTGAAGTTTGGCTGGAGTCATGCCGCAACAAACGAGCTTAGGGGAGAAGCGGTGCCGGACAAACGGCCCAGACGGTGTTCCCTCCAACAAGCTTGTAAAGCGGNNCGACTGCTGCAGAGAGTTTCGCAGCGATGTACTGACTTTTTCCAATTGCTGGCGATCCTGTGCGAGACTTCCGGCGATCTCCACGTAGGCATCATCATCAGTTGCAATCCATCCGGGGTACCCTACGGCGTTGAGGAGGGAAACACCCATCNNATCACCGGCCGCTGCATCCACAAGGCCTCGCAGGTCGTAGTGGTGCCGTGGTACGCGTAGGTGTCCAGGGCGATATCCATCTTTGAATACAGCTCAAGATGAGCATTGATCGACGCTGCGGAAGGGAGAAGGTCGACCCGTGAAAGCTCAATGCCTTGGTCACAGAGGCGGCGGGAGAAGGAGGCATCCGTGGCCGTGTGGCTTTTCAGCACCAAACGTGAGTCCGGGACACGGTCGAGGATACGTCCCCAGAGCTTCAAGGTATGATCGGAAATCTTCGAAAAGTTGTTGAAGGAGCCAAAGGTCACGCCGCGACGACTCAGGCAGGGAAGAGCGGCAGGGCTGGGAGAATCCGCAGGCAATTGGTAAGCCCAAGCGCAGGGCCCGATGCGGACCAGACGTTCGGTATGGAAAGCATCGGAAGCTCCGACCGGATCGGCCCACTGGTCGGTGAAGCGGAAGTCCATGGTCTTGAGTCCCGTGGTGTTGGGATAGCCGAGGTAAGAGATCTGTACCGGCGCCACGCGGCGAGCAAAGAGAGGCAATCGATTGAGCCCTGTGTGTCCGGCTAGATCGACTAGGATATCGGGGGCATCGTCTCGGATCTGGCGTTCCACCGCTGCATCGGGCTGTCCGATAAAGTTGCGCCACAGCCGTGCCCGGGCTCGTAATCGATCGCTCGTTGCGTCGACGACGAAGTGGTCGTGGTAGAGGAAGAGATCGAACGTTTCGCGATCGAGGCGGGCAAGAAGGCTTTCTATGAATGACGCGACTGCGTGAGTGCGTAAGTCCGGGGACAGGAACGCGATTTTGATGCGCGCTTGTTCCTTGTCATCTGAAGTCGCTGAGCCTCGCGCGACGAGAGCTTCTCTGCAGGATTTTTCTACCTGGTCTCCGAATTCGGCATGCTCAGCGTAAAGTGATTCGCGCGAAAGGTGGCTCCGATAGTTGAGCGCCATGAGGCGAGAGCTCCGGGTGGGGTGGTGATCCGGAAAACGGGCAAGTTGATCGTCGTAAGAAGCGATGGCGTCTTCGATTCGGTGGAGTTGCTGCAGCGCTTGACCTCGACCATAGCGCGCGTGCGGATGATCCGAATTGGCCTTAAGCGCTCGCTCGTGACACTCCAGCGCGGCTGCCGAATTACCCANNGTTGTACCAGCCGGCAGCGTACCGCGGTTGCAGTTCTACGGAACGGTGATGCGCTGACAGCGCCTCTTTCAGGTTTCCGGTGGACTTCAGGACCATCCCGAGGTTGTCCCACGCTTCGTGAAATTGGGGGTGCTGGGCTACCACCGCGCGGAGACTTTTTTCGGCCTCAGAGAGATTTCCGTGGGAAAGGTAGGCAAGACCCAGACGCATGGCACAGACTGCAGATCGGGGATCGATGCGCAAAGCTTGAGTTAAGAGCGGAATCGCTTCCGCTGGCCGACCCAACTGAAGAAGGGCCGTTCCACCGAGATGCACGGCGTCGAAATTGCGCGGCAAAAGCTTCCGGACTTGCGCGTAGTGGGAACATGCCTCCGCCAGCCGGCCTGCCCGATGGTGGGCGATGGCGGTTTGGAGAAGAAGCAGTGAGACCTCGGGAGGGTTCACAGCTAGTGCGTTGTTCATCATCGGCATAGAGCCGGACGCCTTGAGTTCTTTCCCCAAACCAGCGGCGAAAAACCCCTAAACTTGGCTGTGGAGCCGCCGATTGGACTGGGGAGGGCACTCCCTGCCTTTCTGCTACTTGCGATTCACGACACATGTCACCTGTTCCCTCGACTCGACTTTCCCCTTCCATGGCCACTCAGACCTATAGTGATTCCGAGATCATGAAGCGGGTGGACGCCTGTCCCAAATTAGCGTCGCTTCAGAGCATCAATCGGGCGCTGGCGGGACTGGTCAATTCGGAGCAGAGCTTCAATTCGCAGATCGCCGAGATCANNGTTGGTGAACTCCGAGCAAAGTTTCAATTCTCAGATCGCGGAGATCATCCGTCCTGACCCCTCGTTGACGGCGCGTCTGCTCCGCATGGTGAACAGTGTCTACTTCGGTCTGACGGCAAAGGTGAACAATATTGAGGAGGCGGTCTTCTATCTCGGTTTGCGGCAGATTCGGGAGCTTTCGATGGCGACACCGGTGATCGAGGAGATGGAGAAAATGTCTCGCTCTCCGCTACGACTTCCGTGGCGGGATTTGTGGAAGCACTCGATTGGAGCGGCGATCATGACCCGAGAAATCCTCGCGACGACCACGTTGTTGATTGATGACGATACCGATTACATCATCGGACTTCTTCACAACGTCGGAAAAGTCGTTATGGCTACGGCATTTCCCACGGAATTCGCGCGTATCGTAGAGGCCAATTATGCCACGCCTGAAGATGTGTGTGTGGCCGAACGCTCTTTAATTGGATGGGATCACGCCCGAGTCGGCGGTTACTACCTCCAACGTCATCAACTTTCGGCAGAAATCACGGATGCAGTCCTCTATCACAACGCTCCGGAGTCTGCTCCTGATCATGGATTTTACGCCGCGGCGGTTCAAGTCGCGGATCAACTGGTGCGCTATGCGGGCATTCCCGGTGGTTTCGAGAAGGTCGATCCCATTCCGGACGAGGCGTGGCTAAAGCTCACGGGTTGGAACATTCTTTACGGCGATGGCGAAAAGGAAACCCGGATCGCCCGAGCCGCCTTGTCAAACAGCGTCCAACGCTTGCCGACCGTTTTGAACGGCCTGGTCTAGCGAGCGGCGTTTCGACGCCTGGTCATGATTCGAACGGTTCCGGTATCACTTGCAGAATCGCTCGTTGCTCCCTGGGAACAGAGCATCGAGCTCGCACTTGTTCGGGGAACAGATGGGCGCGTGGTCACGGTCAACCGAGCCTTTGCCCGTAAGTTTGGCGTTCCCGTAAAGAACTGGCCGGGCGCGGATCCGCGCATGCTGATCCATTCCGATGACGTTAAGGAATGGCGGACGGTCACCGCCCGACTTTCTCATCCTCCTTTCCGTGCCTCGTATGAGCAGCGCTGGTTGACCGCCCAAGGGTGGCGATGGATTGCGTGGGAGGAAAATGCGATTCGAGACGACGAAGGTTTGATCGTGGCATTCAGGGCCATTGGTCGTGATGTGACCAAACGCCGTCTCGGAGAAGAGCACTTTCAAAAGTTGGCCAATGCCGTTGAGCAGTCGCCCCTAGCTGTCATCCTGACCACGCCCGATGGCCGTGTTCAGTATGTGAATCCCCGTTACACTCAAGTCACAGGATACACTCTAGAAGAGATTTTTGAGCAGGATATTGCTGTTCTCAAAGCAGGCTTTGGATCGGATGAGGACTACCGTAAGTTTCTCGCTACAGNNGTTTGTTCAGGTTTCGCCGATCCGTAATCATGCAGACGAAATCACCCACTTGATGTGCCTGCGGGAGGACATCACGGAGCGAAAGAAGCTTGAGGACCAGTTACGCCAGGCGCAGAAAATGGAAAGTTTAGGAACCCTCGCTGGGGGGATCGCGCACGACTTTAATAACATGCTCGCGATCATTAGCGGATTCGCTGAGATCGCCATGGCGCGATCGCAGGAAGACGATGATCAACAGCGTTACCTCAAAGAAATTTATAGTGCCTCTCAGCGTGCGGTGGGTCTCGTCAGGCAGATTCTAACGTTCAGTCGCAAAGCGGAAGTGAGTTATCGGCCGGTTCCGGTCAATCGCCTGATTCGGGAATTGGGAGGTATGTTCACCGAGACCTTTCCGCGGACCATTTCCTTTGATTTCAAACTGAGCGAAGACC
The DNA here is from genome assembly GCA_002455175.1 of Opitutaceae bacterium UBA6669. Classification (GTDB taxonomy): domain Bacteria; phylum Verrucomicrobiota; class Verrucomicrobiia; order Opitutales; family Opitutaceae; genus UBA6669. The sequence continues at coordinate 40,929 of DKKJ01000247.1, forward strand.
TACCCCTCATCGCGGCGGATCAAAATCAACTTCAACAGGTGATCATGAACCTTTGCGTCAATGCACGGGACGCCATGAGAGAAGGCGGCAAGATCACCGTGGCTACAAAACGACTGAGAGGTAGCGAGATCGCCCGACTGGGAGCAGACTCCATGCATGATTATGTTTGTGTCAGTGTGACTGATACAGGCTGCGGGATCCCTCCTCAGGTGAGGGCGCGTATTTTTGAACCCTTTTTTACGACCAAGCAGGATTGCGGAGGAACCGGGTTAGGTTTGGCGGTGGTTTATGGCGTTGTCTCCAATCATAAGGGTTTCCTCGATTTGGACAGCACGGTGGGAAAAGGGACGACGTTCTATGTGTACCTGCCGATCGATATTGCGGACAAGCCGGGCGTGGCGGACGAATCAGGTTCGGCTTCGGAGATTCCTGCTGGAACAGAGAGTATCCTGGTGATCGAGGACGAGGGCAGCCTACGCACGCTCCTGCGTGTCGTTCTGGAGATGCGAGGTTACAAGGTGCGCACGGTTTCGGACGGGGGAGAAGCGTTGGAGTTTCTTTTGGGGGATCCCGGCGAAGTCGACGCCGTGCTACTCGATCTTAATCTGCCAAGAATCTCTGGAGTAGAAGTTTATACTACAATCCGCCGTATCCGACCCAAGGCCAAAGTATTAGTGCTCAGCGGCAATATTACCCCTGAGACTCGCGCTGAGTTGGAAGAGCAGGGACAACGTATTTTTGTGCCTAAACCCTATCGACTGCACGAGTTGGGGAGACAACTGAGAGCTGCTTTGGACGAGGCCAAATTGCCCGCGATCACTCGCTGATGNNAGCGTGACGGGTGTGACCTCGGCGGAGGCGGAGAGGAGGGGAACTCCCCAGTCGTCCCAGACGATAAACTCAGCGCACATCTGCTAAATTCTATTGTAACTGCGTCGATGTTAGCCAGGTGACACTTCGCCATTCACGACTGTCGAACCTCTTGCGCCGCCCGGACAACGTCCGGATTGACGTCGGCGCATCTTTGATTTTGGCGGGAGGAAAACCTTGAAAGCGTTGAATCGATTTCGAGCTCGTTTGATCGCGGATACCTCGCTGTCTCCTACCGGCGAAATCGAATCGCCGACGGGAGAAGTTTTGGCTGACGAACAGATTCTCGCGCCGGTCTATCGCCGGGGCGACTACTGGATGCGGGCGTTTCTGGTGATGCACTTGCTGTTGGCGGCCCTGCTCTCCGCGGTGGAGAACACCTGGTTGGCTACCCTGGTGGTCGCTCCCTTCGCATTCTTTCTTTTTTGGTTGGTGTCGTCCGTGGCCCCGGGATCTTTTCTGACGCGCGTCTGCGCTGGGATAGCTCTGCAGATGTTCGTGGGTCTCCACATCTACCAGCTTGGAGGGATGGCAGAGATGCATTTTCTCTTCTTTACCGGCATCACGATGATGGTGGTGTATGCGGACTGGCGCTGTCTCATGCCAGCGGCGGGGTTCATTGCTCTTCAGCATGCCGCTTTCTTTGCGTTCCACGATAAGAGGATGGACCTTTCCTTCTTCGAACTCGAACAGATCGCTAGTGGGAAGCTGGCCGCTCACTTTCTGATTATCAGCGCCCAAGTTGCGATCGTAGGGGTTTGGTCTTGGTTGGTACGACGGCACATTGTCTCCGAGCGCCGCAATCGTCAGAGAATGGTGGAGCAACAGACCGAGCTCACGGAACAGCTCGCTCGGGCACAGCACTCGGAATCACTCCTCCAGCAAAGCGGCCAAGTTCTCTTGGAGACACAGGGTAAGATGGCTCGTGAGATCCGTGAGCGTCGAAAGACTGAGGAGACCCTTCTCCACGCGAAGTCGGAACTGGAAGCGACTAATCGACAACTCCAGGACTCGATTGCGCGCGCCAACGAACTTGCTTTGTCCGCGGAAGTCGCGAACCAGGCAAAGAGCGCGTTTCTGGCGGTGATGAGTCACGAAATTCGCACCCCGTTGAATGGAGTCATCGGCATGACCGAACTCATGCTGGATGGGGATCTTTCTGAACAGCAGCGTGACAGCTTGGAGACGATTCGTTCCTCAGGTACCAGTCTACTTGTAATTCTTAATGACGTCCTTGATTTCTCCAAGATCGAGTCCGGACGTCTCGATCTTGAAAAACTGCCGTTCGATGTGGAGCGATGCATTGACGATGTTGTGACCCTATTCTCAGGGAAGGCATCGGCAAAAGGACTTCCGCTTTCGGTCAAAATCGAAAAAGACGTTCCAAAACGTATCAGCGGCGACGTGACGCGTATTCGTCAGATCATTTCCAATCTCTTGAGCAATGCGGTGAAGTTCACCGAGAGGGGCGAAGTGTCCATTGAGGTGACCCGGATGCGTCTGGATTTTGCGGACAACTTGATGGCTAAGCTGCAGTTTGCGGTGAGGGATAGTGGTCCCGGTTTGGCCCCAGAGGCGCAAGCACTTCTCTTCCAGCCTTTCACTCAAGCAGATGCTTCCACCTCGCGGAAGTTTGGGGGCACCGGTCTTGGCCTCGCGATCTGTCGTCGATTGGCGCAGTTGATGGGCGGGGATGCTTGGCTGGAGAGCACGCCCGGTCATGGCTCTACGTTCTACTTCTCTGTTGTTGCTGAGGTTGTGGATGAGCAGATCCCAATGCAGCCGGTCATTCCGGTGACCTCTGCCCCGGCCGTTCAACCTATTGTCCCCATCGGAGGCGACGGCCTTCGCATTCTTCTCGTTGAGGATAACCTGGTGAATCAGAAGGTCGCTTTGACGATGCTCAAACGTCTCGGTCACGGTGCTGACATCGCTAATCACGGTGGTGAAGGACTCGCTGCTGTGAGGGCGAGGGATTACGACATCGTTTTGATGGACTGGCATATGCCAGAAATGAATGGTTTGGAGGCGACACTCGCCATTCGTCGTGAGCTTCCTCTGGGTCAACAGCCGTGGATCATTGGTTTGACCGCGAATGCCATGACGGGAGATCGCGAGAAATGTCTTCAAGCCGGCATGGACGACTACATCACCAAGCCTTTGCGAAAAGAAGAGCTCAGTGGTGCGTTATCCCGTGCGGGTTCCCATCGCGAATCGACTCCCCCGGCGTTGCCGACGGAAGTCTGATTGTCACGTTGGTAGACGCGATTTACCGTGCCAAGGGTAGGAGGACCTGACAGAGAAGGGTCCCTTGGAAATGAGCACTCTTTCAGCAGCGGATTCTTTGCCGGCTCGTTTACCGCTCAGATATAAGTCGACTTGGGAAAATTTGGCCAAGCGACAGGAAGGGGCGGTCATGTACGTCTCTGGGTATCAAGATGAGGAGAGGCTTTATGCCACGATGGAGGACACTTTGGGGAGTCTCCGTGATACAGTGGGCATCCACGCAACCGACGTTTTTTTGGAGATTGGCTGCGGGGTGGGGCGGGTAGGACGGGGATTAGCTCCTTTCGTCAAGGAATGGATCGGTTGCGATGTCTCAGCGGAGATGATACGGCAAGCGCAGCGGAAGACCCTTGGTCTACCGAATGTCCGGTTCGTAGAAGTATCAGGCCATGACCTACAGCCGGTGCCGGATGCTTCGGTTGATGTCGTTTATTGCACGGTGGTTTTTATGCATCTGGCCCAATGCGATCGGTACGCCTATTGCCTCGAGGCGAAACGTATCCTCAAACCGGGCGGTCGTTTCTATTGCGACAACGCGAACATCGCCTCTGCTGAGGGCTGGGAGATGTTTGAAGGCGTACGGACCCGTTTTGCGCCCGGAGAACGGCCGGCACAGGCGTCACGTTGCTCCAGTGTGCCCGAGTTCGAGACGTTTTTCGCGAAGGCAGGCTTTGAGAACTGGCATGTCGCGACCCGACCCATGTGGGTTTATGGGTGGGGAGTGAAGCCAGACCGGCCTGCATCCACCTGAGCGATGGCCTCGGACCCCGAGGACCGGTGCGTTCGTGNNGGGGAACCAAGCCGCTCGAATCCTGAGTCTGGCCTTGGAACCGCTCCGACGCGGGCTTTCGCATCAGGGCTTGGAAGGCGACGTTTGAGCAGGGGATTTTTTGGCTGCTTCGACGGCAGCTTTACGCTGGGCTTCTTCGTATGCCTTGCGTTGCTGCATTCCAATTTCCAGAAGGTCGCTTACGAGCATGCGAGCTTCGCGCTCAGCTTCAGCTGGCGTGGCGGGAGGAGGAAGGGGCACGTTGGGGGCAACGGGCACGGTGGCCACGGCGTTCCCAGAGCGGGCAGCAATCGCAGGTTGTTTCAGCGCCAGAGTCTTGATCTCGCCACCGATGCGTACCGTGACTTGGTCTTTTTTGGGGTCGTAGGTGGTCACTTCAATGCCATCGGACGACGTACCCACGTTGATCCAGAAACTCCTCTTTTTCTGACTATCCGTGAGGTTAATCAGCACTGATTTGTCCACGACAATAACGCCGGTGAACTCGTGCGTGCCCGCCACGGCCGCAGGGGGCGGCGCTTCGGCTGCGGGTGGCTGAAAAGGCGAACGTCGTGGCTGCGATTCGGCAATGAGCGGAAAAGTAGCTAGCCAGCTCAGCAAAAAAACACAGCCGACACGTCGCATCAGGAGAGCGGGGACAGCGTCACCGCTCAACGCGGGACGAGGGGTGGCGGTTTGATGATTTGACCGGCCTGGGCCTGCTTGAGCAGGTTTTGGGCATTGTCCGGCTGTTCTGCATCGAAGAAGCCCGTGAGCTGGCGAAGACGAGTCGGGTGACGCATCTTACGAAGTGCCTTGGCCTCAATTTGGCGGATACGTTCGCGAGTCACCTTGAACTGCTTGCCCACCTCTTCGAGAGTACGACTGTAACCGTCAACTAAGCCGAAGCGAAGTGACAGGACACGACGCTCGCGCTCGGTAAGAGAGTCGAGAACATCGATGATCTTTTCGCGCAGGAGCGAGAACGCCGTCATATCGTACGGATTTTCGGCGCTCTTATCCTCGATGAAGTCACCGAAACTCGTGTCATCGCCATCGCCTACCGGTGACTGGAGAGAGATGGGTTGTTGAGCCATCTTCATGATCTGCTGGACGCGTTCGACCGGCAGGTTCATCTCGTCGGCGACCTCTTCAGGAGTGGGCTCGTGGCCGTATTCCTGAAGCAGCTGCTTCTGCACCTGCATCACCTTATTCAAGGTCTCGATCATGTGCACCGGGANNATGTTGCCTTCCTGAATAAGATCGAGGAAGGAGAGGCCGCGATTCGTGTATTTCTTGGCGATAGAAATCACCAAGCGTAGGTTCGCCTCAACCATTTCGGTTTTGGCTTGATGGGCTTCGCGGACGTGAACGTTGGTTTGAGCAACCACGTTGAGAAGGTCCTGCGGCGCGATCCGCTGCTCAGCTTCGATAACCTTGAAGCGAGCGGCGATGACTTTGGTGTCAATGCCCGCATCCTTGCGGGTTTTGGGATGCTTAGCGCGATCGAGGAGCGTGTTCAGCTCCTGGATTTCGGTGAGCAGAGGGCGGATCTGTTCCAGGTATTCTTCATAGACCTTTAGTTTGAAGAAGAATTTGGAAAAGTTAGCGCGGAGGAGTCCTTCGCGTTTCTTGTGTTTCGAGAGGACCTTCTTGCGATCGGCATCCGAGCGAGCTGCTAGATATTCTTCCCAAGACTCGGTTACGGACTCTTCGGCCTTTTGGGTGAGCTCCACCAGTTTTGGTAAGCCTTTGAAATAGGCATCGCGGCTTTCAATTTTCTTATCGATGACCACGCGATCGAAACGCTCTTCACGATTGAGCAGTTTCGTCCCGAGCATCATGATGTATTTGGAAACAGCAGCACATTCGAACAACGCTTCTTGGGCTTTTTGTTCCGCCGTTTCGATCCGCTTGGAAATTTCGACTTCCTGTTCGCGTGTCAGCAGCGGGACTTGTCCCATCTGCTTGAGGTACATCCGGAC
>DKKJ01000287.1 GCA_002455175.1 Opitutaceae bacterium UBA6669
TGACGGGTATGATTGGGTCTGGCTCAACACCGTGACCGTAGGTCGCGATTTAACGGATCGTTTGGGAATGTTTTTGGAGCTTACGCTGGAGACCGGTCCCGGAAAGCCGGCCGCAACGTTCAACACCGGCACGACCTATGCAGTGACAGAGGACTTTCAACTCGATCTCGGTTTAAATTTTGGTCTAACCCGCGGGGCACCGGATCTTGGCGCCTTTGTCGGGATGTCCCGACGTTTCTAACTCATGTCGCCCACTGCACCGCTGGAAATCCACGATCTCACCGTCGCCTATCACCGCAAACCGGTGTTATGGGGCGTCGACTTGGTGGTTCCGAGCGGGCAGTTGATTGGCATCATTGGGCCCAACGGGGCAGGGAAGTCCACTTTGATCAAGGCGTGCATGGGTTTGCTGCCCTTGCAAAGCGGCTGGGTGAAGTTCTTCGGGCAGAATTTTTCGGGAGTGGCTTCCCGTATCGGGTATGTCCCGCAAAGGGAATCGGTGGACTGGGACTTTCCGGTCAGTGTGATGGATGTGGTCCTCATGGGACGTTACGGTCGGTTGGGACTACTCCGTCGACCTTCGAAACACGACCACGACCTGGCCAGGGCTTGCTTGGAGAAGGTGCACCTTCTGCCCTACGCAAACCGGCAAATCGCAAACCTCTCCGGGGGCCAGCAACAGCGTGTTTTCTTGGCGCGCGCACTCGCCCAGGAGGCTGACTTGTACTTCATGGACGAGCCGTTCGCCGGCGTTGATGCCGCGACGGAGGCCGCGATCATCAGTGTGCTCCGTGAACTGCGTGACCAAGGGAAAACCATCATGGTTGTTCACCACGATCTTCCAACAGCGCGCCAGTATTTCGATCTCTTGCTTCTTTTGAACATGAATGTCGTCGCCTTCGGGAAGACTCAGGAGGTGTTCACTGCCGATCTCCTACAGAAAACCTATGGAGGGCGTCTCACCATCCTGAGCGAAGTGGCTCAGGCACTCGGCGCACATTCGCCTTCCCCATAATATCCGTGCCCGCGACGCTTCCCACAATCCGAGTGTTGCGCACCATCGGGATGGCGATGGTTTTCTTTGCACTCGCCGTGGCAGCAAAGGCTGCTGGGGTGCGCGACCTGATCGAGACAGACTGGGGGACCCAGATGGTTCGATTTTTCAGCTTCCGCGACGAGTCCGTTCGCTACGCATTGACGGGTTCGATTCTGCTGGGGTTGAGCTGCGGATTGCTGGGCAGCTTTATCGTCGTGCGCAAAATGGCGCTGGCTGGCGACGCGCTTTCTCACGCGGTGCTTCGGGGCGTGGCCCTGGGGTTTTTGTGGAACATGACCAAAGATCCATTGGCGATTTTGATCGGAGCGACGATCGCCGGACTTCTCGGCACGGCCATGGTTTCTGCCATCACGAGGACCACCCGCCTCAAAGAAGACACGGCGTTGGGGCTGGTTCTCGCTACGTTTTTTGCAGCTGGAATTTGTCTCGTCACCATGATCCAGCGTTTGCCGACCGGCAATAAAAGCGGGCTCGACAAATTTCTCTTTGGTCAAGCTGCCGCCTTGGGCGCTGACGATGTGACTCTCATGGCGATTGTCACCCTGATCGCCGTCGTCCTCGTGGTCGCCTTCTACAAAGAGTTGCTTACAACGAGCTTTGATCCGGGATTTGCGCGAGCCAGCGGTCTCCCGGCGCACTGGATTCATCATGGATTGATGCTCATCCTGACTGCCTCACTGGTCATCGCACTGCAGGCGGTGGGCGTGGTGTTGGTCTCCGCGATGTTGATCACACCGGCCGCCGCTGCTTACCTGCTGACCGATCGCCTTCATCGCTTGGTCCTCCTTGCAGCGGCATTCGGAGTGATCTCCGGAGTGGCGGGAGCTTTCTTCTCCTTTGTTGGTCCCAGCCTGCCCACGGGGCCTCTGATGGTCATCGGAGCGAGCACGGTATTCTCACTCGCTTTCTTTTTTGGCCCTCGCCACGGCGTGCTGGCGCGTTGGTGGCGCCGTCGGTCCGGAGCCGCTCGTACTCAAAGGGAGAATACCTTGAAATCGATGTTTCATGTTCTCGAATCGCACCAGTTTCGCAGCGAGGGTGTGACCTTTACAGAGCTCGCGCATCGCCGTCGCGAGACGATTGAGGATGTCCATCGGCTGGGGCGTGATCTGGTCAGGCATGGCTTGGCGTCGATCACCCNNCGGGACGTGCTTTACTTCACACCGGCGGGTCGACAACGCGCAGGGGAAATCGTCCGGAACCACCGGCTATGGGAGCTTTATTTGACTCAGTCCGCAAACATCGCAGCCGACCATGTGCATGAGGATGCTGAAAAGATTGAGCACGTACTGGGTGAATCTGTCGTGCGAGCACTGGAAAAGCGTCTTGGTTACGCGACCGTCGATCCGCACGGCAAAACGATTCCCACGCCACGCGCGATCCACGGCGATGCGGGACTCTCAGATGAGGCGAGGGGAGGAGGTAAACCGTAACCATGAGTGAGCTGATTCCTCCTTTTGACGCGCACGCCGTTTTTGTTGCTCCCTGGACGGAGAATCTTTCGATCTTTGGTTGGGTCGCAGCGATGGGCTTCTGTGTCGCCGCAGCCTGTGGTTTGGTGGGAAATTATCTGATGCTGCGCCGCATGGCGCTGATGGGCGATGCGGTAAGCCATAGCGTGCTCCCCGGTCTGGTAGCTGCGTTTCTGATTTCGGGAACCCGTGGAACCGGAGCGATGTTCACCGGCGCTTTGGCTGCGGGTGCCGTCACCACGATTCTGATTGAAACGATTCACAAACGGACGCGGGTAAAACAAGACGCGGCGATCGGTATCGCATTTTCAACGCTGTTCGCCATCGGGGTGATCATGACCGTGATGTACGCCAATCAAGTCGACTTGGATGCGGATTGCGTGCTTTACGGTGAAATCGCTTTCGTGCCTCTGGAGCCCATGGTTTCACTCGCCGGCGTAAATTTAGGGCCAGTTCCCTTCGTTCGCATGCTCGGGGTCCTGCTCACCGTCGGCGTTCTCATCGTCGCATTCTACAAGGAACTTTTGGTCAGCTCATTTGACCCTGGTTTGGCAAAGTCTTTGGGAATCAATCCCAGCCTCGTTCACTACGCTTTGATGGCGGCTCTTTCCGTTGTGGTCGTGAGTGCCTTCGAGTCGGTCGGAGCCATCCTGGTCATTGCCATGCTCACCCTACCTGGAGCAACGGCTTCGTTGTTGACGACGCGACTCTCAATCGTTCACGCCCTCTCGTTTGTGCACGCCGCCCTCAGCGCATGGATGGGAGTGACGTTAGGCGTGTGGCTGGAAAGCTCGCTCGCCGCGGCCATGGTGGTGGCGGGTGCCTGTCTATTCGGCCTGGCCTGGATTTTCAGCCCGAAGGAAGGTCTGCTCGCTCGCTGGCGTCAGCGTAGTTTACCAGCGACTTTGCCCGAATCGCTTCCTCCACCTGAGACGGCCGCAACTAAGCCTACATCTTAAGGACGTTTCGCGCCTCGATCCCTTTCGATCCGTACAATCGCCATTTAACCCTCTGAGCGTATCGGCGCAGAACGCGTCTGACTGGATAAGCAATGCGGGCAGCTGACTTCGTGAACGTACCGCGGATCTTTTTGCTCCGATTCGTTTAAGGGCATTTGGCAGCGGAAGCACATCACCGACTTGGTTTCTTTTAACTCCGGATCCAGCCCGACGCGTCGGTCAAACACAAAACACTCCCCGTCATAGTGCGCCCCACCGCACTCTTCGAAGTACTTGAGAATGCCACCCTCCAACTGGTAAATGTTTTGAAACCCTTCCCGTTCCATGAATGGCCCCGCCTTCTCGCAGCGAATACCACCGGNNAGCTCTTCCGGCAATCGCCTGACTGCCGCCGGGAAATCTCTGAAATGGTCGATTCCAGCCGGGAGCGCACCTTTGAACGTTCCAAGATGAACTTCGTAATCATTGCGCGTATCCAGTAGGGTGATATCTCTGCCTTCGTCCAACCACCGTTTGAGTTCAGCGGGTGAAAGTTTGGGGCTGGGACGCGTCGCCGGCTCGATGCCTTCGACGCCGAAGGCGATGATCTCTTTTTTAATTTTCACCAGCATCCTATTGTAAGGACGGTCTGCACTGGCGCTTCGTTTGGCCTCAAGCTCTCCCAGGCCCGGCACCTCGCGGAGCACCTGGAAAAGAACCTCCACCGAGGAGTCCGCTCCCGCCACGAAAAAGTTGATCCCCTCGGGACTGAGCAGGATGGTGCCGCACAAGTCGAGGTCGCGAGAGAGTGCCCGCAAACGATCGCGCAGTGCCGTGAGATCCGTCAACGAAGCGAATTTGTATCCAGAAAGATGAACCATCGAAGCCATGAGAGAACCGGGAACTAAACGTTGTCCCGTTAATAGGGTCGACTGAATCCCAAGGTTAACCCGACGGCATCAATACCCGGGTTCGGGTCGGTCTGCCCGCCGTTGGACATGTGTTGAAAAAGAATTCCCACACTGAGGCGATCGCCATTTCGACTCACCACTCGCTCTACGCCAGCGCGAGCGAACCAATGAAGGGTGAAATCTTGCCCTTGGCCTCCTTTGACCCCTCGCGAGTCAATCAGTCCAAAACCACCTCCTGCGCCGCCTATCAAACCCCAGGTACCACTTTGATCCCACACCTCCAACGAGGGCGAACCTGCCACCGCGATATAGTGAGACTCCGGTCCTTGGCTGATCCAGGTGGCCATGCAAGTGAGACGGTGTCGGACGCGTAAACGAAGGCCTTGAGGGAGATCCCAACCAAAGGCCTCCCGTGAACGCCAAGAAAGTTGGGTGGGTACCAGGCGGTAGGAGAGGGGAGTGTTGTTTCCCACCTGCCAAACGNNCGAGGCCCGATTCTAGGTCGATCGATGGCCGCTCCCAGGGTGCGCCCTTTACCGAACTGGTTTCGGCAGCCAGTCTCCCGCTCCAAGCCAGGAACGAGAAAATGCAAAACAGAAACAACCGGTGAGCCATAAAACAAACCCGGAGACGACCCATGTTCTTCGGACGAGGCAACCGGATTTAATCTCTGCCTGTGGGCTTTTCCTAAGTGACGACGCGTGCTACCTTAAAGACATGCTCGTCTCCACTCGCGAACTCGCCGACCACCTCACCGACTCCCGTTGGATCGTCTTCGATTGCCGCCATGATCTCGTCGATAAAGGGAAGGGTGCTCAGCTTTATCGTTCCGGACACATACCTGGGGCTCACTTTGCTCAGGTCGAGACAGACCTCTCGGGAGCTAAATCTCCGCAGACGGGTCGGCACCCGTTGCCAAAACCCGAAGACTTCCTCCGGTTTCTTGCGAACCATGGTGTGACGTTCGATACCCATATTGTGGCTTACGACGATGCCGGAGGCCTGTATGCGGCGCGCCTTTGGTGGTTGGCACGCTGGGTCGGGCTCCGACACGTATCGCTCCTGGACGGAGGCTTTAATCGCTGGCAGGCCGAGGAGCGGCTCATTACCACCGAAGTCCCAGAAAAACGCCCAGCCGGTACACTTTCGCTTGAAGCGGGGCACATGGGTTCAGTTTCCACTGAGGACGTGGTGCGACAGCTCAGCGATACGACCTCTCTGGTAATTGACGCCCGCGCTCCCGAACGGTACCGCGGCGACGTCGAACCGATCGACCGCGTCGGAGGGCATATTCCCGGAGCGGTGAATCGATTTTTTAAGGACAACCTCAACTCCGACCTCACCTTTCGCTCTTCAGACGAACTACGTCGCGACTTCACTGCACTAATGAAGGGCGTAGTACCTGCTCGCGTGATTCATCAAGGCGGCTCGGGAATAACCGCCTGCGTCAATCTCTTCGCGATGGAACGCGCCGGTCTGGCCGGTTCTCACCTTTATTCGGGATCTTGGAGCGAGTGGATCACCGACCCCGCTCGTCCCGTAACCCAAGAGCCGAAACCCGCTTCCTAAAGCTCGAGGCAGTTCNNGCCCCATACGACCGCGCCGATGAGGGCGACGGCCGCAATGACTGCTAAAGTAATTTTGATCCAGCTCTTCGGGTACTCGCCAGCGATCGATCCGGTGTATCCATTGATGACACACTGAAAACTTTTGCCGTGAAAATCGTACGTCAGGAGCCAAATCGGCGTTAAGATATGCTTAAAGGTTTGTGCCGAAAAGTTGGCGCTCACCCTTAAATCGCGATGCGTGTCGCCGGGAACACGTGAAGCACAGAGGCGCTCGGTGGCGGACTGCATGCGCTGACGGGCGAGGTCAGCGGCCGCGGGGAGATCAATCTGATAACGCTCCACGAGCCAACCAGAGACAAAGCTGGCATTATAGGGAACCAACTCTTTCGTAGGGAAGGGCTCTACCTGCCTAAGTAGGTCNNACTCGTCGTCGAAAAAATGATCCATTGAACCAGAGGTGGGATACCAGCGTACCTTGCGAACCTGACGGGTTCGGCGGTTGCCTTTGGCGTCCGTGTAGGACTCCGTCACGTAGTAGTAATCTCCGGACATTGCCGACCAGTCGGCATGCACTTGCGCATCAAATGTCCAGTAGGGGATGTAGAGACCTTTAACGGTGTCGGTAAGGGCTCCGCTCTTGAGTCGATTCGGCGCAAACCAGCGTGACCCGTACCACGTTCGAACAGAGTCGCGTACCTGATTTTCGCTGACTTTGAGCGGGAGTAGACTTTCCGGTCGAAACGCCGCCTTGATCTCTTCGTACGGCAAAAGCGCGGCCGAACCACAGAATTCACAGCGTTGAGCGACGGTCTTTTCGTCGAAGACAGAAATGGCCTGGCAGGACTGACACTTTACCTGGGTTTTCTTTGCATCCCATCCTCGAGCCGAGTCTGGAATAGTGCGCAACGCTTGGACGAGTTCGTGCTCGACGATTTTTTCTTCCTTCTGACTGAAGCCAGTCAGCTCTACCGATGCAGGTGAAACCGTACCGCAAAAACCACACACCAACGCCTTTTTTGCCGGATTCCACGTGGCCTCTGCGCCGCAAGAAGGGCACGAATATTTGGAGCTCGCCTTCGCTTCCATAGAGGGACCGACGAGCCGTTTAGCTGTTGAGGAACTCGGTCAACGCCGCACGAGTGATGCGCCAGGTTGAGCCGATCTTCTTGCCCTTGAGCGCGCCTTTTTCCAATTCTGCCAGTACATCAGCCTCCGTTACTCCTAGCACTTCGGCCGCCTGAGCGACTCCCAACAAATCCACCGCTCCAGGCGCTACCGCGGTGGAGCCAACGGTCACGGGAGGACCACCCGCCGGTGGGGTACTTTGTGCACCGAACATTCCACCGGGTTGATTCATCATTTGTTGGGCGAGCCCAAACCCCATGGCCAACTCAGCGGCGGTACCGGCAGCACCCGCACCGGATCCTCCTTTGCCCAAGCTCTCGGCCATTTTGTACTTCACGTAGTCATTGAGATTTCCGATCGCGGCCATGCTTGAGCGTTTATCGATCGCTTGTTCCACCTCGGGTGGCACCGAGATGTTTTCGATGATAAAGCTGCTCAATTCCAAACCGTACTTTTCGTTGAGGACCGGATTGATCAGTGGAAGAAGCGCCTCTCCTAGTTCACCATAACGCGAGGCGATATCCAGCGCTGGCACTTTTGAGCTCGCCACGGCATCGGTGAAAACGCTCACCAAGCGCGAGCGCATCGTATCCGCAAATTCATCCAATCGGAAGTGATGATCCGTCCCGGCCACCTCCTTTAGAAACACCTTCGGGTTGGAGATCCGAAAATCGTAGGTACCAAAGGCCCGCAAACGCACGATGCCAAAGTCGGCATCGCGAAGCATAACTGGATTTGCCGTTCCCCATTTATTACCCGTGAAGAGTCGCGTCGTAACATAGTAAACGTCAGCCTTGAAGGGGCTCTCGAAGCCATACTTCCAACCTTTCAACGTGGAAAGGATCGGAATGTTCTCCGTGACTAAGGTGTGTTTGCCCGGTCCAAAGGTGTCCCCAAATTGGCCGAGGTAGATAAACTGGGCAACCTGCGACTCACGAACGATCAGCTGAACGCCTCGCTTGATTTCTTTGTCTTGATCGGGGAAGCGCCATGAGAGCGTGTCACGGGAATCATCTTCCCATTGGATAATTTCGAGAAACTGCGTTTTCAGGTAGTCGAAGAGGCCCATGATCGTCGGAAGGGTTAGAGAGCGGAGGTGTCTGAGAAACTACACAGACAAAACTGCCGGAGTTGCGATAGAGAAATCGCCGCATCATTTGCTCAGAATTTGCAGATCGTAAGGAAATCCTTTCCCTTGCCGACGGATTCGGTCACTTCCTTCTTCTTCACTGCGCTTCACGCACTCTTTTACTATGTCAACCGCTGTCACCGCCCTGATTCCCCATCGTCCACCGTTTCTTTTCATAGACGAAGTTGTCTCCGAGACCGCAGATGGACTGATCGGAAAGCGGACGTGGCGGGCGGACGAGGATTTCTACAAAGGTCATTACCCAGGCGCGCCAATCACCCCAGGAGTACTTCTTTGCGAAGCAGTTTTTCAGACGGGGGCAGTCTTCTTAGCCAAACAGGCGGATAAATCGACTCTCGGTGCGGGTGTTCCTCTTCTCGCAAAGATCAGCGACGTGCGTTTCCGTAACCCGGTATTTCCGGGAGAAACCATCCTTATCGAAGTGAAGAAAAAAGACGTGATGGGCGGCTTTACCCTCATGTNNGCCACTCGCGTGCTCACGGTAGAATTTGCGGTGGCGTGGAAAATGCCCACGGGAGCCACTGCCGTGACACCGCCGTCAGCCTAAGGCTAGGTCGCAGTATGTCCGACTTTCTCAATCTTTCCGGGAAAACGATTCTCGTTGCGGGCGTCGCCAACAAAAAAAGCGTCGCTTGGGTGATCGCGAAGTCACTGGAAGAAGCTGGTGCGCAGGTCGTGTACAGCGTGCGTTCGGAGGCGCGGAAAAAATCGCTGGAAACCCTGCTAGCGGGTAAACCGGTTTTTATCTGCGACGTGGAAGAGGAGAAGGCCGTGGACCGTCTCGCCGAGCAGGTTCGAGCAGCAGGCCACCCTGTCCTTCATGGTTTGGTGCACTCCGTGGCCTTCGCAAATTACGCTGAGGGCTTCAAGTCATTCGACCAGACCGAGCGCAAGGACTACCTTCAAGCGACGGCAATCTCGTCTTTTTCGTTGGTCGAGATGGCGCGTGCCTTCAAGTCGCTCCTAGCCAGAGACGCTTCTGTCGTGACGATCGGGATTTCCTCGCTGCTCGTGACGCCAGACAATTATGGATACATGGG
This sequence comes from Opitutaceae bacterium UBA6669, assembly GCA_002455175.1. Classification (GTDB taxonomy): domain Bacteria; phylum Verrucomicrobiota; class Verrucomicrobiia; order Opitutales; family Opitutaceae; genus UBA6669. The sequence continues at coordinate 9,262 of DKKJ01000287.1, forward strand.
TCCCATCAAAGCCGCATTAGAATCCACCAGTCGGTTTTTGGCCAAATCGTTCAGCGCATTTTCTGAAGTCCGCTTTAACGTAGTGGGCGCGGGGCCATTGAAGACGAGTGCGTCCGCCGGTATTCCTGGATACCTGGAGAGCTATCTCTACGCGGAAAAGTTAACTTTCCGCAAACGCGCACTCTCCACGGCCGAGGTAGCCAACGCCGCGCTCTTCCTGCTCAGTCCACGAAGCAGTGGAATGAACGGGACGACGCTCGTGGTCGATGCGGGCTTAGGGAGTAATGCTTTCGACGCCGAAATAGTCCGACTTACCATGCGACCGGAACAAAAACCTGTGTAAGGTTCGCCGAGCATGCGTTTTCAACACACGTACATCGAGTCGCTCGCTACCGCTCTTCCTGAAGAGCGGTTGACGTCCGCCGAAATTGAGCAACGACTCAAACCGCTCTATGAGCGTCTCAAGCTTCCCGAAGGTCGCTTGGAGCTGATGACCGGTATCCGTGAACGGCGGATCTGGCCCATGGGGACACGGCCGTCTGACGCCAGCGCACAAGCCGGCCNNTGTGTCGCGACATGATGGAGCCAGCGACAGCAGCCTTCGCTCATCGCAAAATCGGACTTCCGGCATCTGCGCAAATTTTCGACCTCTCCAACGCTTGCCTGGGATTTCTCAATGCGCTTACCGTCGCGGCGGGGTTGATTGAGTCGGGACAAATCCGCTGTGCCTTGGTAGTGGCTGGGGAAAACGGCCGACCGCTGGTCGAGCAAACCTTGAACACGTTGATCGAGCGACCGCTGAGCCGAAACGAAATCAAACCGTATTTTGCAAACCTGACAATTGGTTCCGGCGCCGTGGCTGCGGTCGTCTGTCATGAATCTTTGCTCGGAAACGGCCGGCACCACCGTTTGTTGGGCGGGGTGGCTCGGGCAGCGACGGCTCACAGTGATCTCTGCCAGGGAGACACTCACGGCGCCGATGCCTTGGCCATGCAGACCGATTCGGAGAGCTTACTCGTCGCCGGGGTCGCTTTGGCCAAAGACACCTGGGAGGCATTTCTACCCGAAGTCGGAGCTCGGGGAGAGTCGGACTTTGATCGCTTGATCTGTCATCAAGTGGGAAGCGTGCACCGGCGCAAACTCTACGAAACGCTGGGCTTGGATCTGGCCAAGGATTTTTCCACCTTTGAGACATTGGGTAATATGGGCTCCGTCTCACTTCCGGCAACGCTGTCCCACGCCGTCGACGCAGGGGCGATTCAACCAGGAAATCGAGTTGCTTTGCTCGGGATTGGTAGCGGCCTTAACTGCCTCATGCTCGCCCTCGAATGGTGACCACACTCCCAGCGATTCCCAACGAATTGAAATCGTTGTATCCGTTCACACCACGCTCGTTGGTAACGCCTGGCGGTGCGTCACTCAGCTATTTGGACGAAGGCCCTCGCTCAGACCACGTGGTGCTCATGGTCCATGGCAATCCCACGTGGTCCTTCTTTTATCGGACCCTCGTGCAGGCGCTGTCTACCCGGCGACGTTGCGTGGTTCCTGACCACATCGGGATGGGGCTCTCGGAAAAACCCCAGAACTACGACTATACCTTAGGCACGCGGATTCGGGATCTGGAGGCTCTCATGGAGTCGCTTGCCCCCCAAACGGTAGACCTCGTTGTGCATGATTGGGGAGGGGCGATCGGATTCGGATGGGCAGGGCGGCACGCCTCCAAAATCAGGCGAATCGTCATTTTGAATACCGCAGCGTTCCGCTCCCAGGACATCCCAGCTCGAATTGCGGTCTGCCGCATGCGCGGCTTTGGTACTTGGTTGGTACGCGGCCTCAACGGCTTTGCCGGACCTGCGGTCCAGATGGCCATGCATCGTCGACGGCTGACCGCTCAAGAAAAGCTGGGCTATCTGCTTCCGTACGATTCTTGGGAAAACCGCGTGGCGGTGAATGCCTTCGTTAAAGATATCCCGCTGTCACCCGAGCATTCATCCTACGACACCTTAAAAGCGGTGGAGGAACGTCTGGCTCAGTTTCGTCAGCACCCGATTTCCTTGGTGTGGGGTGGAAAAGATTTTTGCTTCAACGATCACTTCCTTGCGCGCTGGCAGGAAATCTTTCCTCAAGCAGTCACCACGCGAATCCCTGATGCCGGACATTATGTTTTAGACGACGGGGGTGACCAAGCGATCCAGGCCTGCCTCGCTGNNCTGACGGAGCCAAGTTTATTACTTGTTCTTGTTCTGCGTTTTAACCTCTCAGTGCTTTCCGTGGAGGCGCTTGCCCGCGAACCAACGCGTTACTGCCTATTTCGCCGGCCCCCAGCGATTGGTGAAGGGATAATAAATCCAGAGCGGTCTCCCGACCACGTCTTTACCGGGAACGAATCCCCAGGAGCGACCATCGAGGCTGTTGCGAGAGTTATCACCGAGCGCGAGGAACTTCCCGTCGGGAATGGTGGCAACTTGACCGAGCTCGAGGATGCCCCCTGGCTGGTAGCCTCCATAGAGGCCTTCGCGTTCGTTGTTTTTCCGGAAGGCTCCTGCATGTTCGTCGATTGGTCGGCCATTCCGCATCAGCACGGTCGACGCGTCGGATGTGGAACGGTTGCCCCCCGCATTATCTGACGTGGAAGAGACACCACTGCGGATTTCAATCCGGTCTCCCGGTGTTCCTACTAAACGCTTGATGTAATACTGATCGCCGTAGTCAGAGGAAAGTCCGGGGATATTGCCGGTGCGGAAAACGAAACCGCTTCCCACGGAAGGACGGACGAAATGATAACTCATGCGATCGATCACCAATTGATCGCCTGTGAGGACATCGAATGAAAGCACGCGCTCCCCTTTGCGCACGCGTTTTCCGGTACGGATGACTCTGAGGGTCTCGGCGCGTCCATCAATCATCACGGTACGCACTTCGGCCTGACGGGCACGAATTGCTTTCTCTACGGCCACTCCCAGCGAGGGCTGATCCGGGAAAAAGGCATCGTGGACGGTCCAATCAAAGTCGAAGTCGAGCGGAACGCGAAAGGTCACCGGAACGCCGTCAACGAGTATGACATACTCGCGTAGCTTGGTCGGAAGGACGAGCCAGGTACGGCCGCTGACAATACGATTGTAGAAAACGCTTCGTCCCTGCCCACCGCCTACGGGAAGCAAGACCTCGCCATCTGCAGGCGCATCAATTCGCCGGCTGCTCGCGCCCAAGAGAAGAAATCGAGCTGCTTGCATGGGTTTGCTCGGCTCGTCCTTGGGAGTCGGATACACCTGCGGTGTCATCCCAAAATAACTCGGCCACATCGAGTTGGTCGGGATTTTGAACGGTTGGATAAAGTACGTTCTAATTCCTAGAATGACGATCGCGGCAACGAGAAGAAACTCGATGTTTTCGACAAAGGACGACTTCGGATAAATCTTCCCGCCCGTACGACGCAGCGTTTCCTCAAGGGCTTCAATGCCAAGCTTAAGCTTGGAAACGTCGCTCCGCTCTTTGAGTGATGTTCTTAACTGAGCGGATTTTGCCTGAAGATCGGCCACATCGGTCGGCGACAAAACGTCGCGCCGGAAGTGGTAAACCTTCTCCGCGAGCTCCAACCAATTCGCGGCGTGCCCGCGCATTTTCTTTTCAGGGGAAGCAAAAAAGCCGAACACGGTGGGAAGAGAGGAAGAAACGTGAAATTGAAGCGGTAGCGTCAGCGCTAGTTTTTCAAAACTTGAATGAAGGCGTCGGGAGGAATCGAGACTTTACCAATCTGCTTCATCTTCTTCTTACCCTCCTTCTGCTTATCAAGCAACTTGCGTTTTCGGGAAATATCCCCGCCGTAACACTTGGAAGTCACGTCCTTGCGCATTTCCTTCACATTATCACGGGCGATGATCTTACCGCCGATCGCAGCTTGGATAGCGACTTTGAACATTTGCGGAGGAATGATCTCGGCAAGTTTTTCGCAGAGCTGTCGTCCTTTGCTTTCTGCTTTGTCGCGGTGAACGATGCTGGCGAACGCGTCCACGGGATCACTGTTGATGAGGATTTCCATCTTCACCAAGTCGCTGGCCCGGTACTCGCCCAGTTCGTAATCCATCGAGCCGTAACCATGCGTGATGCTCTTCAACCGATCATTGAAATCCACCAGGATTTCGTTGAGCGGAAGGATGCAGGTAAGCATGACCCGAGTCGCGTCGAGGGTATCTGTGTGTTCACACACTCCGCGCTTCTCCATCACAAGTGAGAGAATATCGCCGACACAGTCGTTCGGGATGTGGATGGCAGCTTTGATCGTCGGCTCGCGGATTTCTAAAATCGTCCCCGGATCTGGCAGATTGATCGGATTGTCGACCTCGATGATGTCTCCTCCATGCTTCACCACTTGGTAAACAACACTCGGATACGTAGAGATGATCTCGACGTCATGTTCGCGTCGGATGCGTTCTTGCGTGATCTCCATGTGCAGCAGTCCGAGGAAACCACAGCGGAAACCGAAGCCCAGTGCCACCGAACTTTCCGACTGGTAAACGAAGGCGGCATCGTTGAGGCGGAAACGCCCGAGTGCAGCCTTGAGCTTTTCGTAGTCGGAACTTTCCAGCGGATACAGTCCGCAAAACACCATCGGACGCACCTCTTTGTAGCCCGGAAGCATGTCCGCTGCGGGTTGCCGGTTGAGCGTGATCGTATCGCCGATCTTGATATCGGCAGTGTCTTTAATGGACGAAACGACATAGCCTACGTCCCCTGCCCCAAGCGTCTCCGTCTTGGTCATTTTCGGGGTAAAGACCCCGACTTCCTTGACCTCCGAACGCTGATTGGTGCTCATCAGCTGGATCACATCTCCGGCTTTCAAAGACCCCGAAAACACCCGGCTGTAGGCAATTACCCCCCGATAGGAATCGTAAAGCGAATCGAAAACCAATGCCCGGGTTTGTGGATACGTCGACCAGCGAGGAGGCGGGATGCGAGAGACTACCGCTTCAAGAATATCTTCGATACCGATCCCGGACTTGCCGCTCGCCAAAATCGCTTCCTCGGCAGGAATCGTGAGGATGTCTTCCAGCTGCTTCATACACAGCTCCAAATTAGCGCTCGGCAGATCGATTTTATTGATGACCGGAATGATCTTCAGGTTCTGACCGACGGCCAAATGTGCGTTCGCTACGGTCTGCGCTTCAACCCCCTGGGCTGCATCGATCAGCAACAAGACGCCTTCGCACGCCGCGAGTGAACGAGAGACCTCGTAGGAGAAGTCCACGTGGCCGGGCGTATCCATCAGGTTCAGTTTGTACATCTCACCGTTCTTCGCCCGGTAGTGCATGGTCACCGGATGGCTCTTGATGGTGATGCCGCGCTCTTTCTCGANNGCGCGATGATACAAAAATTTCGGGTAAAAGGTACGTCCACAGAGAGTGCTAGGTCGAAGTGCTTAAATCGATAAAGGCGAGGGAGACCAAACGTGGTTCCTCAGGAGGTAGAAAAATCGGCGAATTCGGAAAAGGTGCGAACGGACCACGCTTTTTCCGTGCGCCGAGCGAGACCGGCAAGGACACCACCGGG
>DKKJ01000124.1 GCA_002455175.1 Opitutaceae bacterium UBA6669
ATCCCTTTGAAAAGCCAATAAACGACGCCAATGGAAGGAGAGTGAGCGCGGGAGATCTGGCGTTTCTCGGGATCGAGAACGACCTCGTTGGGAGCGCCATTATTGGGGGAGTCGCTTCCAAAACGACTGACCAGCGTGGAGTCGGTGCGATCGTATTTATCGTAACGGNNGACGTAAGAGTGGTTTCCTGGCGGCTATCCTCGTACGGCCGCCACTCAATCGGCAGCGTCTGTCCGCTGGGCGAAACGTAGCTGGGCGGTAGGTTGTAGTCGCCCCGATCTAGACTATTCCAGTAGCGACGGTGGTAGAGAATGTCGGCAGTGGAGTTGGAACTGTAGTAGGCAGTGCCGGTTTTTAAACCTCTGGGCACTTGTCGGGAACGAGCGGCGAGATAGTCATCGCGGCGCTGACTCAATAACAACGAAAACGCCTGATCCGTCCAGGACGTCTGAAATTTCCACGCGGCCATGACCCGGCCTTCGTGAAGCTNNTGGACACCGTAGTACGGGTTTCTCGGTCCGTTCACGGCGGGAGTGCCGGGACTCGGGAGGAACTCGTTTACGTCGATGAAGAGGTCGTTCCAGCGGATCTCATCGCGTTGATTTTTCGGTAGGCTGTAGTTGTAGGCGACTTGGATAAAGAGGTCATTTCCGATCTTTTGATCCAGATACACTGAGGCGGTCGTGGTCTCGTACGTGAGGACGGCTGAAGGAGCGTTTGCGTTGAACTCGCGGCTGGGAAGACCGGGGAAGCCCGACAGGGCAGTCCGACCTTCGGGCACAAGGGATAATCCCGTGCCGGTGGAAAGCCCGCGATTGATCCAGTTGAGGGCTCCCAAATCAGGAGAGGATTCAATCCAGACGATCCGATCCGTGCTGTAGCGGGTGGTGCCAGTGGGGAAACCGGTGGTCTTGGTTCCGGTCCATTTGGCTGCTTCGCGTTGTTCAGGTGTCAGTCGGAGGTAGTTGCTGGCTTGATCCAGAATGACGCCAAATGGCACCGAGAGCTTCCTATCGGAGTATTCGCCTTCAACCCGAATTTGGGTCTGAGGGCCAAGCGCGAATGTTGAAGCAAGGTGGATCGCCTTGGTCGTGGCGCTTTCCACGTCCCGCCAACTTTCAGTTTTTGCGTAGAGGGCGTTGGTGCGTACGGCGAAGGCCTTGTGGGGGCTCCAGTTGTAGTCGATGTTTGCCCGGTACGAGCCGTAGGAGTCGACCCGTGTTTGCAGCGAGGCGATGCGACGGGCTAGGCGGGCCTGTTTGGTCCAGACTGTACTGATCCCACCGATACTCGCGTCTCCAAATAAAAGTGCGTTGGGCCCGCGCGCGAATTCGAGACGTTCGGTATTGTAGCTGTCGCCACTCGTGTAGCTACGGAAATAGTTGCGTGAACCAAAGCTCGGGCTCAGTGCCCGGCTGGACGTGCGGTATTCATCCAAGAAGCCGTTTTCGGTATAGGGGATCTCGGAGTTGGGCGCCCAGACAGAAAAATCCACATTGTTGTCCAAACCGAGATCCTCCATGAACTCCTTTGTGAGGATGGAAATCGTGGCGGGAGTGTCCTTGAGGTCGCTTTGAATGCGGCCGCCGGCCAGCGTGGTGATCGCCTGGTATCCATGATCCCGATCAGAAGAAACCTCGAACGGGTTCAGTTCGACGATGGTGTCGCCCGCTGCAGAGGGCGGAGCGGATTGGGCGGATCCGATCACGGTGGCGGAAAAGAAGCTGCTTCCAGCCAAGGCAAGTCGGGCCAGCGTAGAGCCACGAGGGAGTGGGGACGGACGGGAGGGAGGGTTCATGGGTCGGTCGGATTGGGTGGTGAAGGGCGCGTTTAATGCCATGAGAAGCAGTCAACGCATCCGTGCCGGGGTGAGTGGGCCGGCGGGGTGAGGTCATCCTAACCACGACCCTTGACAGGAGCAGGATGCTGGGGTCTTACATAAGATTATCGGCCTCGAAAAATGGATGTTCCAAGAGCGTTGTTGTGATGAAACCCGTTAGTCTTAAGGATATTGCGGAAAGAGTTGGGGTTTCTCGAATGACCCNNGCAGTTGACGGCAGCGATGGCGGGAGTACGCGCTACCAAAAAGAAAGCCTTGGAGCCTTTGGCCTGGCTCAACGCGAATCAAAATGCGCGGGCTTATCACGAGTACCGGTGGCTCGTCCCCTATCGTGAAGGAGCCGAAGAGCGGTGTGCAGAGTTAGGATACAAGTTGGACGAATTTTGGCTGCGGGAGCCGGGTATGACGGATCGGCGCATGTCGTCGATCCTGCAGCATCGTGGAATTCGGGGTGTCGTGGTGAGTCCGGCGGTGTTGCCAGAGATCACCCACCTTCATCTCGATTGGAAGCATTTCGCTAGCGTGTCCTTTGAGGCGACCGTCTTGGTGCCGCACCTTCATCGCGTGGCTCCAAATTATCACTACAACATTCTTCTTGGTCTTAAAATGCTTCGGCGCATCGGCTACCGGCGGATCGGGCTTTTCTTACACCGGCAGGAAGACCGCCGTTCACGCCATAGTTACCTTGCCGGATACAGTTTTTTTCAAACCGGAATTTCCGCGGACGAGCGCATGGATCCTTTCATCTACGCTCCCTTCGATAAGAGCGCACTCTTCCATTGGTTGGATCGCGTGAAGCCCGACGTCGTGCTCGGCCATCATAGCCAGCTCATCAGCTGGATGGAGGAATCGGGGCGTCGCGTACCGGAGGACATAGGAGTGGCGCATCTTTCGCTAGACGGTGATTGCGAGGATTGGGGCGGTCTTTGGCAGCACAAGCGACGCATCGGAGCGCAGGTGGTGGAGCAACTTATCTCGATGATTCCAAACAACCGCTTTGGGCTGCCCGACCTCCCTTACGAAACCCTGGTCCCTGGTGAGTGGCGCTATGGGAAGACCCTCCGCCCGAAAACCAAGCCAGGCTCAGCGCGGGTTCGAAGCTGAACGTAGAAATCTTATGTAAACCGAACGCGCGCTCCTGGCCCCTCTTAGTGTTTGCGACAATGCCCAGGGAAGACGGTTTTGCTTTCCTGAGACTGCGAGCAATCTTCCTAAGCGTGATTGAAGTTGTTAGCTGTTTGAATCCCCACACCCATGACACCTCGTTCTTCCAGGCTCTCGTCGACTGCCAATTTTTCCCTGAGTGGTCGGAGCTCGCGGCGTTCCTTTGTGGGAGCGCTGGTGGCGGGGAGCGTCGTTTTATCTGGTCTTCGGGCCGCCGCTNNGTCTTCGTGGCAGACGGTAAATATCGGCGACATCGGGCATACTCCTGGCGTGCTTGCGCTCCTGGAGCGTCACTTTCCCGAGGCGGACGTCACGCTTTGGCCGATGGATGTTCGGTTTGGGGTAGAAGACATGCTTCGTCGTCGTTTTCCCCGGGTGAAGATCACTCGGGACAAGGCGGAGGCCTTCGCCTGCGATTTTCTGATTCATGGTTCGGGACCCTACCTCACGGCCCATCGAGATGTGGCGGCATGGCGTCAGGAAACCGGGAAGCCTTACGGCGTGTGGGGCATCACCATGGCGCCGGCGGGAGATCCCGGGCTAAAAATCATGCGGAACAATGGGCTCGATGACTACTGTAAAGACCTTTTAGATACCGCGAGCTTTGTGTTTCTCCGGGATGGCGTTTCGCTGCAGGTGGTCAAGTCCGCCGGGGTCAAATGCCCAGTGATTGAGTTCGGCCCTGATGCNNCGGATGTCCGTAATGATGCCGCTGCCGAAGCGTTCTTGCGGGAGCATCGCCTGACGCCAGGGGACTACCTCTGCGTTCTTCCTAATCTACGGAATGCTCCCTATTGGAAAGTGAAGCCCGGCTATGCGTTCGACGAGGTTAAGCACCGGCGTAACGAAGAGATGAAGGAGCACGATCATGCGCCGCTACGTGAGGCGATGATTGCGATTGCCCGGCAGACTCCCAAGAAGCTCTTGGTGTGCCCAGAAGATTCTACGCAGATGGAGTCTGGCAAAGAGTTATTGGTCGATCCGCTTCCGGATGATGTGAAGGCAAAAGTGGTGTGGCGGGAAAAGTTTTGGCTTACGGATGAAGCCATTAGNNGTTTGCGAGATGCACAGCCCGATCATGAGTGTGGGCAATGGCATTCCGGCGCTGGTGTGTCGCTTCGTGGAGCAAACCACCAAGGGATTCATGTGGCGCGATATCGGCCTGGGCGATTGGCTCTTCGATTTGGATCTCTCTGCCGACCGTGAAAAAATTCTACCGACCGCGCTCTCCATCGTTCAGGATCCCGCTGCAGCACAGGCCAAGGTAAGCCAGGCCCAATCATTTGTCCGCGCGAGACAATTGCGGATGATCGAAGTACTCCGCAAAGCCTGTGGATGAGGACGGCTGTGTGTTTGTTGCCTGCCGCAGTGAGTGAGGCAGAGGCAAGGGAAAAGGCGGCGAGTATAGATACTTCGCCGCCTCAGTCGTTCGAAGCCGGTGACTCAGGCGCGGGAGCGCTTGGTGAGTGACTTTGCTTTCTTGGTGACGGCGGCGCGGGAGGTTTTTCTTCCCAGGCCTTTCTTGGCTTTCAAGACGGCCGCCTTGCCGCCCTTGCCCAATTTTTTTCCGACGTAAGCGACTTCATGCGGCTGGGCAGAAACCAGCTTTCGATCGCGTGACAGTGATTTCTTCTTTTGTGTTGGCATAGCAAAAGAGGAGTACACGGCAATGGACATCGGTTCCGCGTTTGTGGATAACTTTATTAAATTTTCTTTCTTGGCCGACGATATCGAAAGCGTTGACCGAAATTTAGGATGCGGACAGATTTCTATGTATCCAAAATGTGATTATACAGTCGTTACCCCCTATTGGACTTTTGGAACGTTGTCGAAAGGTCCACTGAGCTAGTTTAGGGAGGTCAGTTCGGCCACACTGGCTCGGGTCGCGCGAATCCCGGAGCATCGACGGCGCACGGTTTAGCTAGCTAGGCGGAAAACGCGCCTACGGGTTTATGATTGGCACTCCAGATAACAAGGACGCCTACGTGATTGTCGGCGTTACGCCCTCATTTCTGGGAGTATTTTGCTCTGCTGAAACCTCAGCTGTTTCATTCTCTTGATCAGTGTCGCCCAGGATCACTTTGACGTCATCCGTGGTCAGCGGTTTGACGAAATAAGCGTGAGCGCCTAGCCGTGTTGCCCGTTGTACGTCACTACTGAGTGCAGAGCCGGACGTGATCACTACGGGTAGGGACAGCAAACGGGTCTGGGCATTACGCCATTCCAGGAAATCGAATCCCGTCTTCCCGGGTAGCTTCAAGTCACAGAAGATCACGCCGGGAAGGCGTTCGTCTTGAGCCATCTGACAGAGGAGTATAATTGCCAGATCGATACTTTCGCAGGAATCGATGGGATTGTCGATTCCTGCGTCGGCTAAGGCTCGAACTAAGAGGTAGCTGTCGTCGGGGTTATCTTCGATTATCAGGATCCTATCCGTCGGAGACAGCCGGATCGGCGGTGCCTTCGTCATGGGCTAAGGATATTCCACATAACGTTGGGTGGGTAGTTCGCCTTGGATCAATCTAATGCTTTTTCTAAGGTACGTGCGGTCTGTAGGTGATGCTCAAGTTTGGGAAGGATCTTGGAAGCAAAGGCGGCGATCTCTGGGTCCTTGCTCTTGGCGCCACGCTTGAACAAAGCGACGGCGTCCTCGTGATCGTCGATCATTTCTTCCAGGTAGTCTTCGTCGAGGTCGTCATCGGCCTTATTCTTCGCCCAGGCATTTTGTGCTTTGTTGTCCGGCATCGGCAAGGTGACGCCTCGCTTGGTCGCTAGCGCCTGTAATTCCGTATTAGCGGCGGTGTGATCGGAAATCATCGTTTGCGCGAAGTCCTTTGCTCCCGGAGTGACTAGACGGCTAGCAACGGCCTGAGAGACGGCGACCTCTTTGTGGCCTGAGTGCGCCGCTTTCTCTAGGAAGTTCCGGTCGCGGCGAGATACCTCCTTTATCATCGTTTCACTGCGGGCTGACGAGGGACGTTCCGTGCTCACTTGGGCGGAGAGAATGCCCGCAAACAACGCCGAAGAAGCGATTACGAGGGAGCCAAAGATGGGGCGAGTTTTCATTTTCATAATGTATAGTGCAATATTGTGTGGATTGAGTTGCCGTAGCGGGACCACTGGGGTGCAGATCCGTTCCGGGAACGTAACGGGCGTAGCGACCCCGTATCCGTTCAGAGCTGCACGCGCAAATTACGATAGGGCAGTCGCAAGCACACTCGCCTGACGCCCTTACCGTAGCATACCCGCGGTAGGTTTAGGTAATTTATCGAAGCTGGCTGACTGAGTCTTCAGCTACTCGCGCCCCTCGGAGTCCTGAGCTTTTTTGTCCTTAGGCACTTCGTCCCCATGTCCAAAGCCGGTCCTCGACTTTTCACGGGGGTGAGGATCGGTGGCGGAGGAGACCCCTGCTTCGCGCGCCTCGCGATCGCTCTCCGGCTGGCCGCCGAGTTTACGAGCGGCGCCGGACTCTTTTTCTGACGGCGTCTGTTGGTTGGGGCGGTTTGAACTCGAGGCATGTGGGTTTGGATTAGATGTCATCAACGTACCTTACTTCGTCGGGTTGCTCACCGCTATGGGGCAAAACTCGCGTCTACACCTTGGGGAAAACCGGCGCTCCTCGCTCCTCTTTCGCGAAAGTGTGCGAAGCACCTTGTGCATCGAGTGAGATAACGTGTCCCCGTGGGGAGATCTCGTCACTTAGCTTGCTAAGAAAATCCGACTGCAGAGTACGGCGAACTCTGCTTCTAACCAGCGATCTATGCTTTGTTTTCCCTCAACATGTCCCCGGAGCAAAACACTCTTTTCCGTCTCACCTTCCGCCGCTGTGCGGTTAAGACTCAAAGGCGAGCTGAAGCCTACCTAGCGCATGGATGGAAAATTGAGAACGCCATTGTCGCGCCTACGGACGCGGATACGACTTATGTGATGGCATGGCCGCTGGCAACGTCTCCTGCGTATCCACCCTGTGCCTCTGACGATGCCCCGCTACCGGAATAGGCGTACAAGCCAAGCGCGCTACCAACACCACTCTGGTGGGAGGGCTTGGGTTGAATCGCAATTGATCCAACGCTGTTTAGTTATCACGCGGAGATTCGGAAATTTACCACTCGCACGCAGATTGAGGAAGGGGAAAAGCTACCACGTAAACGCCAATACAGCCTCCCGGGCTGGGCCTAGCGATGGCAGCGAGACGCGCGCGGTTTCGGAACTCCCCTGAAAGACTTCGAAGCGCTTGATCGGCTCCGCAGGTCTGCTCAAAGGAAAACCCGCTTACCGGTAAGAATAAGCGGGTTTTGAAATTGGAGCGGGTGGACAGAATCGAACTGACGATACCTCTTTGGAAGAGAGGAGTTTTACCACTAAACTACACCCGCGTGAAGTAAGAGGCTGGGAGGATTTTATAGGGGAGGCCTTACGTCAAGCTTTGCTCGTGGCGGGATTCGGGTGCGAAGGGATGGGTCACTCCGAAGCTGAGGGAATTATTATGTAGGTGTCTGATATAAAGGTAATTAATCGAGGGTTTGGGCATACCTCTCCCCCATGCGGTGGTGCTAGCAGGTGTCGATTAGGGTGGAAAAAGGTGCGCGACATGGGGGGTGTCAGCTGACAAGGTAAAGCGACTTTTCGTGTGAATCTCATTCTTTTTGACGCTCATGAGCTGACGGGGGTACTCCCGCGTTCCGATCCACGAGCGGAGCATGTGCTGAGCGTATTGCGTCGCCAACCGGGAGATTTGTTCGATGTCGGGGTCGTGAATGGGCCGCGTGGTAAGGGGCGTTTAGAGTCGGTGTCGGATGGACTGCTTACGCTTTCATTNNGGCTGCCTTCGTTGCGTGTGTGCCTGGGATTGCCGCGTCCGCAGACCGCGCGGAAGATCCTGCAAGAGCTGACGACCTTGGGCGCCAGTGAACTTCACTTCGTCACGACGGAACGGGGCGAGCCGCAATACGCGCAAAGCACGCTGTGGTCGTCAGGCGAATGGCGTCGGCATGTGTTGGCGGGTGCCGCCCAGGCCTTTGATACGCGCATACCGGAGGTCACGTGGGGCAGGTCGCTTGCTGACGTCGTCGCCATCGTTGGTCGACGATCAGGAAGCGAAGGTGCAGAGACGGTTTCGAAGACCCTGGCTTGCTGGGCGCTGGACAACTACGAGGCGGCGGGGCCGCTGAGCGGAGTGACCATGCAGTCGTCGACTTCCGTGACGTTGGCGCTGGGTCCGGAGCGAGGTTGGGGACCGACAGATCGAAAGGTCCTGAGGGATCACGGCTTCCAACTGGTTCACCTAGGCGAGCGCGTTTTGAGAGCAGAAACGGCGGCAGTGGCTGCGCTGGCAATAATGGCGGCGAAACGTGGGCTCATGTAGAGTGAACCCTCCCAGGATCGTGCGTGTGATCGACGGATGCGTGGCGAGAAACGGTTCGGAGGTGTTTTTGACACGGCCATCGAGACGTGGGAAAGTGACGACGTGCCGCTTCGTTACCTGACGATTGATTTCAACTCGTTCTTCGCTTCCGTTGAACAGCAGGAGCGGCCGGAGTTGCGCGGCAAACCGGTGGGGATTGTTCCGGTGATGGCAGAGACGACAGGATGTGTGGCCATCAGCATTGAGGCCAAGCAGCAGGGTCTGAAACGGAATATGCGTGTTTCCGAAGCACGCGAACGTTGCCCGGGCATCGTGATTGTCGAGGCGAGGCCGGAGCTTTATATTGCGTATCACCGTCGGCTGAAGGAGGTCGTCGAAACCTGCCTGCCCATTTGGAAAACGCAGTCGATTGATGAGATGACCTGCCAACTGACGGGCACTTATGCGCCGCGCGAAAAAGCGGTGGCAGTGGCTAGGAAAATGAAAAAGGCGATCACGGCTCAGGTCGGTGAGTGTCTTCGCAGCTCAATCGGAATTGCTTCCACGTGGCTCCTGGCGAAGGTGGCTTCTGATTTGGAAAAGCCTGACGGACTTGTCGTGCTCGAGGACGAGGATGTTCCCGCGCGGTTTCTGGACCATGAAATCGAAGACATCGCTGGAATCGGGCCGAACATCGGAAAGCGCCTGCGTAGTCAAGGTATTGATACGATGGAGAAGCTCTTCGATGCGACCATCCGTGACTTCCGTCTTGCCTGGGGTGGTGTCGTGGGCGAGAGGACCTGGCGGTTGTTGCATGGGGAGGATCTTCCCTTTCCGCAACAGGAGAGCAGCCAGCTCGGTCATGGGCATGTGCTCCCACCCGCGAAACGCTCCCACGCCGCTGCGCTGACGGTGTTTCACCGTCTTCTGCAGAAGGCGGCGATGCGACTGCGTCACTCCGGCCGTTACGCGGGTGCCCTGGGTGTTTCGATTGACTACGTCAATGACCTGCACTGGTCGGATGAACTCAAGCTGACAGAGACGCAGGATACGCTTCTTTTGACCCGCGCCCTGATGACCCTGCGGGAGCGGCGTCCCGAGCGCTACAACCGACACACGCCCTTACGAATCGGAGTGATGCTGAGCGGCCTGATTGATTTGCGGATGCACACGCTCGAGCTTTTCGATCAGCCCGCCGAGAAAAGTCACGACCGTCTCTTCGAGGCCGTGGACCACCTGAATAAAGTCTTGGGCAAGAACACCGTCTACTTCGGAGGTGCGCATGGAGCGACTAAGGACGCGCCCATGAGGATAGCGTTTACCCGCATCCCAGAGCCCGAGGTCGAGGAGATTGATCGCAGTTACGAGGGGCGTTTGAAAAAACCCTCCAAGGCTCCGCCGTCGTCCGAGCCCGAGGCGTGGTGAGGCGCCTTTCAACCCCACTTCCTAGGTCGGCGCGCTTTCCTTAGCCGTGGCATTGATTTGCGATGGAGAAGCCGCCACGATGAGCACCGATGATCGACCCAAGCTCTTCTCGCGTCCCGGATGTCTACCTGTGCTTCCAGTCGCGTGACCACGAGGAGGTGGACCGCTTGGCGGCCGTCTTCCGACGCCAAGGGTTGATGGTTTTTTTGGATACCGAAACCTCGGAGCCCGTTTCCATGGAGCAACGCGGGGCTCTCCTTGCGCGTACTCCGATCGTATTTTTCATCGTGGGCGCGGCAGGGTTCGATGGACGACAGGAAGAGGTGTTGAGGCAGGCGATGAGGCTCAGAGAAGACAGCTCCGGAGGTCCATATGGAGTGATTATCTTGTCCACAGCGCCTCGGGATGTTCCTGTTCCGCAACCCCTCTTTGATGCCCCGCGTATCGATTTCCGTTCTGGTGAGCGGGAGGCGAACTATGCCGAGATGGTCTTTGCGGTGCCTGTGCCGACAGTGGCGAAGGAGAGTGCGGGGCCATTTGTCTTGGCGTGGGATCCGACGACATTTGCCTGGGCCGATCTACCGGGTTTTATCGCGGCGCTCGCGGGCGGGCGGCGCCCGCGCTCGCCTTGGAGCACGGGGTATCGACGGACTATTGGAGAGGGTTCAGAAGTCATCCTTTTCAAGCAACAAGAGCCTCCTACGGGAATCGTGGGTTGGGGCCGGGTGGTTCGGGGTTCTTTTCAGGAACGGCATTGGGAACAACGGAGGAAGCAATCTAATCGCGTCGCCTTTTATGTGGAGGTTGAGTGGCAAGTACTCTTCCCCGAGCCAGCGATTACGGAAGAGGAGTTGCGCGCTTCCTTCGCTGCTCCGAATTGGGATGCTGTGGAAGGTGGAACCGTGCTTGAGCCGGCGGTGGCCGAGCAGATTAAGCGTCGTTTGGAAGAGGCAGCGAGAGCCGCGTACCCTGCTTTGTTTGTGGAGCGAACACCGGCTTCGGAGGCGGAAGTAGCAGAGACGCCCGCTTCCACTCTAGAGACTTCTGTCACGCCAGCATCGGAAAAGGCCTCCCAACGGATCGGAGGAAGCTATCAGGTGGGATACGCCGCGTTTGCTTCGGATTTGGTGGCCTTTGATCGCTCCGCGCTGGCGCAACCCCTCGACGACGCGTTGGGGGTGGGAGTGTATGCGGGGCATCTCGCGCAGCTGATGACCGCTCGGCGGACCCCGCTTCCGCTTTCACTTGGGTTGTTTGGCGATTGGGGCTCCGGGAAAAGTTACTTCATGCGGTTGCTTCACCAGGAGATTGAGGGACTGACCGCAGGTTCAGGTCGGCACGGTGATGCTTATTGCCGCAAAGTCGTGCAGATTCATTTTAACGCCTGGCACTACCTCGATACGAATCTGTGGGCCAACCTGGTGTGCGAGATCTTCGATCAATTGTTTCAAGCGCTCACAGCGCGACCGGATACACCGGAGGAAAAGATTGAACAGCTGAAACAAAGACTCACCGAAGAAAGTGCTTTGGCGGCAGCCGCCCGCGAGGCTTTGGACGTAGCAAAACGTGAGCGGGAAAAGGCGGAGATCGAATTGGCGCGGGCGCGCGCGGATCGAGAACAGCAGGAGCGGACGGTTGCGGCGACGCTGGATAACGTGCAGCGCTTTGTGGCGGGGAATGAGCCGTTGCAGAAGAAGCTGCACGATGTGGCGGAATCCTTGGGACTAGACCGGCTTCAGCGGTCGTACGCCGACCTCTCTTCGGCGGTAAATGACGTGCGCACTCTGGCTGGACGGACGCGTGCCTCACTTCTCACGCTATGGACCGGGCCAGGCCGTTGGACGAGATTTGCAGTGCTCGGGGCGATCGTCGCGTCACCGCTAGTGATTGGGATTGCAGTCCCCAGCCTGCTCGACGGCGCGAACGAGCGACTGGCGACTCTGGTTAAAGTTATCACGCAGGTCACTGTTTTCGTAACAGGAGTGGCAGGATGGATTTCGGCGCAGGCGCAACGGGGAATGAATGTCTTGAACACGCTGGATGATGNNGTTTCGTGAGGTGACGGAGGAGCGCGAGCGTCAGCGTTCGGTCTCGGGTGCATCGGCTGAGGAAGTGCGTTTGGCGGCCCTGACCCAGCGAGAGCAGGAAGCCCAACATGTCGCTGCGGCAGCTGAGGAACGCGTGCGCGCCATCGAGGAAGAACTGCGCGAACTGGCACCTGGGCGTCGATTGCTGCGGTTTCTCGAAGAACGGGCACGCGCGAGCGACTACCGCCAGTACCTCGGGCTCGTCAGTTTAGTGCGCCGCGATTTTGAGCAACTATCACACCTGCTTCGGCAAGACCTTTCGCTGGGTGTGGACGATCAGCCGATGTTGGATCGAATCGTTCTCTACATCGACGATCTTGACCGATGCCGTGCGGACCGAGTCGTCGAAGTCCTGGAAGCTGTTCATCTCATCCTAGCCTTTCCATTGTTCGCAGTCGTGGTAGCGGTAGACCCTCGTTGGTTGCGCCGCTCCCTGTTGGCTCATCACGCGAATCAATTGGGTGCTCTGGCGAAGGAGGGGAGTGCTTTGGCGCGTGAAGAGACGCTGGCGATTGCTTCGCCGCAGGATTATCTCGAGAAGATTTTCCAAGTGCCCTTCCAGCTTCAGCGGATGGAGAAACGAGGGTTTGAGGAGCTTGTGGATATTCTGAATCGAGACGGCTTTTCGACCGTTGAAGAGACTGCAGCCGCGAGTACTGCGGTCGGTGTCCCGACATCAGGGACGTCCGTGGATGAGCCGGTTGGCGCTGATGTTCGAGCTACTTCGCATCGCCCTGGCTCGATGAGTGGTGACCGCTCGCTCCCTCCAGAAGCCAGCGAGCAGGTCGCAAACCCCGGCACTCCTCTGCCGAGCACCGCCAGGCGGGAGCAATCTGAGACCGTTGCTACCGTACCGAGTCCGCAGCGTCTGCGCTTGGAGTCGTGGGAAATTCAGTCGATTAAATCCTGCCACTCCCTGTTCCGGACTCCGCGAGCGGTGAAGCGGCTGGGAAACACCTACTCGCTCATCCGAGTGAGCGTGCCCGAGCCGGAGTGGAGTGCATTTTTGGGCGATTCCGACCATCCTGGAACGTTTCGGATTCCCCTAGTGATGCTTGCAGTGTGTGCGGGATTTCCTGCCGTCGCTAAAAAATGGATTCAAGTTATCCACCGGGCGGAAAGCTTATCGAGTTGGATTCCAGAGCTGACCCCGGCCGTGCGCGCGACCTTCACAACGTGGGAGCTGGCCGATCTTCAGGAATTGATTTCCGCTTTGAGGGCCATGAATGCGGACGAAATCATCCCGATTGATCAAAGAATCGTTCAGCAGTGGGCGGCGCGTGTCGCTCGCTATTCGTTCTGATGAACCCTGGGTGAGGTCGACCAGGCTTTGATCGTAACAGGCTCGACAGTGCTGAGAGCTCCGGACGTCGTAGACCATGATCCAAATTAAAGAGGTCGCTTACACCGTTCTGCCGGTAACCGACATCGAGCGTGCACGTGCGTTTTACGAAGGCGTGCTCGGGTTGGTGCCCGGAAAGACGTTTTCGTCGAAGGCAGGAGTGTGGGTGGAGTACGACCTCGGTGCGACCACCCTGAGCATCACTAGCATGATCGACGCCGCGTGGCAGCCGAGTCCGCACGGAGCGGCGGTGGCTCTCGAAGTCGTCGATTTTGATGCGGCCGTTGTGTGGTTGAAGGGCAAAGGCGTGCGTTTTCAAACCGAACCTTGGGAAGGAAGCTCCTGCCGCATGGCTACCGTTTTTGATCCCGATGGGAATTGTTTGGCAATCCATCGCCTGAAGTAGGCGGACGCTGTATGCTGAGAAACGCCTGCGAAAGACGCACGGATAGGGTATAACCTTCTGTAGGTAAATAGTTAGGCATTCTAGCCACTACCGTCTGGAGCGCTATGATAAAAGCGACTCAGCAGCAATTGAGACTCAGTCTTGATGGTTGATTGACATCTGGACTTCATGTTGAGAGTGAGACTGGTTCGCATCGATATGAAGACTCACGCGTTTTTCTCTCTGGTGATGGTACTCGCTACGGGGGCGGCGTTCATGCCGTCTACGGTTCAAGCGAAGGAGGAGCGGGTCGCTTTGGAGGAGTTTCAAGTGACCGATCGCCAAGATTCCGCCTACAAGGCGGCTACCGCTATCACTGGTACAAAGACGGATACGCCCCTGATCCAGATTCCGCAGTCGATTCAAGTGATCACCCGCGAGCAAATCGATGACATGGGTGCACTCGACATCACCGATCTTTATCCGTTGATGGGAAGTGTGACCGAGTTCTCCTACGGCGGGGCNNAGTGCGAGGGGATTCCGGCAGGAGCAGACCCGCTACAATGGAATCAGCGGGAGCCCCTACAACGAGTTTGGGATTCTCACGTTGAACAACGTGCAGCAGGTGGAAGTGATCAAAGGCCCAGTAGGTCTGCTCTACGGCGACAATGAGCCAGGCGGGATGATCAACATAGTTACCGCTAAACCCCGGGCTGAAGCTGGCGGTTCTTTGACGGCGCGAACCGGTAGTTGGGGCCTAATTGGCGGCGAGGCTTCGGTGACCGGACCGCTCGATGCCAAGAAGCGATTTCTCTATTTGGCCAATCTCAGCTACAACGAGCGGGACGGATTTCGGGACAATTTTCACAGCGAGGCTCTTAACCTCAGTGGCGCTCTCACGTGGGTGATATCGCCTGCGACGCGTTTGACGGGAGAAATTGAATACATAGACAGCAAGGCTCGTGGCGCACGCCTACGCGGAATCCCGTTCACGGAGAACGGGTTTGTGAGCTCGGTTGACTTCAACGCCGCCGAGGCGACGGATCTTCAGGACTTGGAAACCACGGTATTCAATCTGCAGCTCGACCACGTGTTTTCGGGCAATCTACGACTCAATAGTTATTATCGCTATTTTGAGAGCGAGGCGCCGCAGGCCTACCATGAGCCGAATACGTACAACGAAACCACCGGAATCTGGGCGCGTGAGTTTCGCCATCAGCTTCGCAATATGTATGAGGAGTCTGCGGCGGTGAACCTGATTGCCGACTTCGATTTCCTTCGCTCCCAGCACAAACTGTTGACCGGAGTTGAGTACTACCGGGCTCAGCGGGTCTTCCGTACACGAACAATCAATCAGTCGTTGGTGGTGCCCATCAACGTCCGAAATCCGATCTACGGCCTGAGCTCAGGTTCGATGTACGATATTTCGCTGGCAGGTATCACACCTAACGATACCGAGAAATCACGGGTCGGCTATTACCTGCAGGACCAAGTTTCTGTTGGCGAACGCTGGCACGTGCTGGCGGGATTGCGTTACGAGTATTTCGAAGACGTGCGGACGCGTCCGAGCGTAGACCAGTTTGACGATGCCGTTTTCACTTATCGTGGTGGTTTGGTTTACATGATCCAACCGGATATCGCGGCTTACGTTAGCTATGCGATGGGCCTCAAACCCCAAACCTTGGGTGACGAAGATCGCAACGGGCCTTTCCCTCCGCAGGAAAGTTACTCGTGGGAAACGGGGTTGAAGTTCGAGTTTTTGGACAAGCGCTTGGGCCTCACCACGAGCATCTATGATATTCGGAAGACTAACCTTCTGGAACGCGACCCGCGTCCGGGTGTGCCGTCAACTTGGCTGCTGCCAGTAGGCGAGGTGACCAGCCGAGGTTTCGAGGTCGATCTCACGGGACAGATTACCCCGCACTGGAATGCCACGGCCAATTATGCTTACAACGACGCCAAAGTAACCGACGCGGGTGCTTTTGGTACCGCTATCGGAAGCCGGTTTCCCAATGCGCCGCGTCATAAAGGGGGAGTGTGGACGCGGTATAATCTTCCACAGACCAAGCTTGGTTTTGGTGCGGGACTTAGCCATGTGGGGACGCGTCCCAACTTTGCTGGTGCCACGAACTTTCCTGGACCCGCTTACACGATTTACACCGCCGCTCTTTATTATCGGTATGGACCTGTGCAGTTCAGCCTCAAGTGTGAGAACGTGTTCGATGAGGTGTATTCAAAGAGTGTGTTTAGTACCGATGGACATTTTCCTGGAACGCCCCGTGCCTTTATGTTGACGGCGATTTACCGCTTCTAACGGGAGGCGTGTTTCCAATCTTCGGTGAAAACTAAGACCCTATTCCAGTGGCACGTGTGGTTGGGGATGGCGACCGGGGTGTTGATGATGATCATCGGCACCAGCGGCGCGGTGGCGGTTTTTATCGAGGAGATCGATTGGTTGGTAACGCCGGCGCTGCGAGTGCCAGCCAACACCGCAACCGGTCGCGCGGATATTGATTCTGTACTGGCGAACGTGAAGTCTGCGTATCCGGGGGGGCGAGTGACGGCGCTTAATGTTTCAGACCGGCCCGCCTTTGCACATGTCGCCAAGGTTCAGGTGAAAGAGCGCGGGAACCTCGATGTTTTTATCGATCCGGCCACGGGAGTGGTCCGAGGTGACCGCGACTATTCGTCGGCTTACACCTCCACGCTTAGGAATTTCATTCGGCAACTTCACCTTCGGTTGTTCATGGGATTGTGGGGGCGGGTGTTCGTGGGTGTTTTCGGCGTCACCTTGGTCCTCTCGTGTATCACCGAACTTTGGATCTATCGGGGTTGGGTCAAAAATTTGTTTCGCCTGCGTTGGAAGGGATCGGGAGAGCGCACGCGTTGGTCCGACCTGCACAAACTCGTGGGTGTTTGGTCGCTCGTGTTCAATGTGATGATCGGCGTTACGGGAGCGGTCTTTNNGAACGCGGAAGACGGTGGAGGAGCGCAGCGGGCGGTAGGATCGAAATTACCATCGGCTTCCACCGCGTTGACTGCCGACGCGCGCTTGACCGTCGAGACTTTGCTGGCCAAGGCGCGCGAAGCGTTTCCTGATTTGACGGTCACCGGGATTACCTTCCCGACCAATGTGACTGCTGCGGTGATTTTTCGGGGAAGCGTTCCTAGCCCGCTGGTCCAGCAAAGCCACGTTCGCTCGGCCAATTTTATCACCCTTGATCCGTATTCCGGCGCGGTGGTGCGCAAGGTCGATGGTCGCGAGGNNCCGGTTCATTCTCGGACTCGCGCCGGGCGTGCTTTCCCTTTCAGGCGGTTGGCTCTGGTGGAAGCGTACTCGACGGAAGGGCCGACCTCGGTCCGCAGAAGCCGTGTCTCGCTCGCAGCGGAAAGGGCGCGCGGTTTACCTCGTCGGGGGAGTGGCTACGCTGGTCGGTGCGTATCTCCTCGTTTCGCTTTCGCAGGGAACCTGGATGGTGACGGATAAACATATCGAACACGGAATCGCGAANNGCTCGCAGAGACGAGTTGTAACCTTCGCCGGGACCACGTTGCTGGGCGCGTGGTATCTCGTGCTCGTTAGCCTCTTTCAATGATGTTCCGTGGTGGCCCCTTTTGACCCGTTGCGCGCAGTTCGAGCAGGGATTTAGCGCTTAAGGAGGGCGAACGTCATAAGTCTGTGCTGAATTGCAGAGCCTCCTAACACCTCGCAGCGGCCTTCGCCGTAAGAGCGAGCTTAGTTGGATCAGTTTCTGCTACCTCGCTACCTCACCGCTCTCATTTGAGAATTGCCTTACGGCCGATGCCTAATCGTATATTTGTGCTGAAAACTGTATACGGGCGCATCCTCAAGTGAAGAAAATCAGCTCTGAACTCGCTGCTGAGTACATTCGAAAAAAAATTGTGTCCGGGGAATTCGGTCAGGGTTACCCGCTCCTCCCGGAATCGCTCGCTGCTGAGATGCAAATCGGGCGGACCCCAATTCGAGAGGCCCTTCAACGATTGAGTGCCGAGGGCCTGGTGACTATTAATCCCCATGTGGGAGCCGCGGTTAAGACAATGGATCTCAGAGAGTATCGCGAGATCTGCCAAATTCGCCTCGTGCTTGAAGGCTCGTGTGCTGCGTTGACCGCGACTCACCGTAGTCCTGCGCAGCTTGCCGAGATCAAATATGCGCTCGAAGGGTTGCGAAAACTCACGGCTCTTATGAATGAGCCAGGGGAGCATTCCGCCCTGTGGGCGGAACTTCTAAAGCAGGACGTCCGCTTCCATCTCGCAATCATTAATTCCTCAGGTAACCGGATGATGAAGAATGAGATAATCAGACTCAATATCATGAAGCGGCTTATGGT
>DKKJ01000259.1 GCA_002455175.1 Opitutaceae bacterium UBA6669
ACGTTCCGGCACTTCACTCCGGGACCAGGTCACTACACCTGGTGGAGTCAGATGATGAATTGTCGGGCAAGAAACATCGGATGGCGCGTCGATTACTTCGTGGCGTCGGAGAAACTGCGCCCGGCTTTGAAAAAAGCCTGGATCAGCCCTGACGTGATGGGAAGCGACCATTGTCCCGTGGGACTGGAGTTGGCACTCTAATGCGGTTTACCTTTCCAGGATTGTCGGGCGACTCCTGACGAGATACAGAAACCAGGTTTAGGAACCTTGACCCTCGAATTGAGTCCTTTTGTCACGTGAGTTCCCTCAAAGATCTGTTCCGAGGCCCGCCTCAGTGGACGCTGGGTGTGGCTGAAAGCGTGACCAGTGGGCGAGTTCAAGCCCGGGCAACCGCACACACCGGGTCTTCGGAGTTTTTTCTGGGCGGGATCACTGCTTACACGCTTGAGGGCAAGGTGCGTCACCTCGGGGTCAACCGACGGGAAGCCGAGGCGTGTCAATGTGTGTCAGCGCTGGTGGCCGAGCAGATGGCGTGGGGAGTATGCCGGCTTTTTGACAGTGATCTCGGGGTGGCGACGACGGGATGGGCGGAACCCTCGCCTCGGGATGGCGTAGAGGAGCCCTTTGCCTGGTGGGCGCTCGCTCANNCGAGGCGCCTCATGCCAGCCGCGTGGATGCCCAGATGCTGATCGCGGATGCGGTGATCGCTCGGTTGATTCGGTATCTTCAAGATGTTCGTCAGGCCTGAGATCGGGACAAAAAAAGAGCCCTCACCGGGTTGGCCGGGAGGGCTGCTGTCAGACCCAAAAGATTATTGGGTAATCGAGCGGGCGTAAGCCATCAAGGGCTGTACTTCGGAAGGAGGCGTCACCCAATCGGAGTCGACCACTTCGGGAGTGTTGTAGGTGGTTTCGTACAAAATCTGGTTGGCCTTGTCGTCGCGAGAAAGGAAACCCGTCTTGACCGCTGCTCCGGCGAACAAGCCCCGAGCTTTGGTGTAAACGAGGACCGGATGCTTGCGGAAGTNNGACGTGCTTTCGGCTTCGGCGGCACGAGGACCGGCCACAGCTTGCGCATCGGCTCCGACGTTCAAGCGTTGTGAAAAGAGAAGGCGGGGCGTGCGTGGTTCGGTGAAAACGTAGATGGTTTCAATGGCATTCCCTCCAACCTGGAAGCCGACGCTGGCTTCACCCGCATTGATCAATCCGGGCACACTCCATTGACCATCGCTCTTCTTGAGCAAGAGCACACCGTAACCGTCTTTAACGGCGATCACGAACCCAGCTTTGAATTGGTTGGTAATGACAATCGCGGTCGCACGCTTGAGAACCGAGGCAGGAATTGCCGTGGCCGGATCGGCTTGAAATTCACGCAGGATCGCCTCGCAGGATTCGATGCGAGTCACGCAGTCCTTGCGGGTCAGTGGCTTCGAAGCGAAAGCCGCGCTGGTGGCGAGTCCCAGCGTGCAGGCCCAGAGGAGGAGTTTTTTAATCATAGAAAGTGAGGGGCGAACCACGGACTATGCACGGCCCGAAAGACTTGGGAAGTGTGGAGTGAGCGCGGTTCGCTGAAAGACGGAGACAGCGAGAGCGAAGGGCGGTTCATGGAATGTGAAGAGCGTTTTTCACAGCCGACCGCACAACCCTTGTCGCGGTAGGGGCAAAAGGCGACGGGCTCTTACAAATGCCTGGAGGCTATCGGCTGCGTAAAGCCCGTTGAACCGCGTTTTTATAATCCCATGGCATTTTCCAGCTGGAAGGGCCAGCCACCAAGCACGCATACGGTCAAGGAGACGGTAGCCGCAGAGCCTGGGAATGTCCGTCGAGCAGGGCGGTCCGTGCCGCGTTGCGATAGGTGTCTGCCGGGTGATTGGAGGTCCTCGGACTTTGGGGATCGTTGCTATTGGGGAGTGCCCATAAAAAACGGCGATCCTGATAGGGGATCGCCGTGGCGTCGGGGAGGGAGGAGCGTTTATTGCCCGATTTTTAGAAACTAAGGCGCATCGATAAGCGGTAGGTGCGTGGTGCTAGCAACGAGTAATTTTCGCGGATGTGTGTCCCCGAACGATCCACGTACTGCGAGTGGTAGCTGGTTACGATGGGGTCATCTTCGTCCAGAACGTTATCGACGTTGAGGGCGATCCGGGCCGGGAAGCGACCAAGACGCGTCTCATAAGCCAGCACCAAACTGGTGGTCGTGATGGACGAGCCGAAGTAACGCTGTCCGTCGTACGTGGCCGCATAGGTCCGACCAATGCGCGAAGCGCCTCCGCCAACCGAGAAGCCTTNNTACCCGGCGTCGACTGGTCGAGTTTATCTCTCACGTTGGCCACCTCGGTGTTCACGACAGCGCTGTTCACCGCTGCCCAGGTCGCTTCATGGGTGGCGAAATAGGCTCGGGACTGCGGATAGTAGTCGACGATTCGTGCGTCTGGCTTGCCGAAGGACGCCTGCAAACGAACGCTTTCGGTGGGGTTGGCGGTGACTTCGAACTCGTATCCGGTGACATCCAGCGAGGTTGTATCCGAATAGGAGAGACCTGTTCGTGTCGTGTCGCGAGGTAGGTTGGGTTGTTCGTTGTAAAATCGGTCCCAAACCGCTCGGAATCCTACGGGGTTCTCCACCAGGCGTCCTTTCGACTTGGTGTCGTAACGGCTAAGGGTCGCGTATANNTTTCCGTCGCCGGTGGAGACACGTAGACCGTATTCCAAGCCTTCACCCGTTTCGGGATCTGGGCGCTGCCCGCTCAGAAGGGGCTGTGAACCGGGGTTGGGCGGTTGAAAATTTTCCGAGTAGTTCACGAAGGCTCCCAGCCAGTGAAAGTAGTAGACGGCGCCGGCCGAATAGGTCGTGCCGCGGTGACTTTCGTAGGACAGGTTGTCGGTGAGATTCGGCCCTCGCCGCAGTTCCCGGAGGTTTTCTTTGTAACGATCCTGGCGAGCACCTGCAAGAATGCTCAATTTATCGTTGAAGAACCTCGAGTGCGACATGACGGCGACGTCGCGTAGTTTGAAGGTGTCATCGAAATCGAACCAGTACCCGTCGGCTTTAGGCAGGTAGAGAATCCTGCGACCGTTGATAACCTCGGTCGGTGCATTCATCAGCTGATTGGGATTGTCCAAATAGAGCCGTCCCCAAACCACATTTTGCGCCCAGTCCGCAGGATTCGAGAAGGGAACATCCACCTGACCGAGATACTGACGGGCGGAAATTTTCAGATCCTTCATGGAGGTCGAAACGCTGAAAAGCTGTTTCCAGGGAATCCCAAAAATTTCTGTGTCGAAGCGATAATTCAGCTGCGCGCGGGCTTCAGTCGCCGTGCGTGACTGATGTTGTTTGCTCAGGAAAAAGTCAGCGAACGCTTTTCCGTAGTTGGGATTCGGTGACCCATCCGGTAACTGTCGATTGATATCGATCGCAGCTCCGGCCGTACCTTCGTAGTCTTTGGCGCTTTGATCATCCTCGTAACGGTAAAACGACAGGGATATGTCCAAGCTCTCTGTGAACTTTTGATCGAAAAAAACCGTAAGGTTGCGGTAGTTCGTATCGGAAAGTCCATGACCGTAGGTCCATTCTCTGCTGGGGAGAACGGGAATGGCGGCGGTGGATGAGTAAGTGGTTTCACTGAGGAGGCGAATTTCGTCCGGATACCAACCCTTGTGGGGTTGGTAATTCAAAGGCGAGGTGGAGGTCGCGAGGCTGGTGGTGCTCGCCCAACCGCCGTCCCATCCCGTCAGCGAGCGGTCGCCGGAAAGTTGAGGAGNNTAGGGCTTGAGCCAATCGCCCCAAGAGCCGGCACGTTGGATAGGCTCGGAGCGTGCTAAACCGGTCGGGGTGGCTCCAAATGTTTCGGAGGAGGTTAGCCCATCCCATCCTGAGCTTTTATCCGCAATCGTGGTAGAAATCAGCGTTCTTTCCACGCTCGCGATTTCACCTTCGACGCGGAGGGATGTCCTGGGTGTGGGAGTGTAGAGAAGAGCGATGTCTAAGGCTCGCCGATCGTTGAGGTCATTGTTTCGCCATCCTTTATTGTCATCCATCAACGCGTTAACTCGCAAGGCAAGGACGTCGCTCGGACGTTGATTGATGTCGACTTCGAATCGGGCCGAACCGTGGCTGTCGAAAGTGACTTGGGGAGTGACAAAGTCTTTGTCGCGCCGCGGCACTTTCGTATAGGTACTCAAGGTACCGCCGACTGTGCCCAAGCCGAAGAGAATAGAGTTGGGCCCGCGGTCGAATTCAATGCGCTCGATGTTGTAGGCGTCAGCGTCTTGATAGAACGAGAAGTAGTTCCGAGTCGGTCCGGGGCCGCCTTGTTGACCCGCGCCAGCACCTCGAAAATTAAACGACCACGCATGAAAGGCGGCGCCGCCAAAGCCCTTGCCAGCGTTGGGATCTGCTGGGACGACGTTGGGTGACCACTTGAGTGCGTCACGCACATTTTGAATTCCGAGGTCGTCGATAAAAGTACGCGTGAGCGACGACATCGCGGCTGGGGTGAGCTTGATCGGAGTATTGGTCCGTCCACCTGCGAGCGAATCCACGGCGATATAACCACGATCTGTATCCGTGTTGACCTTGACGCTTTCTAGAATGATCGGCTGATCTTGCGGAGGGGGTGGGACTGCGGGAGGCGGAGGGGGAGAAGTGACTGATTGGGCCACGACGAGTGGAGTCAGCACAACTGCTAGCGCTGAGCCTCGGATAACGAGGAGACGGGTTTTCATGGGGTGTTCGTTTTTGTTTTTAGCGTGCTAGCTGCTGAGCTGGACACAGGAACACCGGCTGGAGCGGGTCGCTCGGAAGCGAAATCGGAAAAGGGGGACTGGGCGCGGGAGGATCAGTCGAGTCGAAGCAGGCCGAGACTGTAGCGATCGTCTCGCTGTTTAAAAAACCTCCAGTTGAGTTTAAGCGAGGGCTCCCATTCGTAGCGGCCATCCGTGGCGACCGCGGCGCTCACACGAAATTCCAAACCACGTGATGGGGTCAGTCCTAACTGTGACCAGGGAATCACGGCGTCGACGGTGTAGCCACGATCGGTCAATTGGATGGTCGCAGGAACGGCACGATTTTTACTCCACTCCCACGACTCGCCGGTTGAGCGAAAGACAAACTGTAGATCTTCTGGGCCACGCCAAATAAAACCATCCTGGCGAGGATCAATGAGAAGCTCCACAAATTCTCGGCGATCCGCCGGGCGCTTCCCGTCCGGAGGCATGTCCGTGGTCTCGGCATGGAACCGAAGTGCTTCATTGTCCCAGGTGAACGCGAACCGGAGTTCGAGGACGGGGTCGTCCGGACGCACATCCGCGGGAGAGTCCTTGAACTCCAAACCCGCAAGGGTGTTCCACCGCCATTTTTCACGTGGTAGAGTCGCGGACGAAGCGATGGTACGACGTTCTGGCGACTCCACCCACGGGCCAGCGAGTTCATGTCGCCAGATCATGGAAGTGTTACGACCGAAGGGCGCCTGCGTGAACTCCGGAATGCCCGTCCGTGCTGACTTTACTAGCGGGTCTTGCTGAAACCACTGACGCACGCAGTCGGGTACCAGCACATTGGCTAAGCTGATTAACAACGCAGCGCGATCCGCAGGTGCGGCCGCCTCTAGCCAATTTTGGCTGAATGGCATGGCATGCGTTCGCTTGAGCACCTCAGCGGGAAAGTGCTGTAGCATTAAGGCAAGTGTCAGCACATCAGGCAGTGATTGCGGAGGGAGTGCTCCGTCCACGGGCAGCGCTAAGCTATAGGCTAATTGAGAGGCGGAGGCTCCGGAGATCACGGAGTTTTCTTCCAACCAAAGTCCTGGCAGCAATTGGTCCGCAACGGAGACTGGTGTCAAAATATAAACGGCACCACGTGCTTCTGGCACACGGGAGAGCTGACCCCAAAGCGCGGGCTCGCTGGTCCCTGAAGCGATTCGGAAGAAAGCGGCTAGTCGACTAGCGGAGCCGATCTGCATCGAGGTGAGGGGAAGCGTTTCCCATTTCACCATGGCCAGATGCCGGCTAGCTTCTGGAGCCAATGCTGGAATCGCCTGGCGCAGGGTGACTAATCCCGAGGAATACGTCGCTGCGGCCACATCGTTCTGCGGCTGCGGAGGCGAGGCCAGCAAGGCGCGTGCACGTTTGACCGCTTCGCTCCCGGGAAGAAGTCCAAGAGCTTGGGCGGCCGGAATCGCTGTCAACCGTAGCCCCATGGTATCTGCCGTGACGGGCACTGCTTCGATGGATTTCCAGGCCGATGCGGCTAGGGAGCGCAGGCGTTCTTGATCAGGCCAAGAGAAGGTACGTGATTTGGAGACGAATCCGCCTCGAGCGAAAGCCCGTTGGATTTCCGGCGTCGGGGTAAAGAGCGCCCAGAAGAATCCCGAACGCGCATTCTCCGCTTGCATGATGGTAATGCCTACATCGATACCGATCACGTCCGGATTAACCCAGCCGGTCTCCGGATTGAAGGCGTCTACAAAGCCGTATTTTTTCCACGTGCGATCACCGTAGACGGCTCGAATGTGGCGTAAGACCATCAGCGTTTCTGTGGGAGCAAACGGCAAGGAGCCGGCGGTGGCACACGGCACGACGGTGCCGTCAAGTGCATTGAACTCCACGGTACGAGCCGGGCCACCCCACGCTTTATAGCCATTGACAGAATCCGAGGACGTCACGCCCCACAGGCGTTCGCTCCAACTCGGAAACTCCGAGCGAAGGTCGAGCGACATCTGTCGCTGGGCTAAGGTGGCGAGCACAGAATTCTGATAGTAGTCGGCATAGGCGTCACGCTGGCCGCGAAAATCCACATAGGCGTGGGCGAATTGGTGGATGAAAAGAGGGGGACCTTGAATGTAATGATAGGGGCCATACGAGCCGGCGGGACGTCGGATCCAGGCGCGCCAGTACTCTGGGGGAAGTTCGTTCGCGGGCGCGCCTAGGCCTAGCATGCTCATCATCATGTGCTCGGAATAACTCACCCAGCGGAAGCGGGAGAACCCCGCTTCGTCATGCCAGCCCATCGAAACAGTCTTACCCCCGTTTAAGAACCACTGCCAATCGATCTCCCGGTAAATACGGTTGACGAGCTCGGTGATCTCGGGATCGCGAAAATACTCACGAGCGACAATCGCGCCGGCCAAAAACAGCGCGGTATCGATGGAGGAAAGTTCGCAGCGCCAGGCGCGCTTCCCGGTATCCATTTCCATGAAATGGTAGAAAAAGCCGCGATGACGCTGCGCCTCATTAGCCAGGAAGCGAAGTGAAAGGCGAACGCGGTCCAATGCTTGGGCCCGGGTAACCCAGCCGCGATGCGTGGCAAGTGCCCAGGAACTCAGTGCGAACCCCGAAGCGGAGATACTGGCCATGCCTTCAGAAGGTGAGCCGTCTGCGCGAGCGCGGTCTCGGACCAGGCCTGTGCGGGGATGACTCTGCTCCAGAAAAAATTGAAAGGAGGCTCGCTGCAGTTCCTCCAAAAAGGCGTCGTCTTCCGCCGACAGCATGGCTCCTGGCCGAGCGCCAGGGAGGAGGGGAGGAGCCACTGAAGACGAGTTCTGGGCCCGCAGCGCACTTTCGAGCGCGACGAGAAAGAGAATAGCTAACACCGTGAACGCCGGAATCAGCCGTCGAGGAACACCGGCCTCCCGCTGACTGCCGAGGAAGGCCCTAGGGGGAGAAATTTTCCAGAGACCTGCAAACACGTAGCGCCGGACAGGGTTTGAGGGGGGTTGTTTCCGAACTGGGTGCGCTTTGCGAAGCTACGGGAGATTCTCCCATAACCGCGAAACCTTCTTAAATGAGTTAAATTGTTATTCGGTAGTTCATTGAGTGAATCGCACCTGTGCGGCTTTTGGTTGTACGCAGTGAGGTACCGCGGGATTATGGCGCGATAAGATTTGTGATAAGGCAGTCCGTGCGTTTCGCCCATTGCGTCAATCGAGACCCCGGGCGGCGATCTCGTCTTCGTCCCAGCCGAAGTAGTGGCCCAATTCGTGAAGGTAGGTGAGACGCACTTCTTCGATATAGGCATCTCGATCGGCCTCGGCGTAATCCCAGATGTTCTCGACGAAGAGCAAGACGTGTGCAGGGAGTGCGCTGGTTTCGGTCAGATCTGTACCGTGTGCAGGCCCCACGAACATACCTAAAATATCGGGCTCAAATTCGCTGCCGAGAATCTCATCGCTAGGCCAATCATGGTAGACGACTGGCACGGATTCAGCAAGCGGCCGCAGCTCGGCGGGCAGCCGTTTGACGGTCTTTTGGACGGTTACCTCCGCTAAGCCGATCAACTCCTCCAGTGTCATCGTGATGTGAGCGCTGTAACTTTATCTGACGTTCCGCGTCTCATACGGTGTTAACCTCAGCATATTTAAACGTTCCTCAAACCTATATTACTGGTTGTTATGAAATCGCTTAAGCTGTTTGTTGTCATTGGTGCTCTCCTGGCGTCGTGGTGCATTCCGGCTCTCCATGCCCAAGATGGGAAGGGCAAGGGCGGTGGTCCGGGCGACCGCTTGAAAATGATGTCGGAAGCCCTCGCCCTGACTGACGCTCAAAAGGAAAAGGTCAAAGCTATCGTCGCCGATGAAGCTGCCGCGATGAAGGCTCTTCGGGACGACACCTCAGTGGCAGAAGATGCTCGACGTGGAAAGATGCGCGAGATTCGCCAAGCTCACGCGGCGAAGATTCGCGCCGTCCTCACGCCTGAGCAGCAGGCAAAGTTCGATGAAATGGGTGCAAAGATGGGCGGTGGTAAAGGTGGCGGCAAGAAGGGCAAGAAAGACGAGTAAGACTTCTCCCTCGTTTGGCAGGCGGCGCAGCGGTGCGCCGTTTAAAACCAGTGCCGACCCCTGAGTGGGTCGGCATTGCAATTTAGAGACCCGTCGTTTCACAGGTGTGGATGAGTTATGGTGGTTCTGGAGTTTAAAGCGTGCGTTGGTCGCCGAGTAGATTCGCCGAATGCACGGTTGGAAAAGATGGGGAGATCGTGTTCAGATCCTCCGATGCCACGTCCGCACATCGTAGTGATTGGGGGAGGAGCCGCTGGATTCTTCGCAGCCATTGCGGCTGCGGAATTCTCGCCGGGGGCATGCGACGTTACGTTGTTGGAAGCCACCGCGCATTTGCTGGCGAAGGTTAGGATCTCGGGCGGGGGGCGTTGCAATGTCACCCATGCGTGTTTTGAACCGAAGGAGTTGGTCAAACGTTACCCGCGTGGAGGCCGCGAGCTGCTGGGAGCCTTTCACCGCTTCGGACCCAAGGATACCATAGCCTGGTATGAGTCGCGGGGAGTGACGCTAAAGACCGAATCAGACGGGCGCATGTTTCCGATCACGGATGACTCCGGAACCATTGTCGCTGCATTGATGAATGCCGCGAGCAAGGCAGGAGTGCGGATACGCACGGGCTGCGGTATTGCTGCGTGCCAGCCGATGGGTTTATCTGCAGACCAAACGATAGCGATTTCTGCTGGCGCGAAACACCCCGCGCCTGGCGCTGGTTTTCAGATCACCTTGGTGACGGGTGAGTCGATGACCGCGCAACGGGTGATTCTAGCCACCGGTGGGATGAACACGGCGCTCATTCCCATGATTGAAGCCTGGGGTCACACCGTCGAGGCGCCCGTGCCTTCGCTCTTCACGTTCCACATCGACGATCCGCGCTTGGCAGAGCTCTCTGGTTTGACGGTCCCGGATGCGGCTACGCAGGTCGAGGCGGCGCAGTTGCGCGAACGCGGTCCGTTGTTAATCACGCATTGGGGCATGAGCGGTCCCGCGGTACTTAAACTGTCCGCGTGGGGCGCGCGTGAACTCGCAGCCTGTGATTACCGTTTCACCCTGACGGTGAATTTTTCGCCTGAGTTCAATCGCGAGACCGCGCGCAGTGCCTTGATCCGTGCACGGAACGAAACTCCGCGCCGCCAAGTTTCGGGAAGTTCTCCGTTTCCTGTGCCGGGCCGACTTTGGGCGCGACTCGTTGCTGCAGCCGGTATCGGAGAAATCACGACATGGTCGCAAACCTCAAACGAGGCGCTGGCGTTGCTGGCGGAACAGGTGACCCAGGCGCAGTTCGAGGTGACCCGAAAAAGTCCGAACAAGGAAGAGTTTGTCACTTGCGGTGGTGTGACGCTCAACGAGGTCGATTTCCGCACGATGGAAAGCCGGCGCTGCGCCGGGATTCATTTCGCAGGTGAAGTGCTGGACATCGACGGCATCACCGGGGGATACAATTTTCAAGCGGCGTGGACCACGGGTTACCTCGCAGGTCGCGCGGCGGTGACGTCCCTCAAAGCATCCGTTTAGGTGTCTTGTTAGGCACCACGCCCTATCNNCTACCAGGCAATAGATTGCTCGATGCATACTTGATGGGCAGCTATTCGCTTGAGAATTGCCGATATGTATACATAGAGGAAGCAACTTTCACATGGACGAAGAAAATAGCACCATTGTCGCCTACGAATTCATAAAAAAAGGGATTGTGAATGGCGAATACGAACCTGGTTATCAGCTTCTTACTGCACCACTGGCAGAAAAGATTGGGGTGAGTCGTACCCCGATACGCGATGCGCTTCGCATGTTGGAGGTAGATGGACTCGTTTCGATCGGTGTAAGGGCTGGTGCGAGCGTTAAAAAGATCGAGCCGCGGGAGTTTAAGGATCTTTGCGAGTTGAGGGTGGCGCTGGAGTGCCATGCGGCTGGTTTGGCGGCACAGAGCTGGGATGAGCTTAGCTTAGCGGGCATCCAAGGTGCGTTTGAGCGGATGCGTGAGATCACCGACCGACTAGTAGCCTCGGATGGCGAAGATAAGGACCTCGCGGCTCAAGTCCTTAAAGAAGATACCCTCTTCCATCTAGCCATCCTGGAGGCGTCGGGTAACATCCTGATAAAGAAGGAAATTCTTCGGCTCAACGTCATTAAGAAGGCGCTCTGTGTGAGCCAGAGTCTGGTCCGCCGACAAGACAGGGATAACTATTGGAATAAGCCCCGCTGGACGGCCGTATGCAAAAGCCATCAAACCATCTTTGACGCTATTGTGGCTAGAGACGTAGCCGGCGCGCGGTCCGCGATGGAGGACCATCTTCAAGCGATCATTCGTTCTAC
The DNA here is from genome assembly GCA_002455175.1 of Opitutaceae bacterium UBA6669. GTDB lineage: Bacteria > Verrucomicrobiota > Verrucomicrobiia > Opitutales > Opitutaceae > UBA6669. The sequence goes on from DKKJ01000259.1 coordinate 11,086, forward strand.
GATTAAGGACATGATCGCTCGAAGCAACGAAGCCACCCAACGGGTCCNNCTGCTTACTCTTCCTGACGCAGGTTCGGCATGAATATTAGTGTTGGAGAAAGATTTGGCTTCCCGTCGACACGCAATGTGTACAAAGAAGTATCTCATGTATTCTTGAATGCCTGTTATGCATCCAGACCGTGAGATTTCCGCCGGATAGGTTTTCTAAGAGACAAACGTCTTGAGGGGTTAAGGCCGCAAGAGGGCCTGGATGCGGATCAGGTAGGCAGGAAATCGAGCCGATCGAATGTCGATCTGGCTCAATGTATACAACTGCTGTTACCCATGAACGTATCACGCCCGTGTCTTCGGTTCTTAGTTTCGCTCCTTTCAGCCGGTGTCGTCAGTCTGTGGTGTGGGGGGAGTTTGAATGGTGCGGTTGCCAAAAAAGATCGACCGCTGTTCGAGTTTCCCGCGAGCGCCTCGAGTCCTTCACCGAGTGCTTTATTTTTGGCGATCGATGAGCGGGCTTTTCCGCTGAGGTACAATCTCGCTCTTTTTCTCACCAAGCCCGACGTCCTCAAGGAACCGGTATTATCGCCTTCTCCATCACCCCGTGCTCCGGATAACAGCGCTGCCCACTTCAACGGAACTGTGCTCTTTGATCAGGGTAAGTTTCGTATGTGGTATTATGCGGTGCACACCATCAGCGCACAAGAGGGGGGAGGTGACGATGAGTTCGGGATAAGCCCCGTATGCTATGCGGAAAGCAATGACGGGATCAACTGGACCCGTCCCAATCTTAGCCAGATGGAATGGAAAGGAAGCCGCGACAACAACTGTATCGCGATTGGTGATACTCCGTTGAAAGGCAGTAACTGCGTCTCCGTCATTCGTGATGATGACGATCCTCGGCCTGACCGACGCTACAAAATGGTCTTCGGTTTTCAGGATACTGTTCTCAAAATGTCGCGAGTCGGAACCGCGGTGAGTGCAGATGGACTTCACTGGCGGCGCTTGCCTAACGATGCCAGCGGGCCGAATTTCGCGGAGATCGGTTCCTTCTATAAGCAAGGGGGCCTGTACTTTGTGAATGCTCAGATTCGGGGATGGGCCGAAGGTGACCGCCCCGAGGGTCGCCAAGGTTACGCCTGGATATCGAAGGATTTCGATACCTGGGTGCCTGAGCCTGCACCTTCATTCAAGGTGCCGGAGCCAGTGGAGGAATCTGGATACGGCACGCACGGACTTCCCCGAGCGAACTATACCCAAGTCCACTTGGGGGTCGGAGCCGCTTCTTTTGGTAATGTTGCGGTGGGGCTTTGGGGTATGTGGAACAATCGTGAGCCAAATTGGGGTGAAGGAGGGATCGACTGTCACCTGGGGCTCGTGGTCAGTCAGGATGGAATTCACTTCGACGAGGTGGTTAAGGGGCTGCCCTACATTAAGAGCACGGATTCTCCCGCCGACCCGGTGCCGGGGAAAAATTATCCGACGATTCTCCATCAATCCAACAGCATGTTCACGGTCGGTAATGAGACCTTCATTTATCACGGCCGCTGGCGTAACGTAGATTTTCAAAAGCTCACGGGAAAGATTCAGTTTCAACATATCGCCAAAAACTATTGGGGCGCAGTCGCACTCGCTCGGATACCGCGCGACCGTTGGGGTGGCTTCAGTCTCGCCGGTGAAGATCACTGGCGTCCCATCAAGACGCAGGGGGCGGTGTGGACTGCACCGATCACTTTGCCTAAGGACGTGCGGTCGCTGATCAGCCTCAACGCGTCTGGTCTCTCGGGACTCAGAGTCGAGATAGCAGATCAGGCATTTACCTCCATTCCTGGTTTTGGCGAGGGCGTGGCAGAAGGCAAAGACGGTTTCGACGCCAAGGTCAGCTGGAAGGGGAAGGATTTACGTGAACTCGCGGGACGCACAGTACGGCTCCGCGTTCACTTCAAACGTCTGGATGAGACACAGCCGCGTTTGTTTGCGATTAACTTTAATACAGAGCGGTGAGTCTCTTGTCATGGACTCGTGTTTATCCCGGTTCAGTTTCTGCAGGAGCAGACTCTGGCGTCTTGCACTGACGCTGCTGAGCGTCGTCTGCGGCGTGAGCGCCGCTAAGTCTCCATCGACCAGTGATGTCGTGAAGGATGCAGTGGCCACTGACTTCGTGGTGACGCGTGACGGAGAACGCTTGAATGTGCGTCTGCTCGAACCGCGTCGTTTGTCGTCGAAACCGCTTTTGCTGCTCAACTTCGCGACTGACCGTCATCAGTCGCTTGAGGATCCGCTTTATGGTGCGCCCGTTCGGATGTTTTTGGAAAACGGGCATCGAGCGTTGAGTTTTGATGTTCCTGCGCATGGTGAGCGGATCGACCGTCACGGACAGGGCATCCATGGACTCTGTGCGGCTTTTCTCGCTGGGGATGATCCGTTTGTCCGTTTTGTTGGAGATGGTCGGGCGGTGATCGACGAGTGTATCCGCCGAGGGTGGACGGAATCCGGACGCGTGGTTGTTTGCGGGAACTCGCGGTCCGCTTACCAAGCACTTCGACTCGCGGCGGCAGATACCCGAGTCGGAGCTGTTGCTGGGCTTGCTCCTGTGACGGACTGGCGGTTTTTAAGCGAGTTTGCGGCGGTGAAAGATCGGCCAGAGGTTGCCGCCCTCGCTCTCGAGCAATTTGCAGGTCAACTGGCCGGTCGCCGCATTTACCTCGCGATCGGCAATGGCGATCGTCGGGTGGGGAGCGAAGCCTGTGCGCGCTTGGTCGCTGCTATCTACGCGTATGAGGCCCAGTATCCCCCGTCGCACTACGGGCTGAAGGCAGTTTTCACGGATGACTCCCCTGCGCACACCTTGGCCGACCGATGGTCGGATGAGGCCACTACTTTTCTGATGACAGCGGCACCATAGCCACGCTCACCAGCATATGAAAATTAAAGATGTCCGCACGACCCTGTTAACGGGACCGTGTACTAACGATCCCTTTCTCCGGGAAGCGCGAAAAGTTCGCAGCGCCGCCTTCATAGAGATTTTGACCGAGTCTGGTCCCATCGGTATCGGAGAAACCTACATCGGCTATTCTTTCCCTGAGGTCGTTCCGACTGTCGTGGAGTTTTTCAAACCCATCCTGGTGGGTCAGACGGTGGATGATATCCCCGAGCTGTGGCGACGCATGTACCGCTGCGGCAATAGCGGGTGTCGCGTGGGATTGGGCGTGGCCGTGATCAATGGGATCGAAGCCGCGCTGTGGGATTTGAAAGGAAAGTTGTTGGACCAACCCGTGCATGCGCTTCTAGGTGGAGCTAAGCATGAGCGGCTGCCGTGTTATGCGACGGGTGGGCCTGCGAACTATCCCAAGGAAAAACTCGCGCGTAAAATGGACCACTATTTTTCCTTGGGTTTCCGCGGTCTAAAGGTGGGAGCGGGTAGTTTCTCAGCAGAAAGCGGTTGGTTTGTTCCCGCAGACACGAAAGAAGCCGCGGATTTTGAAGCAGAAAAGGTGGCGTTCATGCGTTCCCACGCTGGCCCGGATGCCTGGCTGATGCTCGATGCTCACATGGACAATAGCCCAGGCGCCACGTGGTCGTTGGAAACCGCGCTCGCCGTCGCTCGTGCCGTGGAGCCGTTCAACCTGGTCTTTTTCGAAGAGCTTTTGCCTTACACGGATCCGTGGGGTTACGCCGAATTGGCTCGTTCCACGACCGTACCTGTCGCCGGCGGAGAGTTCTTAACTGCAACGTACGAGTGGCGCGTGTTCATCAACCAAGACTCGTTCGACATCGGACAGCCCGACGCCTCCTTTACCGGCGGGCTGGGGGAGTTTCTTACCGTGGCACAACTCCTGGAGCAACGGGGGCGAAAAATCGCTACCCACGCTTGGGGTGCAGGGGGCTCTCTGATGCAGAATGTCCATGCGGGCTTCGCAGCGTCCAACACCCGCATCCTCGAAGTGCCTCCTGACTATGCGGGACTACACACCGACGTGCTCGATGGTGCTTTTATCATGAAGGACGGACACGTGCTTCCACCCGATCGTCCAGGATTAGGCATTGTCCTGACCGACGAAATCAAGCGCCGCTATCCGTTCAAACCGGGCAGCGGAGAATTCATCAGCGTGCCGGGCAAGATTCTCAAGGAGTGATCCGCTCATGAAAATCGTCTGTGATGTGGCAGTGCAACCCGGCCCTTTGGCGCGTTTACAGCAAGCTGGGCATGAGGTCGTCTGTATCTCTCCGCCTGAAGAAAGATCGCGCGAGCTGCCCTCTGACGTGATCCGTGATGCCGAAGGGCTTTTCTGTGCGTTGCCGCCGACGAACTTCGACGAAATGAAGAAGCTGCGTTGGATTCAGATCACGTCCACCGGATACAGCCAGCTCTTCCCTTTGCGTCTCAACGATCGTGGTATCCGTGCTACGAATTCACGCGGTTGTTTTGATGTTCCTATTGCCGAGTGGAATGTGGCGATGATGGTGGCTTTAGCGCGGGATTTGAGGCAGATGATTCGAAACCAAGAGGCGGGGACTTGGGATCTNNTGGGGCTACGGGGGCATCGGCAGAGAAACCGCCCGCCTGTGCCGACACCTCGGTTTGCGCGTACACGTCTTTACCCGCGGCCCCATCGGTCCGCGCGGTAATGTTTACAGTGTGCCTGGAACGGGCGACCCCGATGGTCGGCTGCCGGACCGGGTCTTTCATCCCGGCGAGGAAACAGCGTTTCTCACGGATTTGGATTTCTTGATTCTCGCTTTACCGCTGACGAAGGCGACCGAGGGATTGATTGGTGAGCGTGAACTAAAGGCGTTGCCCCCACGTGCCTTTTTGCTCAACCCGGCGCGAGGCCCGATAGTCGACCAGGCAGCACTCTTACGTGCCCTCCGGGAGCAGTGGATCGCCGGAGCGGCGTTGGACACACATTACCTGTATCCGACGCCGCCGGATCATCCGCTCTGGAAGTTTCCCAATGTGATCTTTACCCCGCATATTGCGGGCTCTGGCCTTAGCGCCCACTTCGGAACCCGGTTGTGGGAAATCTTTTCCTCCAATGTGGAGCGCTTGGTTCAAGGGGAACCGCTCCTCAATGAACTCACCGCGGCCCAACTCGACGGCGCGTGACGCTTACTTTTGTACCATGAAAACGTTCGCTCGCGTCTGCTTCTTTTCTGTCGCCGGTTTTTGTTTCTTAAACCCGGTGACGGCCGCGCCTGAACCGCCTGATCCCGGTGCTGCCGCTCGGGGGCCAGCATTGCGTTTTTCCGAACACCTCGTGTGGAACGATTTTTCCTACGGTTTCGGATTACAAGCGATCGATGTGAATGGGGATGGGCACCTAGACCTCACCGTGGCGGATACAGCAGCGTTTGTGCAGACGGAACCGTTTTCGGGAGAAGACCTGGAATCGATAGTGGACTGGCCCGGGAACAACCGTCCGGCCGTTTCCAAAAGCCCTCGATTGCGTAATAGTCATGTGTATTGGTTTGAAAATGACGGAAAGGGTGGTTTCACCCGCAGGTTTATCGCGCGGAATGATGTGAACCGNNGAAGAAACGATTCATTGCCAAAGGCACGATGTTGGGGGCGGTCGATGTCACGTTGGCCGATTTTGATGGTGACGGATGGCTGGATGCTGCCGGCGCGGGGTGGCGTTTGGGTGAAGGCTTCAAGTGGTTCAAGAATCCAGGACGTACCGACCGTGAAGACTGGGCGGGACACGTAATCGACAGTGCCTTTGCTCATGCAACAGCGGTTTTGGCCGGAGACATCGATCGTGATGGTCGGATGGACCTTCTTGCCACCAGTAGCACCTCGCGTGCAGTGATGTGGTATCAGTGTCCCCAGAAACCGTCTCAGCAGCCCTGGAAACGTAACATCATTGATCTCACACCGGGAGGCGAGCGTGAGCCGGTGTTCATGAAGTTTGCCGATCTCAACCGAGATGGGCGGCTGGATGTCGTTCTAGCCTGGGGCGGATACGGCAATCGACCTGAAGGCGAACCTCGTGCGGGTGCGATCATTTGGTACGAGCAAGGCGACGTCGTCGAAGGCCGAGTGCAGTGGAAGAAACACCTCATTGGGCAATTACGTTCAGCGACTGATGTGGCGATAGGGGACCTGGACGGTGATGGCGCTCTCGACGTCGCGGCCATCGGCTTCATGCCAGGGGAGGTTTCGGTTTTTCGAAATTCCGGAGATCCCTCAGCGCGATGGGTGAAAGAGACCGTCAAATCGAATTGGCCCAACGTGAATCAAGTCGTCATCGCTGACCTCGATGGTGATGGACGAGCAGATCTTGCTGCAGTGGCTGACTATGGCGCGATGGAACTGCGTTGGTGGAGAAACGAAGGAACACAGTGATTTCAATATGAACCTACAACTTCTCACTTTGGATTCAATGCATGGCTGGGGTGGCCGTTGGCGGTTGAGAGTCGCGCGCGTCTTGATCTGCGGGCTGATCGCTTCCACCTGCGCAAGCGCTGGTCACGCGGCAGCGCGCAATCCCGGCCAAGATTGGCAACTTTTGGTTGATCGATCGCTCGTGAGTTCGACGAAGGGATTGGCGTGGGTTCAGCATGAATCTCAATCCGCAGGAGTAGCCCTTCGGTCGGATCGTCCTTGGGAAGGCGACGCACTGTACATCAGCTCGATTTACTATCTCGATGGAGAGTACCGGATGCTCTACCGTGGACTTGATGTGCGGGTGGACGGAGAAAGCAGTTACCTGTGTTTGGCTCGGAGTCGCGATGGCATCCACTGGGAAAAGCCAGAACTCGGATTGATCGAGTTTGATGGGACTCGTGCAAATAACATCATTGCAGATGCGCAGGGGCGTCGACTCGGGATGTGCTACACATTCCTTGACCCCCGGCCTGGTACTCCGGCCAACGAGCGTGTGAAGGCGATCGCCTGGACCGATGGAAAGCGTTACTACCATTGGGCTCGTAACAACAAAGGAAACCTCAAAATGGTGCTTTTGGCGTCAGCCAATGGGGAAGTTTTCCAAGAAATGGAAGGGTATGCGAACACCTTGCGCAGCGACCGACCCAATGCCTTTGACGGAGGCAGCATCTTTTGGTCGGCCGAGGAGCAGTGCTTTGTCGGTTACCTCCGCTGGTGGGATGAGGGAGCGGCACCGCATCCGCGTTCGCTTCAGGATTGGATGATTGTGCATCCAGGAACCCGTTCGGTCTTCCGCGTCACGTCCAAAGACCTGCGCTCTTGGAGCGAGGCAGTGCCGATGAGCTTTGGTCAGACGCCTCGTGAGCACATCTATGAAAGCAGTACGCATCCGTACTTTCGCTCGCCGCAACTGTACCTTGCTCTGGCCAACCGCTTTAATCCAGGTCGCCGGGGAATTTCGGATACAGAAGCCTTGGGATTGCGGATACGGACGTTGCCGAATTCTGGGGGTGGCCCGCGCTACGATTTCACGCGTGACGTCAATGACCTCATTCTCATGACCACCAGGCCGGGAACCGCTGTTTACGAGCGGCCCTTCATGGAGGCATTCATGCGACCTGGAGTGGAACCGGGAAACTGGGGGTCGCGGAGTAACTACGCCCCTCAACACGGTGGTTTGATTCGTACGGGGCGGGCTGAAATGTCGTTCTTGGTCACACGTCAGCATCTTCAGCCTGGCAATCATATTGAGCGAAGGACGTTGCGATTAGACGGCCTTACCTCGCTACGAGCACCCTACGCGCATGGGGAGTTTACGAGCGTCCCTCTGCTGTGCTCGGGCGATCGTTTGGAACTCAATTATTCCACCAGTGGGGTGGGAGAGGTCCAAGTTGAAATCCAAGACGAGGCGGGCGAAGCGTTGCCGGGATTTTCTCTCAACGACTGTGTGCCGCTTATCGGTGATCGAATTTCCGGTGGCGTAGCTTGGAAAGCCGAAAGCTCACTCCGATCCCTGCGGGGTAGGTCTGTTCGGATACGGATGGTTCTTTCGGACGCCGATATCTACTCGTTCCGGTTTGCCGAGGATCCGCGGTAAACACCGGCGCGTGGGCTGAGCACCTCGACCGACTGAATTCCTTCCATGAACCCGCTTGATGGTATCATCGTCGCCGCTTACCTCCTCGGGGCGGTCACGTTGGGGATAGTCAGTCGTGGAAGGCAAAAAAACATCGATGACTACTTCACGGCCGGCCGTGGGTTGGGGGGACGGATTGGAATGATCTTGGNNCTGAGTATCGCACCCATCAGTGGACTCAGCCTTCTTTCGATCCCGAGCGTTTCCTACGAGCACGGTTTTAAAATGCTGGCTGTGGCACTGAGCATGCCGGTCATTTGGGGGATTTTGCACTACCTCTTCCTTCCCCGATTTATCCGCGATGATGTGCGCAACTCTTATGACATCATTGAACTCCAGTATGGACCTGGAGTACGTACCCTGGCCTCGGTCGTCTTTGTTGCTTTGCGGGTAGGATGGTTGGCCGCGCTGGTTTATGCGCCGACCCTGACTGCAATGACGGTGCTTGGACTGGATGCCTCCTGGTTCTGGCCTGTAAATCTCGCCATCGTGATTTCGTGTACGATCTACACGATGCTTGGAGGCATACGCGGAGTGATCGTCACGGATGCGGTGCAAACGGCGATGATGCTGTTCGGAGTCGCCTTTGTTATTTGTTATGTGACGCTACAACTGCCGGTCGGTCTAACAGACGCTCTCGGAGGCCTCCGAGAGGCGGGACAACTTCCCATCGCAGATTTTTCGTTAGACCCGTCGATTCCTTTTACGTTTTGGGCTCTCTTCATCGGGCTCACGCTGACGAATTTGAGCAGCTACATGGGAGATCAGATGCAGCTGCAGAGATTTTTGGCCACAGGAAGTCCGCGTGCGGCGAGTCGCGCTTTTGGTCTGAACGTGGCGGGCACGCTCTTCAACTTGTCGATGCTCGTCACCATCGGAGTGCTCCTGCGAGTGTGGTATATTCACTATCCTGATCCCTCGCTACCCAAAGAGGCAGATCGCGTCTTACCATACTTCGTCGCTCATAGTTTGCCTCCCGGTATTTCCGGCCTGCTCATGGCGTCGGTGCTCGCCGCCACGATGAGTGCGATGACGAGTGGAATCAACGCTTTGTCGGGTTCTCTGACGAACGATTTCTGGGTGCGCTTTGGACCACGTCGGACGGAGAAGCAACTCCTGCGTTTCGCCCGTCTGAGCAGTTTGGGGGTCGGACTTTGCGCCACCATCGCGGCTGGTTTTGTCGAACGCCTCGGCACGATTTTTGAGATCCAAAATAAGATCATGGGATCCTTCTTCGGGCCGCTTCTGGCCTGTATGTTTCTGGTGATTTACCGTGTGAAGCTGAGATCCGGAAGCGTCATCGCTGGCATGTTGCTGGGAGCGAGTGCCAGCCTTCTCGTTGCTTACTCATCCGCGGATGCACTTTGGATCACGCCGGTCACGTTCAGTGCCACGTTCATCAGTGCCTGTGTGATCGACGTCCTATTTCCCCATCCCCGTCGTACCATCCTGAATACCTGATCGCCGCTACGAACTGCGTCCAGTCGGTTTGCCGCGACGATTCAGTACCTAACTGACGTCTATGAAAATCAAGATCACGACCTCGTGTTCGCTTACGAAGGGAGCCTTTGCGGTTCCTTTCCTGCTCTCGTACTGCCTCTCCTCGTCTTCCCTCGTTGCCCAGGCCGCCTCCGGTGCCGAGGGCAATGAAGAACGGGTGGAGATTTCCAAGTTCGTGGTGAGTACCACTGAGGATAAAGGATATCTCGCTAAAAACACCTTGTCCGGTACGCGTTCTACCGCCCGGCTGCTCGACGTCTCGCAAGAAATCGCGATCGCAAATCGAGAGCTCATTTCCGATCTGGGTGTTGATGCGATGCTGCCGGCGATTCAGTTTGTGACTGCAGGTATCAATCGGCGGAGCTTCAATCCGGGTGACGATCAATACATTCGTGGGTTTCGTTTGGTCGNNACGCCCCGCGGCCATGATTTTCGGCCAGGCCGCGAGCTTGGGTGGACTAATCAATTATGTGAGCCGCCGGCCGACACGCACCCATCAAGCTGAGGTCAAAGCTGCCGTTGGGAGTTTCGATTACTATCGAGGTGAGGCCCACGTGTCCGGACCGTTGACCTCTACGTTGCGCTACCGCGCGGATGTTGGACTGACTGACTCGGATTGGAGCGATCGACGCTTTGGTTTTTATAAGGATAATTTCATCGGGGGAGGCATTGAATACGACATCGGTCCAAAAACCATGCTGACCGTGGATGGATACGTGACTCAGGTGGATTACTACTACCCGACCACCATGATGGATCCCGTCACCAATCAGCTGCTCGCCCAGTCACGTGACTTCACCATCGATGACGATTTTGCGTTTCACAACACCTACCAGAGACGCGTGACAGCCACGTTGGTCAGTCAGTTGAGCGATTCCGTTCAGCTTCGTTTGTTCGGAGCCTATAACAGCAGTGGCAATGATTGGTTGCGTCCTTACGCGCTGAGTCTCGCAGCAGACAACGCCACGCTTTCCCGAATAACGGAGAGCTTTATCACGGATCCCTATTTTTCTAATTTTCAGAGCGATTTGCTGTGGTCTTTCGATACTGGTCCGCTCGCGCACAAGTTCTCTTTGGGTGGCGACGCCCGTTTCACGGTAGATGGCTACACCAACGAGAGTTTTGCCTTGGCGCCGATCAACATCCGCAATCCCGTCTACGGGGCCGTACCTTCGACAGTTCCAGGGTCCGGAGCTGGAGGTTACGTCGATTATTACAAAGCGGATATCACGACCTCCAGTGTCTACGTTCAGGACCAGATAGATCTTTTTTCCAGTCGTGTTTCGCTGATTGCGGGCGCTCGTTACAACAATTTCAAGCAGATCTCCCGAAATCCGCGGGCCGCGACGGACGTCAACAATCTGCAGCGTGATGACAAGATCGTCCATCGCTTCGGAGCACTCTATCATCCGGTGCGGAATACGACGATTTACGTTAATAACTCGCAATCTTTCACCTTCAATTTCGGCCGTGATACGATTACGGGAGCACCCTTTGTCCCGTCGGTGGGTGAGGTCAAGGAAGTGGGGGTCAAAGGGGAATTTTTCGATGGGGCTTTGTCTTTGAGTGCCGCCTACTTCGATATGAAGCTTACCAACGTTCGCGTTCAGTTCACGCAAGGCCCCAATGACCCGACTCCGGGCGGTCAGGGTATTCGTCAGACGGGTACAGAACGAAATGAGNNTGACTCCGGTGGGACCCGTCAACGACACCTACAGCATTTTTGGCAAGTATGAGTTCACCTCGGAAACGCTCAAAGGCTTTGGCTTCGGGGCCGGTGTGCGAGGCCAAGGCGATTGGATTGGGCCGAATATTCGTGCCGGGGTGCCGTCGTCCTTCCAGGGCTACGAGGTATTTAATGTCCTGGCGACGTATCAGAATGACCGATTCAAGGTCCAGCTGAACGTGGACAACGTCGGTGACAAGATCTACGTTGAAGGGTACGAACTCGCTTACTGGATCTTCAC
>DKKJ01000258.1 GCA_002455175.1 Opitutaceae bacterium UBA6669
CTAATCACGCCGTCCGCTACCAATACCTTGGTCGTTGGAAAGCTGTCACCTCCCGCCGCTGCACTCTCGACGTTATCAATCGCTTCCACGAGATCATAGATGCCAAAGGGAATCGCGGTCACCAGCAGTACGCCGAGGTATTCAAATCCTGAGAACACATGCCCGACCGCAGGGATCGGTACCCGGAATCCAAAATGGGTAAACGACTGTGCCAGTTCCTGCACCGACAGCCCACCCCAGTTCAAACCAACGAAATTGGATCCCCACGCAATCAGGGTTCCCACCGCCATGGCAATAAAACCCGCTGGCAACCCCCGATAGTAGCGAACCCCTCCAAACCAGTTCACCAGTAGGATCGCGAAGCACAACAATCCGATCGCCGGAGTGAGGTACATCTGCAACGCGGGCCGCATCGATATAAACGTAATGGATACGCCCGCGAGCGTGCCGAGGAGCGCCGCCCGAGGAGTCACTTTTCTCACCCATCGGCCGATAAAGCCACCTCCCACGAGCACGATGCTTTGGATAAATACCCAGGNNCAACCGGGTCACCGGTGTAAAGTTTGATCGGCATCATCACGACAAACACACAAATGAACATGTGTCCCACACCGGGACCCGACGGGAGAGCGCAGACGTCGGTGCGACCCGTTTTTCTCGCGAGGTCGTAAGCAAGCCACGCGTAGTAAAACGTGGACAAAAAAAGCATCAGCCCAACTGCAGGTAGCACTCGACCGAAGATCAGTTCGTCAGGAAATTTAAGAACGAAGCGAAGGAGTCCAGTCAGTGTCAGGACATTGACCAGGATGTTGGTACCAAAGCCAAAGAAGGCATTCCAATCTCCGGGCACCCAAAGTTTAGGACGGAAAGACGAAGTCATAAAAAGTAGCCTTGGCTCCGCGGAGCACTCTCCGTCGCGTAAGCACAACGAGCCCTCATGCAAGGGCCTCCAGCACATGACGTGAGGTGCTCACCCACCCGAAAATCCCCCCTTGTGCTTTGATCATGGCCAGCCCAGCGGCATGAAACTCGGGAAAATAGGATCCTACCGCGTCAGAGGGTACGAGACAGTCGTATCCTCGATCATTGGCCTCGCGCACCGTGGTGTGGACACAGACTTCGGTGGTGACGCCTACTACGATCAGCTGCTGGATCGACGAAGCCTGGAGTTGCGCGTGAAGATCTGTCGCCCAAAAAGCGCCTTTACCACACTTGTCGATCACCGGCTCTCCCTCACGAGGAGCGAGCTCAGCAATGATGGCATGCCCCGGTTCACCACGAACTAACAATCGTCCCATCGGTCCCGAATCACCAATCGCCCGAGTCGGTCGTCCACGATTTTTTTTCGCAGAGGTCAGGTCAGAAAGATCCGAGCGGTGACCTTCTCGTGTATGAAAGACCGAAAAGCGTCGCGCGCGCCAAACAGCGAGCAAATGAGAAATCGGCCCGATCACTGTGCGCAAACGCGAGACATCATTTCCGAGTGACTCTCCGAATCCGCCCGCCTCGAGAAAGTCTCGCTGCATATCGATGATCAGCAACGCGCACCGTCCGGGTTTTAATTCGAAGGCATAAGGCTCCGCCGGCACCGAGAGAGGCTCAAGGTCTGCTGTCATGATTTGAGTTCCGCGATCGGCGATGAACACACCCCTTCGCGCTCCAAGCGCCGTGCGATGCGCAGAAGACGTGCCTCACTCCAAGGCGCACCCACCAATTGAACTGCCACGGGCAAGGCTCCCGGCACATGAACCGGCGCCGCCACCACCGGAAGACCGATCAGGGTGAGCGGCTGCGTGAAAACGCCGAGGTAGGGCCGCAGGGGAAGCTCGCGGCCAGCAAAGGTCAAAGTCTGCTGTCCGAGACGCGGCGCGGCGATCGGCGTCGCTGGGGCGACAAGGATGTCCACGTCACTAAAGATCGAATACACCTGATTTTTCCACCACGAGCGGAAAGCTTGGGCCTTCAAGTACCACGCGGCTGGTAAAAGCGCTCCTGCCAGTAAACGATCCCGCGACGCAGGATCGAACTCGCCCGCTGACGCTTTCAACCGCTTCAGATGCACACGGCCCGCCTCAGACGCAGTGATCGTGAAGGCGGCGGTTCGCGCCAGCGCCGCCTGAGGCAGCTCGACTTCGCGATCTGCCCCTAAGACAGCAGCCACACGCTGCGCCGCGAGGTGCACCTCCGGCGCACCACCCGATGCGAAATAGCCACCTAAAAGCGCCACCCTCACGCCGAGGTCATCACGGTCAAGGTTCGGCATAGCAGCCTCCGTTTCGCGCCCGCTACAAACCGGATCGCGTTCATCAGCTCCCGCCATCACGTCATAAGCGTGCGCGAGATCAACCACCTGTCTGCCTAGCGGCCCGATGGTATCCAGACTATCGACAAAGGGAAAACTCCCCGCGCGTGAAAGCCGACTGTAGGTGGGCTTCAAACCCCAAACACCGCAAAGCGAGGAAGGGACTCGAATCGATCCGTTGGTATCTGTACCGATCGAAATAGCTCCGAGGCCTGCCGCGACCGCTGCGCCCGAACCTCCAGAAGATCCGCCCGCAGAGCGCTCCAGATCCCACGGATTGTGAGTAGCCCCGTCATGCGCGTTCTGCGTGACAAAATCGTAGGCATACTCGCCCATATTAACGGCACCCAAGNNACCGCCGCTTTCAACCGCGCTACACACGTCGCATCTCGTTTCGCAGGTGGGTTCTGGCGATTCAATTTAGATCCCGCCACGGTGACCACCCCCTCGAGATCGAATAAATTCTTCACCGAATAGGTGAGACCTGCGAGCGGTCCAGGATCACGACCTTCCGCCACCGCTTGATCTACTAACCGAGCCTCGGCTCGTGCGCGGTCCGCCGTCACGCAGGTAAACGCGTTGAGACGAGCATGCGTGTGCGCGATTCGCGCGAGCGTCTCTTCAACGACCGCGCTCGCGGTCACTTCCCCGGCCCGAACGGCACGCACGACGCGTGTTCCACTGAGGTGTACGATAGAAGAACTCATGGGACAAACACCGGCGCGATCTCANNTCCGGTGGAAGATCGATATCCATCAGCGGTGCAACCATCGACGCGATCATCTGAAGGTTTTGAACGACGCCGGGCAGATGTGCCGGATCCAGGCTCAACCCAAGCACTGCTGCCTGAGCTTGGACGTCGGCTGGAGCGAATGGCAACGAAAGCGACGAGGGTTCGGGCAGGTACGAAACATGGGCATGTGTGATCTGCCATCGGTGACTCGAAACCTTGGCCCACACTTGCGTCTGCCGACCGTGTCGGTGAGCGCGGGCCGTTCGCACTGAAAACTCGAGCATCGCTACCGCAAGCTCCGTACCGAGTGCGGTGACGGTCAATCGCAGCGGCAAGCGCTCTGCAAAATTAACCACCCTCGCCTGCCGGAAAGCGGTGATCTCCTCGGCTCCATAAAGCTGCTCGGTCGCTCCATATCGAATCGCATGCGACGAATCCCAGAAAAAGTCGCGCAAGGCCTCGACATCGTTGGCTACAAGCGCGCGCTCGTAGGCTTCAACGCAAGCCGTGACTTCGGTCACGATCTCCGGAGAATTGATCGAAAGCATGGAGGAAAACAGCTCAGCAAGTGTCAGGCCGTGAACGGGAGTGTGTTTATTTTGGTCGCCGGAATTACCATTTGTAAGTCACGGTCAGCTCGGCCGTGGGTCCTACGCTGGGGCTGATAAAAACATCCCAAAACAAGAACTGAGGATTATAATACTTTTCGTCGAAAAGGTTGCTCGCGTTGAGACGATACGACCAGCGGCCGTGGTGATAGAAGGCCGCCGCGCGAGTCACGAAGTAGGAGGGCAACATGACTTCCTGCGCGAAACCGGAGTAAAACGAAGAGACATAAGTCCCCCCAAACGAGGCACCCCAACCACGGGGCGACGTGTACGTGGCGTTGAGCGAAAAAACCTTCTCCGGGGTCGGAGCTTCGACCGGCGCACTCACACCCAAGGTGGGTCCCAGTCCCACAAATCGTCCTCCGTAGACGAGAGTCGGGTCGAGTCCCAAAACCGAAGGCGGTATCCCGAGAAAGAAGGGAGAATTAAGAAGCTCCGTTTTCTGCCACGTGGCCGCCGCGGTAAAACTGAGGGTTTTCGTGGGAGCATAACGCCCTTCAATTTCGAGCCCTTGAGCTTCGTAGAAATCAAAACTTCCCGCCTGCGTGTTATAGCTGGTCTTTTCTTGTTCGTAGTAAGAAACGGTGGCGAAAAGCTTTCGCTTCAACAGGGTCGCCTTCACGCCCATTTCGGTGAGCTTGGAGTCTTGCAACCACGTGCCGTTGGCCACGGTATCTTTAGCAATCATCCCTCCCTGCCCGAGTTCCAGGTAGCTTGATTCCGCATAGGTCACATAGGGCGTGACGTCATCCGTGAGCTTATAGGTCAAACTGAGATTGTAGGTAAGTGCATTGTCCTCGTCACTCGCCTGTCCAAACACCGCGCTGGTGTTGGTCCCAACGGTATCCGCCTGATAATGATCCCAACGTCCGCTGAGGACGACACCCAAGCGTTGCGCCAAGGTGACATCGACCATNNACCAGTCCGAAAACTCCTATGTCGGAAAAGTCGCCTTCCTGGCGCCAATTGTACGGAACCTCTCCCGTATGCGCGCCAGCGAAGCGATCGTTCGGCGTCGCCCCGAACGAGATATCGCGGCGATCCAAAACCTGGTATCCACGGCCGCGTGACTCTCGTTCGTCGCCATCCGAGTAGCGCCAGGAAAGCCCCATTACCGATGCGAATGAAAGTTTCTCGCTTTGCTCACCTTTCCAAGTCGCAGTGGTTTTGTTTTCGAACGCCATGGCCACGTAATCCGCAGTGAACCCATAGCTGGAAAACTTGGTGTGATTCATCGCGTCATAAAACGACTGGTTCTTGAGCGTGAAGTTCGGGCTGAACTCCTTCGTCACATCGAAGTAGAGCGTGACCGTATCGGTTTTGGAAAAATCCGACTCTTCCACCTGCACCGTATGGTGACTGATCGGACGATAACCGACCGTCGACGGCGCGAGTGCGAATGCAGCCTGCTGAGCCGGTGTCAGTGCAGAATACGGAAACGGACTCGCGAAGGCGAACTGCTCTAGCGCGTAGGGCTGAAGTTCAGAAACGCTCAAACGACCGTCGCCGTTCGTATCAAGGTTCAAGGCCGCCCGACCTCCGAGGTAGCGCGATCCGCGGCTGTCGACGAGTTCCTGGGTCACGCGATTCCAGCCGAGGCTCTGATTCAGATCTGACCATTGCACCATGAACCCGTACTCCAGCAAAACGGAGTCAGAGAGCTCGGTGTCGACAGCCAGCTGCGCAAGAAAACTCTTGTTGTAGATTTTATCATAGTAGTGCTCGGAGTCCTCACCTTGAACAAAGAGGTACGCGCCTGAGCGCTTTCCGAAGAGTTGGAAGGGCGTTCCGTACTCCAAGCTCGCCAGCTTTTTATCATAGGTTCCGACCGTGGCGGAGATGGCACCGACCGGCTTGTCGATAAACGTCGCGGTTTTGCTCTTCGCAGTCTTGGGGATGAAATTGAGAATCCCTCCGACCTTACCTCCGCCCTGGACGGGCGGAGGGGGTCCCTTGATGATTTCGACAAAATCGGTCGAAGCGATCGGAGTGGGGAAGTTTCCGCGATTCTCGATTCGTCGAAACCCACGGAAAAAATTGTCTGCTCGCTCGCCGCGAACATCCAAAGCGCCCGGAACTCCGAAATAGTTACCGGTGAAAGAGCCTGCCGTGATCGCGACAAAGTCGTTCAAGCTGCGAATACTGAAGAGGTCAATCAGCGTGCTTTCGACCACGGTGACAGAGCGCGGCGTCTCCTCCAGACTTCGGTCCGTGCCAAACACACTGGCGGTCTCACGAGCTGGAAGGACGGTATAAAGATCTTCGGCGGCAGCTTCCGCCACAAAGCGCTCCAGCGTCACTACCGATTCTGAGGAGGGCTGAGATCGAGCCTGGGGAATGAATAGCGCTACAAGACCCGTGAGACTGCCGACGGCTAAAGCCTCAGCGACCTCCCGAGCGAGACGGCGCCGAGCGACGGAGTGCGGCCTGGGTGAAAATGACCAAAAGAGTGACATAGAGAGCGGCTTTGCGGGTGAAACGAGAGTCAAACCTGGAAAAGCAGCCTGTATGCCATCATGTATACGTTAATGTATCCCGTCATGAATTCATCGAATTGTTGCCAATTGACGCTACCCGGCCCATGCTGGACGCCGATGACTGACTTACGCGTCGCCGGCGAAACGACAGAACAAGACCTGTCCGCACGGATCTACGCTCAGCTGAGAGAGCGCATCCTCAACTGGCAGTACCCACCCGGGCATCATTTGGGCGAACAGCCCCTGTGCGCCGAATTTTCTGCGAGTCGTATCCCGATTCGTGAAGCCTTGAGGACCCTCGCTGACCAGGGATTCGTTGATAAGCTTCCCAAGCTTGGCTGCTACGTGAAGCAGCCTGACGCCAAAGCCATTCACCAGCTCTATGATATGCGGCTGGCGCTCGAACTTTTTGTCGGAGACTCCCTCCTTCACCCACCGCTCCCGACCGACTGGATCGAAGAAACCCGGCGTTACTGGGAACCTCTGTTGGCCATGAAAGCCGATGCGGTGGTCGATGGCGAAGAGCTCGTGCGAGCCGATAGCGAGTTTCACCTCGGTCTGGCCCGGATCGGCGGAAACGACTACATCATCGATGCGCTCAAGAACATCAATGAACGCCTGCGTTTCGTGCGGCTGATCGTCATCACTACGCCACACCGCGTGCAAGATACGGCCGGGGAGCATCTGATGATTCTCGACGCCCTTGAACGCAAAGATGGCGAAGCCGTACGCCGCCATTTGCGACAGAACATCAACCATGCCCGCAACAAGGTTGAACTCGCTCTGGGTCGAGCCCTGATGTCCGCC
>DKKJ01000005.1:0-8432 GCA_002455175.1 Opitutaceae bacterium UBA6669
ATGGACCTCATAGATCGACATCGCCTCGCGGCGCGCATCGGCTTTCTTCCAATAGCTGCGATGCGCTTCGTCGCCCCACGCATGGTCGAGCGGGCTCGACGTGACCGACGCGGTGGCTGGACGCAGTTCCGAGCGGAAGGCAAAGGGGTCGGCCTTCAGCGGAAGCGGCGCCTTGTCGGGGCCGAGAATCTCGAACTTGTAGGCGCGATACGGCCCGATGTCGGGGACGAAAATCTCCNNTTCGGCGCCCAGACCGCGAAATGCACGCCCGTCGCGCCTTCATGCTCGATCAGGTGCGCGCCGAGCTTGTCGAACAGCCTGAGATGCGAACCTTCGCCGATGAAGTAATCGTCCATCGGCCCGAGCACTGGCCCGAAGGAATAGGCGTCAGTAACCCACCATTCGCCACCGCCGTTCTTCGCGAGATAGCGCACCGGCTGGCGGGTGCGGATGATCAGCTTGCCTTCGAAGAAACCGGCGTCATGCCGGCGGCTGAGCTCGCCGATCTTCTTGCCTANNGGGATGAAGCATCGGGCAACCAGCCCCTTGTCGACCGCCTGGACACCCAGCACTGCGAAAGGATTGCCGTGGCGACCTTCCACGATCGCCAGCACGTCGCTGTCGGAGGCCGCTGCGCTCGCGGCAGCGGGTTTCTTCGCGCTGGGTGACCGGGTGGTCTTCATCCTCAGGCGCCCCTCCCCGGCGCTGAACGCTGATCGTTCGTCCCCTCTACGTTAGGCGCGCACTTTCCAGATGTCTCGCGCATATTCATTGATCGTGCGGTCGGATGAGAACCAGCCGGACCTCGCCGTGTTGTGGACCGCCTTGGCGTACCATTCCGGGCTGTNNCGGCGGCGACCATGAACCAGTCGGTATCGTAGAGGCCATTGACCAGAGCCCGATAGCGATCTGGATCGTCCGGCGAGAATACGCCCGATGAGATCGCCGACAGCGCCTGCGCGAGTTCGGGTGAGCCCTCGATCGTGGCACGCGGTTCGTATCCGCTGGCGCGTTTGGCCGCGACCTCGTCGGCCTTCAATCCGAAGATGAAGATGTTGTCATCACCCACCTCCTCTTTGATTTCTACGTTGGCGCCATCCAGCGTACCGATCGTGAGCGCGCCATTGAGCGCCAGCTTCATGTTACCGGTTCCCGAGGCTTCCTTACCCGCGGTCGAAATCTGCTCGGATAAGTCTGCGGCCGGGATAATGCGTTCCGCGAGGGAGACACGATAGTTGGGCAAGAATGCCACTTTAAGCTTTCCGCCGATTCGCTCATCCTGATTGATGCGCGCACCCACCACGTTGATCGCACGAATGATGTTCTTTGCGAGATCGTAGCCAGGTGCCGCCTTCGCCGCAAAAACAAACACCCGCGGAGCGATGGGCAGCGAGGGGTTGCGCAGCAAGCGTCGATACAGCGCGAGGATGTGCAGCAGGTTAAGATGCTGGCGCTTGTACTCGTGCAGACGTTTGATCTGCACGTCAAAGAGGGCATCTGGAGAAACCTCAATTCCACACTCCGCCTTAATCACTGCAGCCAGAGCGACCTTGTTGTCGCGCTTGATGGTCATGAATTCCTTCTGGAATGCGGGATCATCTGCGAACGCCTCCAACCCACGTAGCTTGTCCAAGTCACGAATCCACTCTTCGGAGCCAAGTTTGCTGGTGATCAACGACGCTAAGCGAGGATTGCAGTCCAACAGCCACCGCCGTGGCGTGATTCCGTTTGTCTTATTCTGAAATTTTCCGGGGTAGAGATTGTCGAACTGCGGGAAAAGATCACGCTTGAGCAACTCTGTGTGCAAAGCAGCCACACCATTGACGGCGTGCGACCCCACCACCGCGAGGTTGGCCATACGGATATGCTTGGAGCCTCCTTCTTCAATCAAGGAACACTCGCGTTTCTTCGCATCGTCGCCAGGCCACTTTGCCTCCACCTCAATCATGAGACGACGATTGATCTCAAAAATAATCTGTAGATGGCGGGGAAGCACACGACCGAATAACGGCACACCCCACTTTTCCAAGGCCTCAGGGAGCAAGGTATGGTTGGTGTAGCCGAAAGTGGCGGTGACCACTTTCCACGCGTCACCCCATCCGAAATCATGCTCATCCAGCAGAATCCGCATCAGTTCCGCCACCGCCACCGCTGGATGGGTGTCGTTCAACTGAACCGCAACTTTGGCTGGGAAATTCTCCCAAGTATTGCCCGGGAATCGAATATGGCGGCGGATGATATCGANNCGCGAAGCGAGCAGGCGACAAAAAAGTACTGCTGAACCAGACGTAGCTCTTTCCCGTTCTCCGTCTTATCGTTTGGATACAAAACCTTCGAAACCGTCTCTCCCACGGCTTTTTCACGAACGGCGTCCACATAGCCGCCCGAATTGAAGGCTGCCAAATCGAACTCCTCGGTGGATTTTGACGCCCAGAGGCGAAGCAAATTGACCGTCCGGGTTCCGAAGCCAGCGATCGGAATGTCGTAGGGCACTCCCAGGATGGTGCGCGTTTTCACCCAACGCGGGCGGTAGTCGCCCTGATCGTTGAAGACATTTTCCACTTCACCGTAGATTTGCACTTCCGTGGTGTACTCGGGACGCACGATTTCCCAGGGGGTGCCGAAGATCATCCATGCATCCGGATGCTCCACCTGATGGCCATTGACGAATTCTTGTTTGAACAGACCGAACTCGTAATGGATCCCGTACCCGATCGCCGGCAGATCCAACGTCGCCAACGAATCTAGGAAACACGCAGCCAATCGTCCGAGGCCGCCATTCCCCAATCCCATATCCACTTCGGATTCCCGAATCGCTTCGAAGTCGACGCCCAGCTCACTCAAAGCGCTTTTAGCCGCCTCCATCAGGCCGGTGTTATGGAGGTTATTTTCCAGGAGCCGCCCCATCAAGTACTCGAGCGAAAGGTAGTACAGCCGACGAACGTTTTGATCGTTGTGCACCTTCTGTGTCGCGATCAGGCGGGCGAGAATCGTCTCACGCACCGCCATCGCCGTAGCGATCCACCAGTCGCGCGGAGCAGCCGTCCCCATATCACGCGCTAGGGTGTAAGTGAGATGTCGGAGGATAGACTGCTTAAAATGCACCTGCGTGCTTTCCGCCGCCGCCAAGGCGACCGTCTCTTGGGAAGTGCTACGAGGTGAGGGGGACGCTGATTTCTTGGTTTTAGTGGTAGGAGGCATCGTAAAGTGAAAAGGTGTCACCAGAAACCGTGCCACGTGCACCTAAGGCGTCACGTCCAATCCTCAAACGCCCAGAAAAGTCGCAAATTAAACGCAGTTTAACCGCAAAAATCTCGCTATTTTTGAAACCTACGGGCGAGTTCGCCGTGATTGAGCTCAATGTACGTCGGCTTTCCTCCCGGACTAGTCAGCGGAGCGCGTGTCGCGAACAGCTGGCCGATCAGCGCCACAATTTCTGACTCCGTTTGCACAGGCGGCAAACGCACGGCACGAGACGAGGCCATCCTCGCCAACTCCTCGCGCGCTAGATTCAAATCGCGATCCTGCAAACGCCCTTCGCGGCAAGCACCAAGCAGATCCCGCAGAAACGACTCGGCGTCCCCTGGCTCCATCCACGCGGGCACCGCCTCGATCCTGAAAAAATTTCGCCCAAACTCGCTCAACTCAAAGCCATGTTGATTGAGAAAAGCGAGACGGTCGAGCAACAGGGCCGACATGACAGGATCCAGCTCAAGAGGCACCGCCAGCAGCAGACGCTGACTGGGGACTTCCCCGCGTTTGAATTGGCCCTGCAAACGCTCAAACCAAATGCGCTCGTGAGTGGCCCGTCGATCCAACAACACCAACCCAGAAGCGGTTTCAAAGAGTGCATAGGACCCGTGGGCAAGCCCGACGTAGCGCCACGCTGGCACTACCGTTTTTCCGGTCACTGCCCCACTCGAAGGCGCTTTCGTGACGGCTTGAGGCTCCACAGGCGTCAGAGGTTGAGTCCGGGAGGGCTCGGGAGGAATAAGGGGCGCACTCCGCACCTCCGGCCGAGAGGTGTTCACTTCGGATGCGGACGGCACACGCAGCGACACTGCGCCATTTCCCTCACCTTTCGAAACCGTAGGGACTGATCCCACTTGCTGGAGGGGGGTAGGCTTCGGCACTGCCTGCGACGGCGAAGACGGTGCTCGTACTTCAGCTGGCGCCACACCGGGCGGAGTTCCCACTATCGCCGCAGGGAGGGAGGCGCTCGGAGCGACAGCGGCGGCTCCTAGCTCTCGCAAGCGCTGCAGCACGCCGCGAATGACAAATCCACGCACGCCACTCTCCGATCGGAAACGCACCTCCCGCTTGGCTGGATGGACGTTTACGTCCACGGCAGAGGGATCGAGGTGGAAAAAGACGAAGGCCAAGGGATAACGCCCTTTGGGTAACGACTCTTGATAACTCTCGATCAAGGCGTAGTTGAGCGTGCGGCTGTCCACAGGTCGCTGATTGACGAAGGTGATCATTTCGTGGCGTGTGGCTCGCCCTTTACCCGGCCGCCCGATTAATCCGTGCAGCCGCATTCCGGACTCCTCGACCTCAAGGGAAACCAACGACTCGGTTATCTGCCGGCCAAAAATTTCCTCCACTCGCTCTTCGAATCGCGTGCATTCCGGGGAGCGAAAAACTGTCCGACCGTCCTCGATCAGGGTAAACGCCACGTTGGGCCGAACAAGAGCGTAAAGACGCACGCACTGCACGATGTGGGCGGCTTCGGTCTGATCGCTCTTGAGAAACTTGCGACGCGCCGGCACCGAATTGAACAGCTGGGCCACCTCAATCCGCGTACCCACCGCGCGTCCACATTCGCGCACGTGCACCATCCGCCCTCCGTTGATTAGGATCTCTGTTCCTACGTCCTCACTCGCAGCCCGGGTCTGTAATTGAAAACGGGAGACGCTGGCAATGGAGGGCAACGCCTCTCCCCGGAAACCATAGCTAAGAAGCCGGTTGAGATCATCCGCTTCGACAATCTTGCTGGTGGCATGCCGTTCCAAAGCGAGCATGGCGTCGTCGCGACTCATCCCGCTCCCATTGTCCTCGACTGCCATCAGGGCTCTACCTCCCACCCGAAATTCGACCTCGATCTTCGTCGCACCGGCATCGAGCGCATTTTCGACCAGTTCCTTAATCACTGCAGCCGGCCGCTCAATCACCTCGCCTGCGGCGATCTGGTTAGCGACACGATCCGGAAGGATACGAACTTTGCCCATATAACGACAGATTCAACCCTCGCGAGAACGTCGGGGAGAGAAAAGCCAATTCATCGTTTCTCGTCAGAATCGGGTCGGCTCTCGGGCGAACGCAGGCTCTGCAAATCGATCAGGTTGACCAAGTAGGTGGCCGCACGCAGGGGACGCAAAATCGCGTTCCCAATGANNGCTCAACCGCCATGGTTTTGTCCTCTTCCAGCCGAGCCACCAGCCAAGAAAGCGCACAGGCACTCACAAACACTCCAACAAAGAAAATCTGAAAGACACCGACATCCATGCCCGGCCCCGCTGGCGTCTCTGTGCGCAGGAAAACTCCACAGATAACGGGTGCGCATCCGCCTAGACACGCCGTCACCGCTCCGTGGATGGAAACCATCAGGGTGCGTTCCGAAACGGGAATGACCTTGGGCAGATAGTTGAGATTTCCGATGCTCCAACAGGCCGTACCCAGGCCGACGAGAAAGTACGCAACGAAAATCCCTGCTACCGCCATGCTTTCAAGGCGGAGAAAAAACCACCAGTAGCCCGCTACCGCCGCATAGATGGCCAGCGCCAGCAGAAGGAAAGGCTTTGCGCCGGTATGGTCGATCCGTCGCTTCACCGCCCAGGCCGCGGCGATTACCCCCAGATACCNNTGAGGTAGTACGCCGCAAAGGGAGGGATCGGTGCAGAAATGACCGAAAACCAAACTGCCAACCACAGGTAAGGTCGAAATGGGGATCGGGCAAACACATGGCGCGGTGTATCCCGGATCACCGTCTTCAAACTGATCGCGGTGGGCTTAGGAGCATCCGGGAGCTGTTTCAGCGCGTGGTAACTGAGAGTCGACCCCAAAAATGCGATGAGATACTGTGCCAGCAGAGCCGGATAAACAGGCAAAAGCGCGAACAGGCCCGCACAGCACAAGAGTGTAAGGACACCGCCAATACCCGAAAGGAATTGATCCGTCCCGAAATAGCGCCCGCGAGCCTCCGCCGGTAAAATGGTGTATAACCACGGATTGATCGCCGCCGACCCGATCGAGCGAAACAAGCAAAAGAAAAACACGCTCCATACCAGAGCATGGACCATCCATCCCTGTACTCCCCACCACGGTGCCAAGACCGAGAGTACGAGGGGAACAGCCAGGAAAAGGCTCCGCGCTCCCCATCCGCCCAACATCACTCGTTTAAAACCGTATCGAGGTAACAACGCCGTCGATACAATCTGGACCGGGGTGAGCAGGAAAACGAACGAATAAGCAAGCCCCACCTGGGTGGTGGTCGCTCCCAACTGCTCGGCGAAAAGCACCATGGGGGTGCCAATGCCGATCTGCCAGGTGAGCGCGTTGAAAAAACCGAACGTAAGTCCGGATCGAAATGGATAAAGCTGGGGATCGCTTTGCGGAGAAGGAAACAGCGCCGCCATCGCTGCCGTTACGCCTCGAGCGCCTTTTTCCAGCGGGCCAACTGCTTCTTGACCTGCGTCGGTCCGGGCATGCCCGTCCCCTTCCGCATCGCCATGGCGCGTTTCAGATCAAAAACGTCCACCCAATCCGCGCCGAATTTGGCGTGAACACCCTGCACGGCTTCGTTTGAAAGCTGATCGAGGCGAACATTATTTTCTTCGGCCAGCTTCACTACGCCTCCCACCGCATGGTGCGCTTCACGGAAAGCCACTCCACGCATCACAAGATAGTCCGCCAAATCGGTCGCCAAGAGAGCGGGATCCGCCACCGCCTCGGCACAGCGATCACGATTCACCGTCATCCCACCCAAAGTACCTGCGAGTACGTCCACGCACAGGGACATTTGATCAAAGCTGTCGAAGACCGGCGGTTTGTCCTCCTGGAGATCACGATTGTAGGTGAGCGGAAGGCCTTTCACCAGGGTGAGCAACGTGTGCAGGTTACCTTGAAGTCGCGCTGATTTCCCCCGCAGGAGTTCGCACNNACCAGATAATCAAGTCCTCGGCTATCCGCGAAAAGTGCACGCCTGCCGTCGCGCATGCGGTCGCAAAGGCGATGAAGACATCGCGATCGGCGACGGTATCCATCGAGTTTTGCGTGACCTGCGGACGTCCTCGCGCATCGACGAACCCCAATACCTTGGCCGTAAACTCACGATCGATGGGCAACGTGGTTCCGGCAATGGCGCCCGAGCCGAGNNCGATCCAGCATCTCCATCCATGCGAACAAATGGTGAGCCAGCACCACGGGTTGAGCCCGTTGCAGGTGGGTGTATCCCGGGATGAGAACCTGACCTTCTTTTTCCGCTACCGCTAGCAGTGCGCGTTGCGCCGACCGCAGCTTCTTTTCTAAGACCGAACAGCTGTGCTTGAACCAAAGCCGCATATCAGTGGCGACTTGATCATTACGACTGCGCGCCGTGTGCAGCTTGGCCGCGGCGGGAACCCGCTTGGTCAAAGCCTGCTCAATATTCATGTGCACATCTTCGAACTGGGTGCTCCAGGTAAATTTCCCCGCTTCGATCTCAGCGGCAATCGCTGTGAGACCCGCATGGATGGCATCACGCTCGGCCGCCGTAATGAGGCCCACATGAGCCAGCATCGCCGAGTGGGCTTTGCTTCCGGCGATATCGAACGGAGCGAGGCGCGCGTCAAAAGAGACGCTTTCGCTGAAGCGCAACATCAGGTCTGCCGGACCCGAGGAGAATCGTCCGCCCCAGGTTGCTTGAGAGTGCTTGGCCATAGAGAGGTAAGCAGAAAATGCGCAGTCCCTCGGCGCAACGCGAAAGCGTGTCACAAAACCGCTAAGCTATGACATCAAAGCGGCCTATCTCCCCACAACAAGCCGAGTTCCATCACTGTACAGTTCGAATTTGCGCCCCTCTGCAACTCCTTTACCCTCTCCCCATCATGACACTGAGAGGCTTCGCTGTGGCACTCGTCTTCCTTTTTGGGGCGGCCCTTGCCTCCCACGCTC
This sequence comes from Opitutaceae bacterium UBA6669, assembly GCA_002455175.1. Classification (GTDB taxonomy): domain Bacteria; phylum Verrucomicrobiota; class Verrucomicrobiia; order Opitutales; family Opitutaceae; genus UBA6669. The sequence continues at coordinate 8,152 of DKKJ01000005.1, forward strand.
AAGCCCCTACCCCCTCGCCTATCCGAACGCTGGCCTCAGCCGTCACAGTGGAGAAAACCCGTACTTCGATCTACATTGGGACGGTTTCACTCTCAATGCCCACCTTCCAACGTACTGGCGGGTCGTTCTCCTCGACCTACGTCACCAAGGTGTTTCCGTACTTCTTTCACAACGAGAACGGGAAACTGCAGATTGATCTCTCTGACGAGGACCTGGCGCGCCTGACCTCAGGTGAAACCGTCCACTTCACCGGCAACGCCGAAAACAACCACGGCGAACCT
>DKKJ01000005.1:8439-9095 GCA_002455175.1 Opitutaceae bacterium UBA6669
CCGCGCCGTGCCGGCCTCCCCGACGGAGGGTAAAATCAAGGTGCGCGTGTTTGTCACCCCTAAGATCGAGCTGATCTTCAACACCACGTATCGGCTGCACGACTAGCGTTTTCGCCGGCTCATTTCTCGCCAGAAAGGCCAAGCCTGGCAGGTTGATTTGGTGCGCCCGGCGGGATTCGAACCCACGACCNNCTTAGAAGGCAGGTGCTCTATCCAACTGAGCTACAGGCGCATTACTTGGTAACTAACGACTTACGACTCTCTACTTATTTCCCCTTCACAATCATATTCACAGTTCCAGAAAAACCATTCTGGAAACGTGAGAAAAACTGTGAAGTCCGGAAAGACATGGAAGAGGACGAAGAGTTGGCCAAAAGGTCTTCTCCAACACAAGGGCGGTTTTTTCTACGCCAGAGTCTCCAAGGGAAGAGGGACAATCTTTCATTCACTCGAGACCAAAGGCCTTGAAGTTGCAGTGGTCCTATTCTCGGAAGCCAGCAGGTTGGGCTCCGATTTCATTGCTGTCGATAATCATTGAGATCGAACTGTCGCTTGCGTGATCGCGGATCTTCATCTCGATCTCGCGAATTCTTGCTGAGCAACACGAGCACTGTGATCACGCTAAAAAAGAGCCCTAGGAAAAACCAAAGCCATGC
>DKKJ01000273.1 GCA_002455175.1 Opitutaceae bacterium UBA6669
GTTTTCCAAGGTATCCACCCCGCCGAAATTGTGCCACAGTCCAAGCGACAAGCGGGGTAAAAGAAGTCCAGACCGACCACACCGGGCGTAGGGCTGCGCCTGGTAACGATTGGGAAAGGGAACGTAAGTGACCATATTGAGGACGATTTGAACCGAACCAGAAAGGTTAACGCCACACTCAACTTCCCAGTGTCAGAGATTGTCACTGGCCCTCGACTCGCCAGCCTTGCCGGAAACGTCCATGACTCTCGCCGAAGCCGCACACATCGACCTCCCCACCAGCACCGGTCTCATGCGCACGCATGTTTTTCGTCCTGCGAACGCCGGTCGTTATCCCGGCGTCTTGATGTATTCGGAAATTTTTCAGGTTACTGAGCCCATTCGCCGAACAGCCGCGTTTCTCGCCGGACATGGTTTCCTCGTCGCTGTCCCGGAGATTTACCATGAGTTCCTCACAGCAGGAACTGTGTTGGCTTATGATCAAGCAGGGGCTGATCAAGGTAACCTACTGAAGACTACTAAGGAGCTTCGACACTATGATGAAGATGCTCGTACCGTGCTGGACTACTTGCGAGCGCATCCGTCGTGCACAGGCGCGCTTGGCGCTCTTGGCATCTGCATCGGAGGCCACCTCGCGTTTCGAGCTGCCATGAATCGCGATGTGGCAGCGTCCGTTTGTTTTTATCCGACAGACATCCACAAACGTGGGCTGGGAAAAGGGACCCAGGATGATTCTCTTGAACGGGTGTCAGCGATTCAAGGCGAGCTCATGATGATCTTCGGCCGTCAGGATCCGCACGTTCCCCAGGACGGACGTGCCAAAATTTACGCTGCGCTTTCCGCTGCCCAATTGAATTTTACCTGGCACGAATTCAACGGGGCACACGCTTTTCTCCGCGATGAAGGTTACCGATATGACCCTGAGCTAGCCCATCTCTGCCTTGGCATGGCAGTGACGCTTTTTCGGCGAAGACTCCCTTAGCTAGCAATGTACTTACTACCGAGCGAATGAACTCCTGCCGAGGAGAGGGCGGTTACGAGTGCTTACGCATGCGATCCGCAAGCATCTGCTCGTGCTGTGCTTCCTCCAATCCTTCGAGGGCCAGACGTTCGAGCGTCTCTTGATCGTCATCATCCGAACCGGGCTGAACCCTTTCTCCTCTACTGGCGACGGGGTCGGCAGGGTCACGACTGAGAGATGCGGTGACACTCTCATCACTCTCCCCTGAATCCGGGAGTTGATTTCCTGCCAATTCCTCACGAGCTTGCCGGCGTCCGTCCGCCGAGAGCAATCCCTCGGGCCGACCGTCAATAATCGCGTTTTCCTCGGCTCGTTGGTCGATGTCGCGCTGAGTGACCTCACCGAGACCTTTGCCGTGACTTAAGATTCTTCCAGGGGGATTTCGATGTGCATTCATGGTTAAGATAAACGTAGTTTTGAATTGGATTCACGACCTGGAGTTTCCTGGTTAAGTTCCCGACGAATCAAGGTTAGGTGGGTAGTTGAAAGAGGCTTCATTAAGCCTGAAGCTAATTTATGGGCGGACGCACCTGGGGGTCAACGGCTTGTCGTAACCTAGGGCTTTTCTGCGATCCGCACCATTGGCGCGCGAATGTGGTGCTGGGTTGAATACAAAGCGCCAGCTGTTTAATGCCCTAACGGCAGGAAAAAATCCCTTTCCTAGGGCGCAGGCGCGCACGCCCCTGCATAGGGGATGAGTCGCCCATGTGGGGTTAACTCTGTTCTATTTTCTGGGAGTGGTCAATCGGTAGGAATGGAGGCCCTACGCATCATCGCTCTAGGAAAGGAGCTCGATGAAAAGATCGGGACCTCCAAAGCGGTGAAAGTCCCGTGATACAAAATCGGCCCTCCAAACATTGCCCCTAAGGCCAGATCCGGAGCTCGTGTCCGAAACGCTTAGCCGGCAAGATGCACTGGTTTTGCTGCTTGGGACGGAGGCGATCCTGATAGTGGTATCGGGAAAAGCACCTATGGCGTGGAGGGTGACAGGCTTGGGGGTGTGACTTATCTTTGTCGTTTGGATGAGCTTACTGCAATCCCTTCTCCGCCCGCCTCAGGAACGCGCTTTCTGGTCTAAAGCTGCTGTCACCGTAGTCAGCATCGCGCTCGCGCTCCTGGTACGTTGGGCTCTCGACTCACACCTGGGGCCGAAAACGCCTTTTACGATGCTCGCTTTGGCGACGCTGATTAGTGCACTTTTCGGGGGTTGGAAACAAGGGGCTTTCGTAATGGTGGTAGGTGGATCTCTGGCTCACTACACGTTCGTCTATCCAGCCGGGGAGGTTTTTGATGGCGGATCCGTAGTCGCCTGTCTCGTTTTTTTCACACAGGGGGTTACGGTCTGTGTTCTCAGCGAAGTTCTTCATACGGTCGTGGCCCGTTCTGCTTTGGCCTTAAGGAAGGCGTCGCAGGACTTCCAGTCCATGGCCGAGCACGCCGAAGTCTTGATTTGGTTTACTAATCAGGACCACCACGTGAGTTTCGTCAACCGGTACTGGCTCACGTTTACCGGGCGCACACGGGAAGACGCTCAGTCTAATCTCTTAGCCCCCGTGCATCCAGATGATCGTGGACGTGTCCATGCTACGCGACAGGAAGGGGTGCAGAATCAACGCCCTTTTCAGATGGAGTACCGTCTCCTTCGGGCTGACGGAGAGTACCGTTGGGTGTTGGAACNNCAAGTCACTCGACTTTGATGAGACAGCGACGGCTCTCGTTGAATCGGTAGCTCCAAAAGTAGCAGATTGGTGCAGTCTGTACCTTGTCGATGAGGAGGAGATTTTAAGATTAGTGCGCACGCATTACGACCCCGTTAACCGCGAGGGTCAAAGCTGTGAGCGTCGCGATGCTGACGCGGGCCTCTTTAGTGAGTTGGCGGGAGCTGCAGTGATCCTGCGGTCAGGAGAGCCTACCTTGGTTTCCAAGGTCTCTGATACTTTCCTGCGCGAAATTGCCATAGATAACGAACAATTCCAGCGCCTGCGAAAACTACAGCTCCACTCGTACCTTGGAGTTCCATTGCGGGCACGCGATCGCGTGATTGGCGTCCTTGTCCTGGCTTCTGCTGAGTCGGAGCGCGTCTTCGCGGCAGACGAGTTGGCGCTAGCACAAAAGATTGCGGTGATTGCTGCGTACGCGCTTGATAACGCTCGTCTTTACGAGACCACCCGCAATGCCCTCGCAGCGGAAGAACAGGCTCGGCGCGAGCGCTACCTCAGTGAGGAGGCGTTGGAACGGCAACGTCTGTTGTTAAAGACGATCATTGATGCGGTCCCGGCCATGGTCGCCTACATTGATCCCCAAGAGCGTTTTCTCGTTCACAACCGACAATACGAAAAGTGGTTGGGTGTGTCGTATAACCAGGTCCACGGAAAAACACTTCGCGAAGTCATGGGCGAAAGCGTGTATGGCGCGCACGAATCTGCCTTACGACTAGCACTCCGGGGTGCAAACACACGGTTCGAGCACAAAATGGAAGGCGGGGATCAACCCCGCATGATCGTCGTGACCTATCACCCAGATTTTGATGCGCAGCATGCGGTCTGCGGAGTGGTTATCCATGCCTACGATATTACGGAAAGCCGGCAGATGGAAACCGCCGTGACTCGAAGTGAGAACCGGTATCGCACTCTGGTCTCAGCCACAGCGGCCATTGTCTGGACGACGGATCCGCAAGGGCGGCTGACGGAAGCTGCCGGCTGGCAAGCGTTCACCGGTCAAACTCCGCAGGAGTTTGTCGGGCACGGTTGGCTATCTGCAGTGCACCCTGCGGATCGACAAGAAGTCGCGCGTCTCTGGGATCAGGCCGATCGTGAGCGTTCCACCTTCGATAGTTCTTACCGGATGCGACGTTTCGACGGTGTGTACCGCCATATTCAATCACGCGGCGCCGCCGTCACTGACTCCATGGGGAAGGTGCAGGAATGGATTGGAACAATCACTGATGTGCACGACCGGGTAGAGGCGCAGCACGCACTCGCCCTCAAAGAATCGGAGTTGAAACTGATCGTGGATGCTATGCCAGCGCTGGTGGCCTATGTTCATCGCGACGGCACGTTCGGGCGGGCCAATCAAGCTTACAACAAGTGGTTTGGCCTAGATCCTGAAAAAATGCGTGACCGCCTCGTATCGGACGCAGTGGGTCAAGACGCCTACACCGCGGATCTATCGAGGATTGATCGAGTGCTCAGTGGCCATGTCGTCCACTTCGAGGAGGAGATGGCCTATCGCTACGGACCACCCCGGTGGATTAGCGGGACCTACGTCCCCCACGTGAGTGACGACCGCCGCGTCTTGGGATACGTGGCTCTCGTTATCGATATTACTGAACGTAAGCGCTCCGAGCGGGCGCTCGCCGAAGCGTTGAGTCGCTATCGTTTTCTTGCCGATGCCATGCCCCAGGTCGTTTGGACGGCCGGCCCGGATGGAGCTATAGACTATGTCAATCACCGGTGGCCTGAAGTCACGGGCTTGAGTGAGCAGGACCTCCTCCAACCTGACGGATGGCTGACCGCACTTCACCCCGATGACCGAAAGGGAACAACTGAACACTGGTCGCAAGCGGTTCGCTCGGGGCAGCCACTCGAGCACAGCCTACGTCTAAAAACCATCATGGACGGAACCTATCGCTGGCATTTGATGCGTGCGCTTCCGCGCTGCGATGCAAATGGGCGCGTCGAGCAGTGGGTTGGGACCGCAACCGACATCGATGCACAGCGGCGCGCTTATGCGGACTTAGCGGAAGCGCGGGAGTTGTTAGGTGACCATGCCCGGCATCTGGAGGAGCAAGTGCGCCGACGCACTGCGAGTCTCCAGGAAAGCAACGCAGAACTCGAAGCGTTTTCGTATTCGGTTTCCCATGACCTAAGAACTCCCTTACGTTTTGTGCGAGGTTTCACCGAGGCGATCATCGAAGAAAACGGCGCCACGCTCCCGGAGCAGACTCAAGATTACCTAAAACGAATCCTCAGCGCCGCTCAGCGCATGGACACAATTATCAATGACCTGTTGGCGTACAGTCGCCTTTCACGGGCGGAGATGCAGATCGTAGAACAGCCTTTGGAGCGGATCGTCAATGAAGTGATCACATTGCAGCATACGCAGATTCAACAAGCCGGAGCCAAAGTGTTGGTGGAGTCTCCACTGCCGTTAATCCGAGCAGATAGAACGGGGTTATTTCAGGCTTTGTCCAATCTGGTTTCAAACGCACTTAAGTTTACTGCCAAGGACCGAGCGCCCCTTATCCGTATCCGCGCCGAGACGGTTAACGGCTCTACCCGCGTTTGGGTGGAAGATAATGGCATTGGTATCGACCCGAAGCACCACGAGAAAATTTTTAAGCTTTTCGAGCGGTTACATGGGACCTCAGAGTTTCCGGGAACGGGCATTGGGCTTTCGCTCGTTAAGAAGGCGGCCCTTCGTATGGGGGGGACGTGCGGTGTACTGTCAGAGGAAGGGAAAGGAAGTCGCTTTTGGATCGACCTCCCTCAATAGTTTAGAGCCGCTAACTCACCGCCACGGTCACCGGGGGAAACCCCGTAGTAACTCTTCCGAATGTNNCTCTGTAGCGCCATGAACTCCCTTAAAGTTCCTACACTGTCCCGCTCGATTACAGTCGGTATGCTCGCCTTGGGCTTGGGCTCTGGAATGCTTTTAGCACAGACTACTGATCGCGAGGCGCACACCAACAATCCACATTCAGTACAATCACCGCGCGCTGGCGCGTCGCTCAGTCGGAGCGATCGAAACTTCTTGGAGAAATCGACCAAACTGGGTCGTGAAGAGATGGTGCTCTCGGAAGTAGCCGCCGACCGTGGTATCCACCAAGATGTCCGAGCACTTGCTTCAAAAATGGTCACCGCTCATGCGGCGGTGAACGCCGATCTCGCAGCCCTGGTGGCAAAGAAGGGGGTTGCANNGTGGGCGGAGAAGAAGGCCGAAAATTTCGACAAAGACTATCTTAAAGGCCTCATCGATGCCCACGAGGACTCCGTCGATCTCCTCGAAAAAGCAGTCAAATCTGACGACACAGACATCGCTTCCTTTGCTGGAAAATATCTCTCCACCTTCAAGCAGCACTTGAATGATGCCCGCGCCTTGAAGGATCGGATCGACTAGAGTTTATTGTCACGAAAAACTTCTCGTCCGCAGTATGCGGGTCCGTTTGGCGGACCCGCTTTTTTTTAGTCCACGCTTCATCTCTCTTTCCATGCAGCTCTCCACGNNGGCCACCTTCTGTGGCTTCGAAAGCGCCCTGCCGCCACACTTGCCTGGGCTTGGGGAATTCTTCTTTTTCCCTATGTCGGGCCCCTACTCTACTGGGCAATCGGCACAGACCGCTTGCGAAGGAAGCGCATTCGACGCCGTGCTGGGTTCCAGGCTTTTAAGACCGAGCGCCGCGAGCGCCGTACCGTCGACAATCTCGATTCGCTTTCCGCTTCGGACGCCGCTTTTGCGCGCTTGATTTCACGGATAAATGAAATCCCTCTGACCCGAACACGGCAAGCGCGTCTACTGCCAAGTGCGACGCTCTTCTACGATGCGCTGAAAGAACAAATCGATGCCGCTCAGCATCATGTTCACGTCCAATTCTTCATCTGGAGGTCCGACGAAGCAGGGGATCGCCTACGTGACTCACTGGTGGCCGCAGCGCAGCGCGGAGTGCAAGTCAGAGTTCTCGTGGATGAAATCGGTTCAGTCCTGCTCCCTTCGAAGTATTTTCAACCCCTGATCGATGCCGGTGGGGAATTCTCCTGGTTTCTAACCGTAAATCCTCGGCGGAATCGCTTCCTTTTTAATCTGCGCAATCATCGTAAGCTGCAGATCATCGACGGGCAAATCGCCTTCGTCGGCGGAATGAATGTAGGACGTGAATACCAAGGTCTCAATCCTTCGGTAGGACCTTGGCGGGACCTGCAGATAGAGCTGCATGGGCCGGCGGCAACCGTCCTCCAAGAGTCGTTTGCTGATGACTGGTATTTTTCTACCGAGAAAAAACTGTTGGACGATGTCTATTACCCTCCTGCGGAACTCGCCTCAGCTCCTTGGGCCACTCTCGTCGTGGCAGGCGGACCTGACTCGCCCTCCCTGCCTGTCCAGAAATCTCTTACGGCGATTCTAAATCATGCGCAGACCCGCGTGTGGCTGACCGCCGGGTATTTTGTGCCCAACGAAGTCACACTCACGGCGTTGACGCTTTGTGCAGCTCGGGGTGTGGATGTACGCCTTCTAGTTACCGAAAAAACCGATCATCCGGCGTTGTTGCGTATCGGGAGATCCTACTACGAAGAATTGCTTCGCGCGGGTGTCCGGGTTTTCGAGTATTCTCTCGCTCTCAACCACGCCAAAGCAGGGGTAATTGATGAAGACTGGTTGATGGTTGGCTCAGCTAATCTGGATAATCGATCAATGCGGCTCAACTTTGAGCTCAACATTCTTCTCCGGATGCCCGAGGAGGCGAAAAAGTTGGCGTCCCTTTTGGACGGCGACTTCGCTCAGTCATCAGAAATCAAGTTGGACCGCTTTATGAAGCGTCCCTTGAAAGAAAAGATTTTCGAGTCCGTCTGCCGACCATTTTCTCCGTTGATGTGAGCCCGCTTGAAACGAGTGAGCGTGGGCTTCAACTAGCCACGGCGACGTTCAGCTCGTCGTCATCGAATGGAGTGATTCGATTTTCCGCGCGTTTTCGGCGCCGATACAACGTGGCTTTATCGATACCGAGAATGCGTGCGGCGTGTCCGAAGCTATCAGTCCGTGCGAGCACTTGCTGAATATGCGCTTCGACCAACTCTTCAACGGTGACGAATTCACCTACCTGCGGGACACACTCCACCGAGGATTGAGTGAGCTCGGGTAGATCGCCGATATCGACCACATCTTTTTCGCAGAGAATGGCTGCACGCTCGATCGTGTTCCGTAGTTCACGTATGTTTCCCGGCCAAGGGTGTGCTTGCAACGCCGAGCGCGCCAGAGGGGTGAACCCACGGAACTGCCGACCCATCGAAGCTCCCAGCGACTTGAGAAAAAACTCCGCGCTGGGAAGGATGTCTTCCGAGCGTTGTCGCAACGAGGGCACGACCAAAGAAATTACGTTCAACCGATAGAACAAATCCTCGCGGAAGCGGCCAGCCGCGACCTCAGCTTTGAGATCTCGATTGGTCGCAGCGATAACTCGGATGTCAGCGGACCGGGAGCGAGTTTCGCCCACCCTTTCGTAGCATCGATCTTGCAACAGTCGCAGCAGCTTTGGCTGCACAGAAAGTGGAAGCTCCCCGATCTCATCAAGGAAAAGCGTTCCACCTTCCGCTGCCGCCACCTTACCCAGAGTATCGTTAACCGCGCCCGTGAAGGATCCTCGCACGTGACCAAAAAGCTCACTCTCCAGCAGCTGCGGTTGGAGACACGGGCAATTTACAGTCACGAAAGGATGGCTCCTCCGTTGGCTCTGTTCGTGAATGCTGCGCGCAAGACGGGTTTTGCCGGTGCCATTATCCCCCAGCAAAAGGACCGAAGCAGGTGTCGGAGCCACCCGCGCGGCCATCGACGCTAAATGCAGTACAGCAGGATTTCTGGATAAGGGAAGTTCGGGGTCACGCGCCGGGGGAAGCGGAGCGGCAGCGCCCGCAGGTTTTTCGGATTTTACAGCACTGGGTTCAGCGGCCTCTGATAGCTCCGGTGTCGTCGCCGAATCGCCTTTGTTTTCGGTCCGGGCCTGGCGAGCCAAGATCAACCGAGCATTCTCAATTTCAATAGGTTTGAGGAGCACTTCGACACCTCCGTGGTTCTTGGCTTGCGCTCCTCTTTCTCCTGTCGTCGACATGACGACCACCGGCAAACAAGGAGCGAGACGACGTAGGCACGAGAGGACTTCCTTTGCGGGCTCCCCCCTCATTTCCCAATCGAGGATCGCGACTTCGAATGACTTCAAACGAGCGAAGCGTTGCAGTTCCGACGTCGATGCTACGGTTGCCGCTTCATCTCCTTCTCCCGCTAGTCCGAAGGATAGCAATCGGCGATTTTTAGAATCGTCTCCAAGGACAAGGATTTTCATGGAGCGGCGGTGGCGATGGTTTTGCGCGCCGACGAATTAAAGAGGGGAAATCTATACCGTCGGAGGTACCTCACTCGCGTGGCCGTTGCTAAGTATAAGTTCCGGCAGTTTGAAACCGCCGGAACCCAGCAGGCGGGGCTGGCTTCAACATGATCACTTCGCACGAATGCAGCCGGTGAGCCTTGCGACGTTAGAGCAAAGCTAGAGTCATGGAATGTACCTGAACGAGCGGACGAATGTAAGTACACGGCCTCATTCTATCTGGTCCACCAACTTAAGAAATCAGGCTAGGTTCGGCGCATTCGTTAGTAGAAACTCCGGCTGCACTACCGGAAGACACCTGATGCTCGTCAGACCAGGTGCAGCATGGTCCTTTTTCGCGCGATTTCCATTAACCCTGGCGCGGGGTTTGGTGGGCCTTTTCGTAGAGGCCGCCCCGCGCCAAGGGCGCTGTCACACTACAATTAAACTACTCCCTCACTCCGCACCCATTGAATGGCATGGCGGACGAGATCCGCGCCCTTTTCTAGACGTAGCTTAAGCTTGAGATGCTCACGGTAAGAATCGATAGTTTTGACGCTCAAATTCAACTTACCGGCAATTTGTCGGGTGCTATAGCCGTTTCCAATCAGCTGGAAGACTTCCATCTCCCGGTCGCTTAGCGTATCGATGGAGAAAACCACTTCCTCCTTACGGCTCTTCACCAACCGGTGGAGCATCTTCTCCTTCATCTTATCGCTCAGATACAGCTCACCAGACAGGACCCGGCGGATCGCCGTGAGGATCTTTTCGCTGGCTTCATGCTTCATGATGTAGCCCTTCGCCCCTGCCCGGAGAGCGCGTTCGGCGTACAGACTTTCGTCGTGCATCGACATGATGAGCACGGGCATTTCAGGCAGCAGGGCCTTGATGTTTTTCATCAATTCAATCCCGCTGGTGGTCTTCAGCGTGATGTCGATGATAGCGAGATCAGGCGAGGCCTTGGGGATGAGGTCCATGGCGAGAGGAGCGCTATCCGCCTCTCCGCAGATCGCCATGTCCGCCTCCTGGTTGATCAAGACGGTCACCCCCTGACGGGTAATCGGATGATCATCCACAATGAAGATACGGTGTTTTTTAACCGTAGTTCCACCGGAAGCCGGAGCGGGAGTGGAGGGTGGATTAGGCAGAGTTGTTGCTTTCATTTCGTTTGAGATTTAGGTCACTGAAAAGACATTCTACTCGAGTACCGCGTCCAGGGTGTGAGTTCACGGTGAGGCTACCGCCGATCATGTTGGCTCGAAAGCCCATCAACTTCAACCCGCGCGAACTCACTTCTCCCGATTGTTGCGGATCGAACCCTTTGCCGTTGTCCTCAATCACGAGGCGATGAGCGGAGCGGCCGGAAATGAGCGACACGTGTATGCTGCGGGCTTCGCCATGACGGACCGCGTTGTGAATCGCTTCCTGTGTGATCCGATAGAGGTGGATCGCAGTCATATGATCCGGTTGCGGAAGCTGCCCTCGACTACGAAATCGACACTCGATGCGGTGCAGCCGCTGAGACTGGAAGGTCAAGTCTTCCAAGGCAGAACTAAGCCCATGTTGCTCCAACTGGACTGGGCTTAAGCCGCGAGCAAGAGCGCGAGATTGCTCGGTTGCTTCNNCAAATCGGCTTGCGACGCGTCACTGGGTTGGCTCGCTTGCAGGCGCTCTCGTAGCGCGGCCGCCAAGCACGCCAAACCGGTCTATTGCTGTCCAAGGCCGTCGTGCAAATCCGCGCCGATCCGTTGCTGTTCGGCATCGCTTGCGGAGAGCAATGCCTGTTCGAGTCTCCGGCGGTCGGTCATATCACGACCAAAGAACGTGACGCCTGTATCCTGATCAGGGTCACACGACATGAAAAAGTCCATGTACCAGTCTTCATCATCTTGCTGACCGTTGATGGAGAAGTTGACGGGAACACCCCGCAGCGCGGAGGCGATGTAGAGGCGACTCTGAGGGAAGATATCCGCGAATACCCGCCCCACCCACGATTGAGGGTGAATTCCACAGTGAGCCANNGTAGCATCAAGACGACCGGCCACCGACGGCAGGTTTTTCATCACACTCCTGAGGAGCTGGGTTTGTCGGTTGCGCTCGGCCTCAGCCTCCACTCGAGCAGTAACGTTGACGGAGAACCCGATGGCACCTGTTCCGCGCTCCTCGTCGAAGCGGAAATAGTTATCGAAGTAATGTGAGCGATCGGCGTTCTTAAACTCCCAGATNNGGGCGTGCTGAATATCGCCCGCGATACTAGGAAAGGCCTGCATCATGTTGGTGCCATTCAACTCGCCCTCCTTAAGGCCAATAATCTGCTGCCCGTGTCCGCGGGATTCGATAATCGTTCCCTCCGAATCGACGCGACAGGCCAAAACAGGTAGGCTCGACAGGATGCCGTCCAGAAGGCTGGTTGTCCGACGAAGCTCGATCAGCATACTGGCATGACGTCGAGCATAGCGGATTGCTCGCTCCAACTGAATGGTGGTGAGCTCCACTTTGCAAAGGTAGTCAGCCGCTCCCGCTTGAGAGGCTTCGTGATCGATTTCAGCACTATCAAATCCAGTGAGAAGGATCACCGGCATTTCAGAACCCCGTTTGCGGGTCTCCCGAAGGAGGTCGAGCCCCGTCCCCTTCCCCAATTGGTAATCAAACAAGCCCACATCGAACTCTTGGGCTGCAATCTCCTTTAGTCCCTCCTCAAAGGTGGGCGCCCACGTGAGTACATACGCATCTGCCAATGTCGTGCGTAAGAGCAACATGGCGAGGTAGCGATAATCGTCCTCACGATCTTCAACAATCAGAACTTTAACAGGTTTCGCGGTGGAACCGGACATTTAGAGAGAGGGAAGCGGGAAAACAGAGATGAAAGGAAGAGATAACAGCAATGACCAGGAAAGCACATGGTTTTTGCCTTCATTCGACCCTGACCTTGAGCGCTGCACGGGGTGGACACGCCACGGAACCGCCGAACAGAAAAGGTAGAAGCCAGCATGGAAGACGAAAACGTAACCCACTGACACAGACATTGGTCGCAGGTGCCGCCTCTTGGGACATTTTAGCAGGTTTGTATGGGGGCAACCTCCGGTGCGGAACTTTTTCCGGTCGTGGGACTAAGGTAAACTCCTACCCCTAGCCGGTAAAACTCCGGGCTCGCCAGCCTGCCATCTCACTATGTCACCTTTTCAATGAACAGCTTACAGTAGTAGCGCGCACTTGCCGGCGACACGTTCCCGGTGAATGCTTTCACTCAACAAACATCCATGAAAATCACACCTCTCTTCGTTGCTCTTCTTCTTGGTGCTTCTACCAGCACCCTCGTCATCAGCGGTTGCGCTGGCACCTCCACCCGTGAGAGCACCGGCGAATACATTGACAACACTGCTCTCACTGCTCGCGTTAAAGCAGCTTTCGCTTCTGACGAAGTCGTCAAAGCCCGCGACGTCTCGGTCGAAAGCTTCCGCGGCACTGTCCAGTTGAGCGGTTTCGTCGAAACCTCCGGTCAAAAGGAGCGCGCTGAGTCCATCGCTAAGTCGATTCAGGGCGTACAAGCCGTGAAGAATAACATCATTGTCAAAGCACAGTAACCCTGGGTTTGACTGAAGAGGCCGCGCGCCTCTCCACGTCATCTTTCCAAACCGCTGCCGCTCACCGCGGCAGCGGTTTTTTTTCTTCGAGTAAACCTATCCGAGTTACGTGCTGGGGTATCTCGGCCAAACTTCGTAGCTACTACTCAGGTGCTTGATATCCCTTCGCACCTCCGTAGGCAACGAAGCGGCGATACACCACGATGGTCATGATGAGTGCTGACACGCCAATCACACATCCGGCGGCAAAAATGTAGCGGTAGTCGCGCCCTATTTTATCGAGGGCATAACCGAGAAGAGGTCCCACGAGAACGTTGCCGGCTGCCAAGGCCATTGCCACTGCCGATGCAAACTGGGCGTATTTCATTTTCGGGAAGAGCATCTGCCCCAACGCGGCGGCACCGGTCAAATAACACCCGGACAGCACCCCGTGAATCAGGAAGCTGATCCCGAAGGCAGTCGGTCCCTTGACCACAAAAAAAGCGACCGCCATCACGACGGAGTAGAGTCCCATCGCTGCGAGCGCCATCCGGGTGGCATGAAAGCGATCGGCCATCCACCCCAGCGGGAACGCGAGAAGAAGAGAGCATGCGTAGGTTGCGGCCAGATACTTTCCATAAGAGCCCATCGACATGCCGAAGCCATCGGCCGCATACACTCCGTATAGGTTCACAGGAACGAAGGCGAGCTGCGCCATCGCCATGGAACCGATGACCCATAGGTAGTAAGACTTTGTAAAACAGTCTTTCAGGTAAGACCGGACTGCACCCCATGCCCCTGTGGGTTCACCAGGCGCAGGAACTGGCGGAGGTGGATAATCCCCCTCTTTCACCTTGAGACACATCAGGAAAAAACCGACTCCGTAAACCGCGCCAATGGTAGCGAAGATCACGGTGTAGTGCTCCTTCACATGCCCCATCAGATAGTAATTGAAAAAAATTCCGGTGAGCAGGCTGACCGCTCGGAACATCCCAAAAAATCTCCCAATCATTTCCCGGGGAACGACGTCATTGATCAGTGCGCCAAAGACCACGTTGGCGGACAGTGTGGCAAACTCGAACGCCGTCCAAAATAATCCCATGACGACAATCACTGTGAGATTGAGGGTTTCCGGTGACCCACCCATGTGGTCATGAATCCAAGCGCCCATCAGCGGACTGAAGGCCAGCCCGAACANNTCAGATAAGGAATGCGCCTTCCCCACTTCCCTCGACGTCGATCACTCCGGTAGCTGATGATCGGACCGATGACCACGCCGATGATTGCTGGCAGGGCCGCCATAAAAAGACCCGTGAGAAAGTCGGAGGCCTGAAACTGCCGGAGCATGATCTGCACGACCGGCATCGCTGACCGCTCTTTTAGTTGCCACGAGAAATCTCCCCACAAGAGCCAGCCGAACAGAATCATCAGCCCTCCCGACGTGTACGTTAGAGTCCCCACTGTCCACTGTCGCGTGGAGGTACCCGAAGGTGTAGCGGACGGAGCAGAACCTGAATTCGGCGAAGAAGGGGTGGACATGAAGATGGTTTNNGAGCTCTAAAACCGGCTTCACCATTCGTGGCCTCGAAGAACCATCGCCGACCAACGTTGCGTGGCGAGCAGACGTCTTTGCAACTGTAGAGCATTTACGGGCAAGGGACTCGAAATTCTGGGCTAAGCACGAGAAAATCACCGCATCCAGGGATTGACAGCCGGTCGACTGCCCTAGACTTTGTNNCGCGAGAGGATGAGAGCCCTCAATCTCGCTTCCCAGAAGCGGATCTCCAAAAAGAGAAAGCGACGCCCTGAATGAGAGGCGTCGCTTGAGTGGCATAGCGAAGGTGAAGCCGCGCTCAGCCTTCGTGATCGCCCTGGACGAAGCGTTATGAGCGAGAGGACATCACGGTAAGCACTTCCGGGGAAACTTCGACGGAATGAGGCACGGAGACCAGCAGCACGCGACAAGGAGTCGATTGAGCACTGCGTAGACTGGTTTCACGGCCTGCAGTGAGCGCAAAAGCGTTGCTCTGATGGACCACCGTTGTCAGTCCCTCTACTTCTGCCGCGAGGGAACCTTCAGCCACATAGAGGAATTGTTCGGTATCCGCTGGGGCGACATGTGAGATGACTTTTTCAGCCGCCACCGGGATGACGCGCGCACTGAGACGTTTCTGTACGAGAATTTCCTTCGAATTGAGAGGGTTCATAAATGCAAATAGGCTAAGCTTGTCTGTTCTGAATTATTTAAACGACAGGTCATATGGCCTTGAAAGTGCCATAAGGAAAAAGAGCGCTCCAGCGCTCCCTTGGACGCGAGGCAAGTTGCCGGGCGACTTCCCCTGATTCCGCGAAACGGTGACGGGGAATTCCTACCCGGCCCGACCAGGGCAAGCGGCGCGCTTGGCGACCATATAATTTAAGGCGTAACTCATCGCGTGATCGCTCTTAAAGGCGTAAATAAAGCTGGGCGGGAGCTCGGCTTTGTCAAGGGGACCGAGGACGGTTTTCAGAAGGCTTTTCACCTCGAGCGCACAGATACCGTTGGTTTGTACCGCAGCCTTGCGACCTCGGACCTGCTTCCTTTCCCTTTCGATGTGAGTCCGGCTCCCGAACATTTTCTTCAACTTGTTTCTGACGCTTTCCAGAATGGCACTCTGGTCAAGCTGACCTTGGGCAAACCCAGTTCTGCCCGGCAGCAACCTGACCTGGAGAATGTCTTTGTTCGTCCCGTAGTTCTGAAAGCAGGGCCCCATTTCTCGTTCGTCTTTCGTCACACCACTCGAGATATTACCAAAAACCTGCCTATCGAATCTGCCCTCGCCTCGGTGCGGGCTTTGCTGGGCCATGAGNNGCTCACCTGTTTACCCCGGTTCAAACCGCCCAGTTTGAGACCTCAGCAAACGGAAAAACCCACCTTCGCGTAAAGACGGCGCACTCTGCCCCACCGATTCGAAGCGAAGCACACGACCGGGAGAAAGCCCGACGAATTCCTGCGGATGCCCCTTGGCTGCAAACCCTCGGGGTCACGACTGAACACGGACGCCCCCGTGAAGGGATGGCCTCGAAGCTTCGGCAGATCGAAAAATTTGCCGAAGTGCTGCAGCATCTGCTGCAAGAAGCAGGTCTCCTCGCTTCAGAAGACTCTGCCCTCACTTCCGAAGCGAGTTTGCCCACTCTCGTCGACATGGGCTGCGGAAAGGGGTACCTGACCTTCGCCGCTGCAGCGCTACTGGGACCAAACGCTCGCGTGGTGGGGATTGAAACCCGCGCCGAACTCATCGCTTTTTGTAATCAAGCAGCCCAAAAGCATCAGCTCTCACAGCTGTCCTTCTTGGCAGGCGAAATTGCAACCGCTTCCTGGGGTGAAACGTCAGCCCTGGACATTCTGGTTGCCCTTCACGCCTGCGACACTGCAACGGATGATGCCTTGGCCCGGGGCATTCACGCCGGTGCCAAACTTATCTTAGTCTCCCCCTGCTGTCAGAAAGAGCTCCGTCCACAATTGACTCCACCCGAGGTTTTGCGAGAAGCGCTCAGTCACGGGATTTTTCAAGAACGCCAGGCTGAGTTTGTGACCGATGCCTTGCGCGCTCAGCTTCTTGAGTGGGCGGGGTACCGGACGAAGGTGTTTGAGTTCATCTCCACCGAACACACAGCTAAAAATATCATGATCGCCGCGATTCGATCACACCCACGTGGAGACTCGGGGCGTTTACAGCGACTGCGTTCTCTCGCTTCCTTCTATGGAATTCGTCACCAACGACTCGCTCATCACCTGCAACTGTCCCTCGTATGATGACATGGGAGTCCCTGGATTGGGAAGCGCTCGACCGTCTGCGCGCCGGTTTTCTCAGCGGCACAGCGATCGAGGGTCCTTACTGGAAATCGCGTTCGGATCTTGAAGTCTATGATCTCACGTATGCCGAACGTATCGGCTGGAAGTGGGACGCTGTTCTCCGCGAACTTCGACTACGTGATTTTAAACTCGAACCTGTCAACGGACGTAAGCTACGCGCCCTGGATTGGGGATGCGGGAGTGGGGTCGCGGGTCGTCGGGTGATTGATGCTTGGGGAGAATCGACCTTCGAGCGTTTCTCTGTGTTCGATCACTCCTCGCTCGCCCAAGACTTTGCCCGTGACCGAGCGAGAATCGCATTTCCGCACTTAAAAACGGACATCTGGACGGAGGCAGAGAACTCCGAAGTTATAGATGTTTTAATTGTCAGCCACGTCCTGAATGAGCTTTCCGAACGCGTTGCGGGACTGTTGCGAGCGCAGATGCTTCGTTCTCGTTACATCCTCTGGGTGGAGCCAGGGACGCATGGCGTCTCTCGGCAACTTCAACAATGGAGAGATGACTTCAGACCTCACTTTCACGTCGTAGCCCCGTGTACGCACACCGCGCCCTGCGGACTCCGTGCTCCAGGTAACGAGCAACACTGGTGTCATCACTTTGCCCCCGCACCGAGCGGTGTTTTTTCGGATAGAAATTGGGTCAAATTTGGGCAGCGGGCAGGCATCGATTTACGTAGCCTCCCTTATTCGTTCCTCGTCTTAGCTCCACTTGAAGGCTCAATGAAACAAGGGGCTAACTCACGGGTGATCGGGCGCCCTCAGCATTTTAAGCCTTATGCACGTGTCCTCAACTGTGATGCAGAAGGCGTGTGTGAATTGAATGTTACCAAGCGAACGACCCCAGCCCTTTTCAAACACTTGGACAAAACCCGCGACCCCCTGCTCTATACGTGGAGTCACGATCACCAGCAAGTGATTCAAGGCCACCCCTACCCTGAGAAGTCATCGTCGGTTTAGGGGATCATCGTCGGCTGTGCGACTCAGCCCCTTAAAGTTGTCCCATTTCTGGGACCGCCCGGTTTCATAAATGGAGTGTCCGCTGCCCAAATGCGGAGGCCAATTTTTCGCATCCTATTCTTTCAAAGCAGGTTAAAATTAAACTGGTGCACTGGCACGGCGCCTGCAAAGTGCTGAGCGGCTCCGCATACACCCCAGCCCGTTTTCGTTTTTCCATGAAGCTCTCCACCTTTCTTTTGACCGCTTTGCTCGTCACTCTCCCGCTCTACGCACGTGAAATAATCCCTATGGCCGGCGACACCTCGGAAATGGTCGAGCCTCCTACGCATTCGCCGGACCACCGCCCATCACAAGGAACGTCGTCAGCGCCACGAGACGGCTCCTCGGAAGGTGCCGAAAAATCCGAGTCGGCGGAGGAAAAAAGCAACNNCCCTTGCCTTCGCGCGCTCACCTCTGGCTGACGTGATTCGCCCCGCTGGCTATGCGTGTTCGCCTCACCCTCTGCTTGCTCGCTTGGGTGCTAGACTGTTCGGGCCTACGAGGCGGCGAACAACCTAGAGTGACACTGGAGGAGGCGATTCATCAAGCCCTCGCCAAAAACTATTCGATCACTGTCGAAGCGCTGGAACCTCAGATCCGCAGTGCCTATGTTACGGCGGAAAGGGGACGGTTCGACCCTGTCTTCGAACTCAGGTACTTCTCGTCAGAAGACGGCGATTTGCTGCCCACCGATCCTTTTATCGGCACTCGACCTGCCGCCTCGTTACTCACGGCCGATAGCTACGAACTCGGTTTCGTCGGCCTTACCCCGTGGGGAATGTCCTATGAGTTGGGAGCACGAAGCCAAAATGTCCGAGGCACCTTCAATCAATTCACGGACCGTTATTCGACCTTTGGTGGCATCACACTGACGCAGCCTCTCCTCCGAAACTTCGGAGCGGGTGCTAACCTCTATCGCCTCCGCATCGCTCAGCTTGATCAATCGCGCAGCACTTGGGATTACCGGCAGTCGGCCATCAACCTCGTGACTGCGGTGGTGCTCCGGTATAACGATCTTTTGCTATCCCGGCGTTTGGTCGAGACCGCAGTGCGTTCGCGCGATCTCGCGGCTGAACTCGTCAGCGAAAACGAGCGCCGCTTCCGCGTTGGGTCGATGTCCGATTATGACGTCACGCTAGCACGGTCTCGAGCAGCGCAACGCGAAGAGGCTATTCTACTCGCGCGTCAAAATGCCGAAGAAGTCGAATTACGGCTGAAGCAGCTTATCACGAACGAGCGCTCCCTCCAGTTACTGCAGTCTGGCCCATTGATCTTGGAGGAACTCCCCCCGGCAGCAGAAATTGAGATCGACGCCGCGCGAGACTTTCAGTTCGCGATCAACCACCGGCCTGACTACCAAGCGGCGCTGCTCCTTTCCAAGCGCGCAGAGCTAGATCGAAAGCTTTCTTCTAATCAGCGCCTTCCACGCTTAGACTTGGTGGCAAGCCTCGGGTACAGCGGGCTGGACGAGCGCTTCGATGAAAGTCGCAGGCAGGTAGAAGATCGTGAAAACCGGTCCTACCGAGCAGGGGTGGTGGTGGGCATTCCCCTGACCTTCGCGCAGGAGCGAGGGCGATTACGTGCGGCGCGCCTTCACGCCTTGCAGGCTCGCTACCAAGTAGAGGCAGTGGAGCAGTCCATCTTAGTCGAGGTCGGCAACGCCTCCCGCAACGTCCGGGTAACCCGAGACCGGGTCNNGCCGCCACACGCACCGCGCGAGAGCTGGCGCAGAAAACGCTCGAGGCGGAGCTCAAGCGGCTGCGCACGGCAACGGGCAACGGCAGTACCTATTTCGTCCTCGAGCTACAACAGAGCCTAGCCCAGATCGAGGTTCGTGAGTTTCAGGCGCTTTGCGACGCACGCAAAGCGGTGGCCGAGCATCAGCGTGTCCTTGGACGCACACTGGAAATCTACCGCGTTGTCATTGAGTGAACCAACGTCAGCCAACTTGCATCTGGCGTCTTCTAGCGAGGTTCCGCGAAAAGCTTGCACAGGCTTGACTCAGGTG
>DKKJ01000077.1 GCA_002455175.1 Opitutaceae bacterium UBA6669
GCTATCAGCGTCAGCAGATTCGTGAGCTGGCCGCAAAACTCACCCAGCTCGCCAATCCGAAGGACGACCTCAAACTCGGCAATGCTGAGGCCGTCCTGGACGACTGGATCAAAGACGGGTTCAACCCCGTGGTCTTTTGTCGCTACATCGCCACCGCCAACTACCTTGGCCAGCAGCTTGCGCCGCTTCTCCAGAAGCGTTTCCCGAAACTCGATATTCAGGTCGTTACCAGCGAGATTCCCGACGAAATCCGAAAACAGCGAATTGAGGAGATGGGCCGCGATCCGAAGCGACCACGCGTTCTTATCGCCACGGACTGCTTGAGCGAGGGCGTGAATCTCCAGCAGCATTTCACGGCCGTCCTTCACTACGACTTGCCGTGGAATCCCAATCGACTCGAACAACGTGAGGGGCGGGTTGACCGGTTCGGTCAGCTCGCGACCAAGGTCAAGACCTGCCTGCTCTACGGTGCCGACAATACCATCGACGGCATCGTTCTCGACGTGCTTCTCCGCAAGGTTCGAGAGATCAAGAAATCCACCGGCATCAACGTGCCGTTCCCCGATGACTCGCAGAGCATCATCGACACGATCACCCAGGCACTGCTCCTCAACCCGGATCGACGCATCTCGACCGCCAAGCACGACCGGCGGCAGATTAAATTCAACTTCGATGAGTTCGATGAGGCCGCAAAATCGAAAGCCGCCGTCACCCACAAGGTTGAGGAAGCCGCCAAGCGTGAGCAGGCGTCCCGCAGCATTTTCGCTCAAAACGCCATCAAGGCCGAGGAGATCGAGACTGACTTGAAGGAAGTTGATGAGGCCATCGGCGACCCACGCGCCGTCGAGACGTTCGTTGTAGCTGCTTTGACCGACATCCTTGGCGTGCAGGTCATCACCGACGGCAAAGGCCGCGGGCACCGGTTTGTCCTCGGTAACATGCCGGAGTCACTGCGATCACTGCTGCCCGAATCGACCGAGCCACTCGCGGTCAGCTTCACCTCGCCGACACCCGAGGGCTACTACTACATCGGTCGCAATCACCGATTCGTCGAACAGCTCTGCCAACTCGTCATGGCGAACACCCTTGCCCGCGAAGGGAAACGGGCCGCCCGCTCCGCCATCATTCGCACTCGTCAGGTTTCGACCAAAACCTCCGTGCTGCTCTTCCGTTGCCGCAACGTCATCGAGGAGCGTAAGGCCCAGCATCAGATTGTAGCCGAGGAGATGGTGCTCTGGGGCTGGCGCGGCACGCCCGACCAGAAGGAATTCATCGACCATGCGACCGCCAAAGGCCTCTTACTCAGCGCCCGGGCATCCTCCGATCTCTCGCCGCAGGCCCGGGCTAGCTTCCTTGAGAACGAGCTGCGCATCCTGAAGGCGCTGGAGGCCGAATTCAGCGCCGTCGCGGAGCGCCTGTCCGCCAGGCTGGTCGAGGCCCACGAGCGTTTCAGTGCGCTCATGGACGCGAAGAGGTTCCAAGTCGTCTATCCCGTTCTTCCGATGGACTTGCTCGGCGTTTACATTCTTCTGCCCGACGGCGGACAAACCTGACTGCCCGCCGATGAATTACCCATCCATCCGCATCGAAGGTGCGATCATTTCTCCCGAGCTTTTCGACCGGCTCGATGAGCTGCCAGGCCAGAAGCCTTCAGACTTTGGTTTGTCCGGCTCGGTCACGGTCAAAGACGAGATCGCCCGTGCGTGGGCCGACGCCCAGGACTACTGGCGCATCTTTCGGCGCAAGCTCGACACCCTCCCGGAGAACTCCTTTGCCACGACCGAAACCCGCAATCTCTGGATTTCCCCACTCCTCAGTTTGCTCGGCTACCAGTTGGAATACCAGCAACGCGGCCCCGAGCTAAACGCCAAGGCCTATCCGATTTCACACCGTGCCGCCAACCGAGCCAATACCCTNNGGTTATCGCGATCAGGCCGGACTCGACCGTAAGCCTGAACGCTCCGGCGGCCCGCGCATGTCCGCACATGCGCTCGTTCAGGAGTATCTCAATCTTTCGGATCAGCTCTACGGTGTAGTCACCAACGGCCGGCTCATCCGGTTGCTCCGCGACAGTTCGCGTTTGGTCAAACTCACCTACCTGGAGTTCGACCTCGACCGCATTTTCAACGACGGTCTCTTCGCTGATTTTGCCGTCCTTTACCGTTTCCTTCACGCTTCGCGGTTGCCCGTCACCCCAGACGCGGCCCCCGAGAGCCTGATCGAGCGGTATCACCAGAATTCGGTCGAATCGGGAGCCCGCATTCGCGACGGCCTCAGCCGCGCCGTCGAATCCGCGATCCGCTCCTTCGCCAACGGTCTGCTCGCCCATCCGAAGAACGAAGCGTTACGCGCAGCCATCCAAAGCGATTCGCTGAAGGCCGATCTTTTTTACCAGCACCTGCTCCGCCTGATCTACCGGCTGCTGTTCCTCCTCGTGATCGAGGAGCGGAATCTCGTTTACCCACTCTCGCCCTCTGCCGCGAAGCGCGACCTATACTACCGTTTCTACAGCTTGCAGCGACTTCGCCGTTTGGCGGAAAAGCGGCACCTGGCCGATCCGCGCAAGGACGATGCGTGGCTCGCGGTCATGGCGTGTTTCCGGCTTTTCGAAGATGGTGGGCCGGGTCCTAAGCTTGGTATCGCGCCACTCGCGGGCGATTTGTTTCGACCGGATGCGATTGGTTCGTTTCGCGACTGCCAACTCGACAATGCGACTGTATTCGGGTGCCTCCGCGCGCTTTCGCTCTATGAGAATCCCGAAACGGGCCAGACGATCCGCGTCAACTACGCTGCACTGAACGTCGAAGAGTTTGGCTCAGTTTACGAAGGGCTCCTTGAGTTTGAGCCGGTTCTTCTGAGATCAGGATCAAAGGTCGAATTCACTTTTGCCCAAGGCGACGAACGCGCTGCGACCGGCTCACACTACACGCCAGACGATCTGGTCCAGCCTCTTCTAAAGCACTCTCTCGGTCACCTCATCGCCGAGAAACTAAAAGAGAAGGACAAGGCTTCTGCCCTCCTTTCTCTGAGAGTCGCGGACATTGCATGCGGGTCGGGCCACATTCTCCTCGCCGCCGCACGTCGTATCGCAACGGAGCTGGCCATTGTTCGCACCGGTGAGGAACAGCCATCACCAGGCGCATTTCGTGCAGCCATTCGCGACGTGATCCGTGAATGTATCTATGGCGTGGATTTGAATCCGCTAGCCGTTGAACTGTGCAAGGTCGCCCTTTGGCTTGAGGCCCATAGCCCAGGTGAGCCGCTCAATTTTCTCGACCATCACATCAAGTGCGGAAACGCGATCGTTGGGTTCGCACGACAGGAAGAGATGGAGCGAGGCGTGCCCGATGAGGCGTTTGCGGCGGTTGTCGGCGATGACAAAGAGGTCGCTGCTGCGTTCCGCCGAAAGAACAAGGCCGAACGCGAGGACTTCGCGCGAGGACAGAAGAAAGTAAACCTTGCCCCGGAACTGAAAGCTCAACTCGACGCCATATTATCGCGTTGGCGGGAAATTTCGGGTCTCCCAGAGCATAATCCGGCTGAGATCGATGCGAAAAAGAAACGCTACGAAGCATTTACCCAAGGGCGAGATGCATGGTTGCTGCAACAAATCGCGTCTATTCCCATTGCGCAATTTTACCTCCCTAAAAGCGGCTCAGCTAGGACACAGCTCATTACAGACGAAGAGTTCCGTGCCTTCCTTGATGGGCATCGAACACCTCAGGGCCAAGCTACTGCTGCCGCATGGGCTCTGGCTGAACGGAAGAAAGTTTTCCATTGGTTTTTGCAATTCCCCGAAATTGTCGCGCGCGGCGGTTTCGACTGCATTTTGGGAAATCCTCCTTACCTCGGGACAAAGCACCTAAGCGGCACATTTGGATATCCGTTTTGTAACTATGTCAGGTGGGAATACGCTCCGGCAGGTCTCAGCGATCTCGTAGTGTATTTCGTCCGGCGCATTTTCTCTCTATTAAAGCCGAACGGATTCACCGCGTTTATCACGACAAATTCCATCAAAGATGGTGACAATCGCCGTGATGGACTAGAGCAAGTTATTGCGAACGGCGGTGCGATTAATTTTGCCGTGCGCGCCATCAAATGGCCGGGTCGGGCTAACGTCATCGTCTCTTTGCTTTCAATTCACCGCGGACCATGGCGAGGTGCATTTGTCTTGGACGGAAAAACCGTTCCGACAATCAATGCGTTCCTTGAGGATTCGGAATCGGCCGCAGAACCCTCGCCCCTCCAGGCCAACAAAGATCGTGTGTTCCAAGGCGTGATCTTCTTGGGCGAAGGATTTTTGCTCAGCCACGAGGAAGCGAACCAACTACGAAAGTTGGACTACCGAAACAGCGAAGTGATTTATCCGATCATCAATGGACAGGAGATAAACAATACGCCGGACCAAAAGCCCGGAAGGAGCATAATTAATTTTCACGATTGGCCGATAGAACAGGCGCAGCAATTCGAACGCCCATTTTCGATTGTCGAAGCAAAGGTTAAGCCCGATCGAGCGAAACAGAATCGTGAAAGGAACCGAGAAGTTTGGTGGATTTACGCCGAACATCGCCCCGGAATGAATCGATTNNACCTCAAAGGCCTTCAAAGATGCTTCGTTACTTCCCGGGTAACAAAGCATCTTAGCTTTTCGGCGATGCCGGCTGACTACGTTTTTGCGAACACCGTAAACGTCTTCACATCGAGCAACTGGGGGCATTTCGCGGTAGTGCAATCCAGCCTTCATGAAGTATGGGCGCGAAAATTCAGCATGTCGCTGAAGCAAGACCTACAATACTCGCCTTCAGACTGTTTCACTACGTTTCCATTTCCTTCTCTGAGTTGGGATCGAAATGATCCGCACCTGTCCTCCGTCGGAGAACGCTACCATGAGCATCGTCGCAGCGTTATGGCCCGGCTCTGGCTGGGTTTGACAGATATCTACAATCTTTTTCACGACCAANNTGACCTATGCGGAAGTTGCACGTGTCAGCAAGAGGCCGTCTGAAGCCGACGTGGGCTTCCAGGCCATTCTTCAATTACGCGCGTTGCACCGTGAACTCGACGAGGCTGTCCTCGCCGCTTACGGCTGGGCGGGGCAAATCAGCCTCGGTCACGACTTCCACGAGGTCGAGACGCTCCCCGAAAATGATCGAATTCGCTACACTCTGAGCACTGGCGCGCGAAAGGAAGTCCTCCGCCGCTTGCTAACCCTGAACCACGAACGCGCCGCGCAAGAACAAACCGACGCATCACCAAAGGAACTCAAGAAGCCGGCCAAACGCACCAAACGTCTACAGCCGCCGGAGGACGACTTATTCACACAAGCAGCGGCTAACACAGCGCCCGCGAGCAATTGGCTGGACCAACCTTTCGCCATCTCAGCACCCTCGCGCACCGCCTTCGCAGATGCCGATGAGTATCGAGCCGCGCTCGTGCCGGAGCTATTGCGGCAATTGGGCGTCGCTGCGGCATTCGACCGTTTCCACAAGGCATACTGGTTACTCACGAGGCCCGACGACCTGGCACGGGTCGCAAGTAAACACATCCAAGGCCCCATTCGCTCGTGGCGGAAATCATATCCCGCGCTTCTCCAAGGGCAGGATTTCCTATCTGAACTGAAAGGGCAGGTTACGATGCAGCGGGTGCGAATATTCCGAGGGAAAGACAACGTCCGCAGGATAGATCTCTTGGCCGCCAATGTTCCAAGTTTCGCTGACGTGGTCGAAGACGCCCGCCTTGCCATTCTCGTCACTGACCTCTGGCCGTCCACGGAGGAACAGGTGCCCGCCTTGCCCGCAACGGACGAGAAACAACTCGCGAAATGGGAGATGCACGTATGAGCAAGACCGAGCAGATTCACTTCTTGGACCGCTTTGGTCGCGACGTCGCCCCCAAAGCCGACCGCGATGAGCCATTGCTCTGGTTTCAGGAGCTGCGTCTGCTCGACAAGCTCGCTCCAAACGTCACTCCCATCCGTGAATTCAAGTTCAATCGCGGGCTAAACATCTTGTGGGCCGAGCCCGAAGACCCAGCGACCAACGAGGGACTGTATCGTGACGGACTCGCAGGTCACGCGACGGGAAAGACTCTCTTTTGCCGCATCCTTCGGCATTTGATAGGCGAGTTGAATTACTCTACAAAAACCCTGAAGGATTCGGTCGAGAAGGAGTTTCTTGAGCTGTGGGCCATAGCGCTTGTGCGCGTGAACAAAACGTCATGGGTGGTCGGCCGAGCCATGGCCGGACCAACGCCAGATTTCGCGATCCGGGCCGATTCCATCGACACCGTCCTTGCCGGCGAACTTCCGCCAAAGGGGGACTTTACCGACTACGTCTCAGAGATCGAAAAGCACTGCGCCGCGCCAGTTGAAGCCCTTCACCCGGGCGACGGGTGGCGTCATCTCCTGCCCTGGCTGGGGCGCGATCAAGAGGCTCGATTCACTTCGGCCCACGAATGGCGCGACACCGCAAGCGAAGCAGAAAACCCTCAGTCTAGCGCACAAGAGCGACAGATAACGATGCGAGCTGTCCTCGGATTGCTTGCTTCGAAAGAGACCAGAATCCGCAAAACTCTTCAGGACGCGACCGCTACGAGGGATCGTGAAGAGGCAAAGCAGCCAGCACTAAACGAGGCGGCGCAACGCTCTCGGCAAACCGCGCTGCTTTTCGTGCGGACTTTGTTGCAGAATATCGCGGACGATACCGACCTCACTCCTCTAGTCGGGCGCTTGGAAGGCGAGCGCGAGGTTCGAGAGGAATGGGTGCGCAAACAAACGACCAAAGCAGACACGAAGGAGGTCTCCGATGCCCGCAAAGCCCAGCAGGCCGCAGTTCGGGCACTTCAAACTGCACGCACCCAGATTGAGAGCCGCCGAAGCGAGCTTAAGTCTATTGAAATCCAGCGCGCGAATGCGATGAGCTATGCCGAGAAAGCCAAAAAGGGTGGTTTGGTCAGTGGAAAGCGCGCGAGCGAGGGCTGGTGTCCCAACAAATTCAACGTCGCGCAGGACCGAGGGTGCCCGAACGCACCCAAGGGACCCGCAGATTCGGAGTCGGCGCTGACCATCGAAGAACTCGAGAAAAATGCCCGTGAACTTCAGGATCAGGTGACCGCCATCTCCAGCGAGATTGCCAAGCTTGAGAGCACCGTTGAGCGCCTGGAACTCGGTGAGTCGCAGGCCGGCGACTCCCTTGATAGTGCGTTAGCTCGTGCTAATGCCGAAACGATTCGTGTGTCGCGCGAGGTTGAGCGTTTTGTGGCTGCATAGGCACGAACGAAAGAAGCCATTACGGATGCCGCGGCCGTGACGTCATCAAAATCTGCGGCTGAGTCAGCGATCAAAGAGATCGATAAGGCCAAAGAGAAACTGGTGCTGTTGAGAAAAGAACAGGACGATGATCGAAAGGTCTTCTCGGAAATATTTGCCGATGTGATCCAAGCCGTGATGGGCGCCACCGTTCAGGCGGAAATCACCCTTGGTGAGCGCGGATTGGAGCCGCATGCCCAGCGAAACGGTGAGTTGTCGGGAGCCGCCTTGGAGACAATCAAGACCATCGCTTTCGATTTGGCCGCAGTTGTCGCCAGCATTGAGGGACGTGGAGATCACNNCGCTTGCTCATACACGACGGACCGCGCGAAGCCGACATGGCACGCGTGATCTACGAGCGCTTTTTCCTCTACGCAAAAAAGATGGAGGATGCGTTCACCACCGGACGTGAACCCGCTTTCCAATACATCCTCACGACCACCACTCCTCCGCCACTGAAAATGCAGCGCGGAAGCAAATGGCTGCTGGGAGAAGTGTTGAATTCCAAGGTGCCCGAGATGCGGCTTCTCAAGCGCAATCTGTGACCAGTCGTTCAACCTCAGCGCGCCATGTCACCTCAAATCCTGAAAGGTCGTTACGTCCTGAAGCCGCTCGCCTATAGCGGCCGGCTTTCTGAAGTATTCCCGGCTCTCGATTTAACGACGGACAAGAAGGTCGCAGTTAAGTTATTCCACCGGGGCCTTCCAGACGACTTGGTGATTCGTAAAGCGTTTCAGCGTGAGAGCCAGCGCCTACCCATCTGCGGAAAAAGCCGTTTGTGGTGATCTCGACGGCAATCGAGAAAAAGCACTTCGCGACGATGGATGCGGTGCTACCGGACGACGTGATCAAGGCAATCTACGCCGATTTCAGCGAATCACTTCCCACGCCGTCGGAAATCGCCATCCTTCGGAAACAGGCCTGAGGCAATCTCGGGGGATCGCAGACTGAGGGTTTCGCCGAAGCACTAGGCCACCGGGCAGCCGTCAGCGATTCGCCAGACATCGAACGACAAATCGACGAGCAACCCTTGGCGCTGTTCGATCGTTGCCGCGCTCCATCTCTCGAAGGAAGCCAACTTTTGATTGATGCGGGTAATCGAAGAGTTTTGCCCAACCTGCGTGAGGCCTTGGAGGCTGCTCGTTAGGTAATATTTGCTCTTAGCGTATTCGATCTTCTTCGCCTTAAAAAAATCATTTCNNCAAGAGCGTCAGATTGCCGAGTCGTTTCTTCGTAGTGTCGTAGTCGGCAGTTGGATTCTCTCGGGCAAAATCGTCCCGCAATTCCTTCTCTGGAGTTTGGGGAAGAATATGTTCGATCTCCAAAACCATGTAGTCGCTCAGGGAGCCAGGCTCGCGCAGACCCTTGTAGGCCATGTCGACGAATTGGGTAAGCTTCGCGAGGAGGTAGCGAGTCCGATACTGTTGCATC
The DNA here is from genome assembly GCA_002455175.1 of Opitutaceae bacterium UBA6669. Classification (GTDB taxonomy): domain Bacteria; phylum Verrucomicrobiota; class Verrucomicrobiia; order Opitutales; family Opitutaceae; genus UBA6669. Next base: position 8,738 of record DKKJ01000077.1, read on the forward strand.
GAGTCCTGCGACAGCCGCCGGAGGTTAACTATTCGATGTCGCTTAAGACGCCAGACCGTTCCGCAGGCTTTTACCGCCGGGGAAAGGTCTTTCCCCGCGGTCGAGTCTGTGTCTCGCCCTCACCATTCTAGCGGGGCACCCCGCAACGCCCCGACGCCGGCCAAGGCCGGCTTGGTTGGCGCGAGCGGGACCGGCCACCGCTCCGGTGTTTCGCTCCGACTGCGGCTCCAGCCGCTCGTTGCGGGCGGAGACGGATGGGTTGTTCGCCTCACCGCCCGCGATGCGGGCACCCGCTGAGGCTCACCCATCGCTTCGCTCCGGGCTGTTATGCTCCGCTTCACGACGCCATCTCCGTGCTGCCGCACTCCGTCCGCGCTCACAGGCGCCTCTGGCGATTCGTCGTCCGAGCACGACCATTCGCCAGGATCGCTCCCGGTCGCAGGCTCTCCGGTCGCAACACCGGCGGCCTTGCCGCGCTCCCGCCGGCGCCGACTCCTTCCTCCACTCCCGGCCTGTCGCCTTCGCTCCACTCACACACCTGCGCACCGTCCCGTCCTGCTCGACCCCGAGGGTGACGCTCAGACGCCGCTGGGCTGCCGATGCTGTTGTCCGCTCCGCCCAAGGGGCACCCGGCGTGGTCAACCCCTTTGCTGCGCTGCGGGGCCGATGCTGCGCATCGACCATCTCCGCGCTGCCGCGCTCCGTCCCCCTCGATTGGTCCCGCTACGCGCGACACCGCCTCGGCGCCTCACCCAGCGCTTTGACTTTCGCCCATCCCGAGCGGGCGTTGTTCACGTTGTCGCCCGCAAGCGGGCACCCGCCATCGCTCCCCCTCCGCTTCGCCTTGGGCTGCGCCACTGCGTTCCGCAACGCCATCTCCGTGTTGCTGCACTCCGTCAACCGGGCAGCACCCGCGATCACTCGACACCATGTCGAGAAAGGGAAACGCGGCTCGCGCGAGCGCTTACCATGCGCGTTTACCAAGCCAAGATCGTTTACTCCCTCGTTTCTCTCGGCGAAGAGGTTCGTCTCGACCGACCGGAGAAGGTTGCCGATTACCTCCGCTCCGCGTTCGACGAATGCCCGATGCAGGAGGCGTTCTACTGCATCTATCTCGACCGCAAGAATCACCCCATCGGGCGGCACCTCGTCACCCTGGGCACGGCCACTTCCACGCTGGTCGCACCCCGGGAGGTGTTCCGCGGAGCCATCCTCGCCAGCGCCTCTGCCCTCGTGGTCGCTCACAACCACCCCTCCGGCGACCCGGCGCCCAGCGCGGCCGACGTCCAAATGACCCGAGTCCTCCGTGAAGCCGCGAAGGTGGTCGACATCGAACTCATGGACCACGTCATCGTCGGCGACCCGAAGGCCGATCCGCACGGCGTTGGGCACTATTCCTTCCGCGGTGCGAACCTGCTCTGACGCAAGTCGGGGCACAGGTCGCTCAAGTAATTGTTCAACTATGAAGAAGAAACCTCCATAACGACGAACCTGCGGTTCCGTCCGCAGTAGCTTATCGGCACCGGCGTGACTGGTAACGGTCGGGTCGGAAGCTGCCGAGACAATATACCGGCGTCCTTCGGGACGGGGAGATGACCGTGAGGAAGTCTCCCGGACTGCGAGCGTCACTGCGGTCCAGGGTTAAGCTCGATGACACGTCCAACCCAGGTGAACTGCGCAAGCATCGTGAGAGTAAAGGAGCCAAAGGCGCTGACAGGCTCTGGCCAAAATGGCGTTGCCGTTCAGTTGTCCCAGTTCGGATTGGGGCACGCGGATAATCACGACGGCCGGTGTTCAGCAGGGACTAAATCATCTATTCGTTACTTTAGCGAAACAGGTTCAGCCCGATGCCTCGCCCCACCGGGGGCAAGTGCGGCCGCAAGGCTGCACCCACGAGTCAGCGGGAAGACGATGCTGGAGCAAGCGAACGCCGCTCGGTAACCGGGCGGATAGGAGTTGCGACATTACTCCGCCGTGAAAGCGGGCCCACTTCCAGCAGGCAGTTCATTACGAAACAGCACGCAGAACTACCATGGGAGGAAATCGCAAATGAACGTGGAGAAATCCATGTGTGCATCCTCCGGCTTGGGCTCAAGCTGGGACCGACTCGAGTGGTCCGCGCATGAGCGACAGGTCAGGCGGCTGCAGGCACGCATCGTAAAGGCAACACAGGAGGGGCGCTGGGGCCGGGTGAAATCCCTGCAATG
>DKKJ01000208.1 GCA_002455175.1 Opitutaceae bacterium UBA6669
AAAACGGGCCACGCAGCGAATTGACCGCGTAGCCGAGCGATTTCCCGCCAGTCGACCCAAAGTATAAATCCAGCCAATAAACCGATCGATACCGCATACCGCAGAATGCGGCCAGCGGGGCTCTCGAGGAATTGGAGGACGGAACGCATAGGGCTAAACCGTTGCAGACGGAGATCGCGACCATGCGAAGAGCGGCGCACCTGCTGCAATGGTTAAACTTGCGAAAATGCCAGGACGCGTCGCAGCCTCACCCTTCACATGCACTCCGATGAGTACGTCAAACTCGCTGACGTCGAAGACCAGCTCTGGTATTTCCGTTCGCTGCACGCCCACGTGCGCCGCGAACTGCGCCATCGTGTGCAGCCTGAGGCCACTGTCTCGCTCCTTGATGCGGGATGCGGAACAGGTGGACTGATCAAGCGAATGCGGGGTGAGTCGACCCACTGGACATGGGCGGGGATTGATTTTATGCCACTTGCTTGCGAGTTGGCTCGTCAACGTTGTCCCGGGTGCGACATCCGAGAAGCGTCGGTGACGCAACTCCCCTTTGCGGATGCGAGTTTTGATGTCGTCGCTTCGGTGGACGTAATTTGTCAGGTCCCGTATCCGCAGGATTCGGATACGGCGTTGACGGAGTTTTTCCGGGTGCTCAAGCCGGGTGGACTGCTTATCGTCAATGTCCCCGCCTACCGCTGGTTGTGGTCATATCACGATATTTCCTGCCACACGCGCTATCGCTACTCTGCAAAAGAACTGCGGGCTCAACTCGAGCGTGGGCGTTTCCGCGTTGAACGCATTTCCCATTGGAACGCCCTTCCTTTGCCGTTGCTGGTGGCAAAGAGGAAACTATTTGTCAGCCCGCCAGGGTCGAGTGATGTTAGGCCTCTGCCCGCCCCGTTGGAGCTGGCTTTGCGCGGTGCTATGGCGGTGGAGCATGGCTGGATGAGCACGGGAGCGAATTGGGCCTGGGGTAGCTCCCTTTTTGGGGTCGCTCGTAAATCCTGATGCGGTGGTCCCTTCCGCTAGTTTCGGCTTTCATCACCCTTTGAGCTAAGCCATCCTTAGTCACCTGCTTCCCCATGGTTTTTTTCCCGGTCGCGTTCGGACTTTTGCTACATCTGTTCTTTTGGGGAGCGGGCTTGGCTTGGTGGATCACGCCTCGCGCTTGGCGCGCATACTGGCCGCTCTTCGCGGGACTCGCGGGGTTGGCTCTCCAATCCGCGGTCGTGTGGTGGGGAGCTTATGCCGACTGGGCGGGTACGCAGTCTTATGGGCGCTGGTCCCTGCTCCTTCCCGCGCTGCTCTTGGCGACAGCGTGGTGGCGTCGGGGGACTGTAGGGTGGAAGGCGTGCAAGTCGGTGGGGGGCGTCCTGCTCGCGATGGTGGTAATTCTGAATGTGCTGGTCATCCCATACGCGGCCTCTTCGAGGGTTCTGACCACGTCTTCGCTAGGAAGTTGTGATGCAGCCGACTATGCGGCGGGCGCGCGCGTACTGACCGAGTTCGCGCGGAGTGATCGGAGTGGCTTCATTGGTCTCACGGAAGTGGTCCAGGTCCAGTCCGTGGATAACTTTTTCGATTACTGGCTTCGCCTGAACCACTTTACCCCCTCGGCCGTCCTGGCGTTGAATGGTGCGGTCTTTGGTTTGGCGGGATATCAAATCACGTCCCTCATGACGGCGATTTTTTTGGTTTTGGGCATGCCCATTGTCTTCTGGCTTGCCCGTTCTGGCTTTCGATACGGGCCGGGAGGGAGTTTGGTCCTAACGCTGCTTTATGGATTGAGCCCGATCCTCTGGTATGCGGTGGCTCACGTATCCATGAGTCAGTTACTTGCGGCTCCGGCGATTGCTCTGATCACATGGGTAGGGGTAGTGAGTTGGCGGACGAAGGCCGGCTGGCGAATGATGTCGGCGCACGCGGGTTTACTAGCGGTCGCTTACTGGCTGATTTTAGGAGGCTACAACTTCATCATCGTGGTCTGTCTCCTGCCGGTGGGGCTGTATGCCTTGGGTTCGGCTTTGTGGACCGGAGCGTGGGCGTGTCTTATCCGATGGGCGTTGGGGATGATCGCACCCCTCGTGATGGTGGGGATTCTGGCCTTTGAGCGCGTGGCGGGACTTTGGGAACGATTTCAGCTCTTCCAACAATACGATTTCGGTTGGAAAATCCCTGCGCTCTCCCCCGAGGGTTGGCTAGGCCTCGTGGCCAATGTCAGCCTGGTGGGGTACAGCGAGGGTTTCCGTTGGGCGATTAGCGGTATCTTGGTAGTGACGATGTTGCTAGCGTGGGCGTGGGGAGCAAAACGCTGCCAGTCTCAGGTGTTTTTGGCTGCCTGCTTAAGCGTCCCGATTATCGTTGGCTATGTGTACCTCCTGCTCAAAGGCAGAGCGCATGGTACGNNTACAAACTGTTTGCGGTGTTTTATCCCGGTATTCTCGCCGCGCTGGGCTATGTGGGCGTGGTGGTGAGAACGTCAGGTCCGCGTCTGCGATGGGTGGTTGCTATGGCGGCCGTTGTGATGCTCGCTGGGAGCGCGGTAAGCGCGTATCGCTTCGCTAAAAAAATTGAGAACCCGGCTTTGATGGTGTCTCGNNGGAAAACATGCCTGAGGTGACGTCGGTGAATATGATGATCACGGACTTCTGGTCGCGTATTTGGGCAAATGTATTTTTGCTCCATCGAGCCCAGTATTTCCCGACGCATACCTACGAAGGACGACTGAATACTCCGCTAAGAGGTCAATGGGATCTCTTTGGGGGGCTCGTCTCGGTTACTCTTCCGGATCGGCAAAATGGGCCGCAGTTAGATCCCCCGTATTGGTTGGTGGATACCACAAGTCCGTACTTCTTACGTGCGTCACTCGGGGAGGGGTGGTACGACGCTGAAAACATTGCCAAGGCCAACCTTCGATGGCGCTGGTCCAAAGGGGAGGCGGAAATTGTCTTGGAGAACNNCCCGGCCTTTGAACGTAGGATTTAAGTTTCAGGCGCGCAGCCTTGTTCCTCGTGACATTGAGATCTGGGTTCAGGAAAAGCGCCGTCGCCGGGTCTCGATTGGGACTGAGTTGGGCTGGGTTCGCTTGCAGTCGGTGCAGATTCCCCCGGGAATTACGGTCGTGAAACTCAAGTCAAATGTCCCTGCCCAGCAGGCCAGTCCAGCGGACACCCGAAAATTGGGCTTTGCCGCCTACGGGATCGTCGTAGAAGTGAGGGCGGAACCTGATCCTGTGGAGTCTCAATAAGTGAGTGCTATGCCGACTTCCCTTACTTCTTCTGCTCTGCGCGAGGTTTACTCGGGCCGTCAGGTTTTGATCACCGGAGGCCTGGGATTCATTGGGTCGAATGACGCCCGCCGCCTCGTCCGTTACGGCTCGAACGTTACTCTCGTCGATTCGCTTATCCCGGAGTATGGGGGCAACTTTCGCAATCTAGCGGGTTTGGAGGGGCGGGTACATGTGAACATCTCGGACGTGCGCGACCGCCATTCGCTGCCCGTCTTCGTCCGCGATCAGCATTTCCTATTTAATCTCGCTGGGCAGACTAGCCACATGGACTCGATGACAGATCCTGAGACGGATCTGGAGATCAACGCTCGTGCCCAGCTGTCGATTCTCGAGGCGTGTCGCCGACATAACCCGGCGATCCGGGTCGTCTTTGCGAGCACGCGGCAGCTCTACGGGAAGCCGGACTTTCTGCCAGTGAATGAAGATCATCCCCTGCGACCGGTGGACGTAAACGGCATCAATAAACTCGCCGGTGAGCATTACCATCTCCTCTATGACCGGAACTACGGAATTCGGAGCACGATCCTTCGCCTCACCAACACGATTGGACCGCGGATGCGGGTCAAAGATGCCCGCCAGACCTTTGTTGGGGTGTGGATTCGTGCCCTAGTGGAAGGAAAGCCCTTTGAGGTGTGGGGCGGCGAACAACTACGCGATTTCACCTACGTCGATGACTGCGTGGACGCGATGCTCCTCGCGGCGGCGAGTGAGACCGCGGTGGGAAAGGTTTTTAATCTAGGAGGTCCCCCTCCAGTGTCGTTGAATGATTTGGCTGAGCTGCTGGTCGAGGCGAATGGTGGCGGTGAATTTCGTATCCGCAGTTTCCCCACAGATCGCAAGAAAATCGATATCGGTGATTTCCACGCAGATTGGACGTTGATCAAGTCGACTTTGGGGTGGCGTCCTCGGACGACGCTGAAGCAAGCCCTGGCTAAAACCCTTGCCTACTACCGCGCGGAGCTTCCCAACTACGTGTAGCATGTCGTCTCCGGCCCCACTGGCTCTCAGTTTTGTCATTCCGCTCTATAACAGTGCGGAAACACTACGTCCCCTGGTCAGGGTTATCGAAGAGCTGCGTGTATCGGGAGGGCATGAGCTGATTCTCGTTAACGACGGCAGTCGTGATGCGACCAGCGAGGTGTGCCGGGAGTGTCTGCTGCAGGCCAAAATTCCGATCACCTTTATCGAGCACGCTCGCAACTTCGGCGAACATAATGCGGTGCTCACCGGATGGCGGCACGCCAAAGAAGAGTACATCGTAAATCTGGATGATGATGGACAGAATCCGCCCGAGGAGGCGCTACGCCTCTGGCAGCATGCCCGTGAGCGGGATCTGGACGTGGTGTTTGGCTGTTATCAGGTAAAACAACATGCGGCCTGGCGAAACTGGGGCAGTTGGATGACCAATCGGATGACAGATTGGGCTCTCGACAAGCCGGCTGGGCTTTATCTTTCCAGCTTCCGTTGCGTGAGCGGTTTTGTCGCTCGTGAGGCTGCGGCCAATGTGGGGCCCTTTCCGTACATTGATGGTTTGCTCCTCCAAGTGACGCAGNNGCGGGCACTAGCGGGTACACCGTGCGGCGGCTCGTCCGCCTCTGGCTGAGCACGTTCGTCAATTTCTCAGTGATGCCCCTTCGTGTGGCCACCGTGTTGGGCTTGGTCATGGCTTTTTCCGGCTTGGCGGCCATTGGTGGCGTTTTCCTTTGGTGGTGGACGGGCACTGGCCCCGCGTTTGGATGGGGGTCACTGATGGCTTCGCTCCTCCTGTTTTCAGGGGTTCAGCTGGTCATCCTCGGGATGATCGGCGAGTACGTCGGTCGCATGTTTCTCACCGTAAACCAAAGACCGCAATCGATCGTGCGGCGCGTGCTCACCGCCCATTCGACAAAAAATCGGGCAGATTCGTAACGCCTCGCACTCAGTCCACCCAAGCGACCGCTTCGATGCGCTTGGCGAGGTCAATGTCTTTACGTGTCACCTGATTGCCCTTATCATGGGTCGTGAGGTGTAGGGTCACGGTCCGGTAGGTGTTCTCCCAGGTGGGATGGTGGTTCAACTCTTCCGCTTCAAAAGCGACCCTGACCATAAAGGAAATTGCCTCTCGAAAGCTGCCAAATGTGTAGCGCTTCGTCAGTTTGCCACGCCGATGACTCCATCCTGGAAGCGTGGCAAGCTGGCGTGTGAGGTGGGTTTTTGAGAGCGGCTTCATTTCTGCACGGACAGCGACCTAATCGACGAGTTCATCGCTGGCCGCGATCGTCGTGGTGTTCAATTATCGGGGCGGGTATTCCCAGCGCCCTTGGAGCGAGGGGCGTTAGGAGCCGGGGCTCCGAGGGATCCCACGTACTCGACCAAGTCGCGAAGCTCAGCACGGGTGAGAATGAAGCTGAAGATATCCGGCATGCTCGACGGAGCCGACTCTCGCTTAACGATATCCGCTTTGGCCACCTGTACAGGTTCCGTACCTGAAACGGGGCGAAGCGTGAGGTGCGTCGCAGTTTCTGAAGCGATACTCCCCATTTGCGTGGAGCCGTCTTTTAGGGTCAGCGAGACCGAGTCGAAACCGGTAGCAATGGTGGCGTTGGGAGCGACGATGCCCTCAAGAATGTAATCGCGGGAATGCGTCTTAGCAATCGTATCCAAAGCTGGACCGGCGTCTCCGCCTTCGCCTCGCACTTTGTGGCAACGCACGCAGGCGAGCACCGGATGGTCGGTGAAGAGCTTGCGTCCTTGCTGGCGATTGCCCCCTACCAATGCATAGGAGAACTTCTCGGGCACCGGGGCGTTGGCTAGAGCCGACGTGCGTTTCTCAAGCAGTGTCTTTAAAGCCGGAGTACCGCGTTTTTCCGCGGCATCAAGAATCTCTACCTGAAGACCGGCAAGAGCACGGTCCTTGGTCATGCGTGTGAGATAGCTTCCAAGAATTTGGTCAACCCGCGCGTCTTGAATGGGCACCAAATTGAGGAGAGCACTTTGCTTTTCAACCAAGGTTCCTTTCTCGAGTGCATGAGTCAGAAGCGGAACTGCTTCAGCAGGCGGAAAGATTTGGTAGAATGTTTGCGCAGCGGCGCGTAGTCCCGCGTCATTGGAAAGACCTGCCGCTTTAACCGCATCCGCAAAGCGCGGGTGCTTCCATTGGGAGAGCGGGAGGAGCGCGGCCGCACGTGCCGGGGCCGCCGCGGTGGACTTCAAAGCCAAGGCGAGAAGGGCGTCGCCTGCACTGGTTACCTTTAATTTTTCCAACGCTTGAACCGTTGCCGTGACTACTGAGGGAAGAGGATCGCTGAGCAGACGGCTGGCCTGAGGAGCGAGGGCTTCCGCGGCCGGAGCTGCTTCGCGCGGAGACAACGGACGATAGATTCCGAGAATACGATCGCGGGCGGGCGGTGTGGCCCAGGCGGTGAGATGGGCGAGCGCTTCGACCCGAAGTCGCTCGGGGGCATCGGTCCGTAGTGCAAAGGCGGCCAGCGCGAGAGCATTCTGGGGTTTGCCGATACGGAAATGGGCATTGAGGACCCGGAGGCCGATCGCCTCATCTTTCATCACGGTGACATCGGCGAGTAAATCAGCCAAGGCGGGTTGAGCTTCGACGATGGGCGCGTCGTTGATCGCTCGAGCGGCTTCAACGATGACAAGCGGGTCTTTATCCTGGAGGAAGAGGCTAATTTCAGAACGGGCCAACCGGCGCAGGGCCAACACCACGGCCATCCTGACGGAGCGAGAGCTGTCACTGGCTGCGGCAACGAGGGCGGCGAGGTTGTTGCTGCCAACGAGTCCCATGACGGCGGCGTGACGAACGTAAAGGTCTTGGTCCGCGTTTCCGCGTAGCAGCTCCAAGAGTGCCGGTGTGGCCTCGGGTCGAGCCAGCTTACCCAAACTTTGGGCGGCGAAGAAGCGAACACGCGCGGCGGGGTCGCGGAGAGCTTTCACCAAGGGGTCATAAGCCGGTGAATACTTGGTGTCGCCCAGCACCTTGGCGGCTTGCGCTCGAAGTTCACGATCCGAATCNNCGCTTTGCATGGCCTGGGAATGATGACGACCGATTTGCCCCAGAGCCCACGTAGCATGGATTCGAGCAAGCTGAGGACGAGAGCTGGAGGCGACTTCACCGAGCAGGCCAATCGCGTCGGCGCCTTTCGCGGCCAAGGCGTATTGGGCTTCGCGGCGGACCCGCTGATCCTTGTGACCTATCAAGGTGGAGAGTTCAGCCAGGGGTCGTCCAGACATGCCTTCAGCCAGGAGGCGCTGAGTTTCTTTGATCAACGGATCTCCCGCGGTAGCGGTATGCGTGAGAGCGTAGAGACGACCTTTCTTGCTTTTGCTCCATCCCTGGCCCCAGTCCGAAAAATAAAGGCGTCCATCGGGACCAAAGTCGACGTCAGTGGGCAAGGTGCCACTGATGAAGGGTTCCTGCTTCTTCATCTTGAAGAACGCACCGTCCTCCTCGAGTTGGTACACAAAAATACCGCTGGTGGTGTAGGAGCCCTTGAAATGACACATGAAGAAGTGTCCGCGAAAGCTTTCGGGCAGTCCCACTCCGGGGTAGTGCGTCAACCCAGACGGGCCATCCGCGATGTTTACGATGGGAGGAACAATGTACGCGGCTTGTCCAGGAAAGGCGGGTACCCAGAGTTTTTCGGAATTCCAAGGGCCGGCTTTGCCCAATGGATTGTGCTGGTACCCTACGCGCCAGCCGCTGTCGCCTCCTTCGACGACGTAGACAAACCGTTCCACATCTCCTTGGTCGGAATCGTTATCACCCGTGAAGAGGTTGCCATAGTCGTCGAAAGCGAGCTCCTGCGGATTGCGAAGACCGGATTGGACAATTTCCAATTCGCTCCCATCGGGATTGGAACGGAAAACGGCACCCATATCGTGCGCAGAGACGGTGCGCCCTTCCTTGGTTTCGACATGCGCTCCACGGTCTCCCACAGAGAAGTAGAGCTTGCCATCCGGACCCATAATCAAGCCGTGCAAATCGTGGCCGGTATAGCCATAGCGGACACCGTAGCCTTCGCTCAACGAGGTACGCCCGGTGGATTTTCCGTTGGCATCGGGACCATCGAGCAACCAGAGATGCGGAATGTTGGTGAACCAGACCTTGCCGTCGCGGGCCAGAACTCCGGACGCAATCCCGTCGAGTGCGTGATTAAATTTGTCCGCAAACACACTCGAGCCGTCGGCGACTCCATCGCCATCCCGGTCGACCACCCTACGAACGATTTCAGACTCGATGGATAGCTCTTTGACGCCGGCTTCCCCAAATTGGTCGATGAGCAGCCGCGACCGATCGGCGAGCGAGTGAGACGCTAGGTCCTGTTCTAGCATCGGCATGTAGCCGCGAATATCGAGGACGCTACTGCGATAGCGATAGGTCTCGGAAACGTAAACAGTGCCTTTTTCGTCGAAGGCGAAAGCCACCGGATTGGCGAGCAAGGGCTCGGCCGCGAACAATTGGATGGAGAAGCCGGGCGGCAGTTTGAAGTGCTTGATCGATTCTGTCGGGTCGTTGGACGCGGGCGCAACTTCGGGCTCGGGAAGGCGTTCGTAGGATTCTAACTTCAGTCGAGGCTGGGGTACTTCCGGCGTCTGGGCGAGTCCATTACCAGCGGTGACGGAGAGTGCGGCCAGAACAAGCGCGGTACGGACGGGGAAAGAGGGGCGCATAAAAAGGGAGAGGATAGGTCGCGACCTCGGCAGAGGCAAGCGGTCGTTGTCTGGGCGAAGAGAGGGCGAATCGGGAGGAGGGGGCTCGCCACGTCCGACCTCAACCACGATTGCGGTAGAAAAAAGAAGCGCAAATGCCGGAGTTGTTATGGGGCCTCTGTACGCTGGTCACAAACGCTTCAGTCTGCATCTGAAAATCCACTACGAAAACGCCCGCCGGNNCCAGTGGGAGTCGAGAAACTGACGCTAGCGAGCGAGATGCCGATTAAGTCGACGGTTCCAACTCCATGGGTTGGGGCTGATGCCGCTTCGCTTTAAAAAGTTTAGTACGTCGGTCGAGCATTCGGTCGAGTTTATCGACGAGGAGGGCAACGGCTTTATGACACTCATCCGAGGACACGGAAGCGTTCATATCTGGACCGTGGATTTCAATGTGGCCCTTTGCAGTGAAACGATTGCTCACCGACTGTTTTGGGTCACACTCCAGTTCCACCCGGAGACGCACAATGCGTTCTTGGTGGCGAAATAAACGCTCGGTTTTCTCCCGGACGAACGTCTTCAGAGAAGGCGTCAGGTCGAGATGAATTCCAGATACGATCAGTTCGGGGGTGTGGTTCGTACTATTCATGTTTATTGGGTTCCTTTCGGGTTGATGGCCGAAAAAGTGTTGCCGGAGAGAATCTCCGGTCAGCCCCTTTGTTTGACGAATATCTGACCTGAACGCCGTCCTTGGGTTCGGCGGATCTTCCTGGGTGGGAAAATCTTTCTTCATGATCAGACCTGTTTGAATGCTGCACGCAGACAGAGGGCTTTGCAACCTTCTACGACACAAACTTCACAGAAAAGTGTTCCAGCTTAATGCGGGCCACGGGAGGTTTTATTTGCTAGGGAATTTTCACCAAAGCAGGTTGGGAAAACACGTAGCGCACTGTCCGGAGCGCTGTAAAAAAGTTGTGACTGATTTGGAATGCCCTCTGCCTTGGAACTCGCCTTCATCGCTTTCACTCGGTGATCTTTGATGAGCTACGTTCGCTCAGCTGTCCTCATGATCATCCCCAATCCTCATGCCTATCCCAAACCAATCGGTCCGTGGGAGCGACGTTTGCGGCAGGGAACCATTCGTCAGATCGCTCCAGATGAACTGCGGCGCTGGATCTGCTTCGAAGACGAACGCCTTTTGGTCATTGATAAACCGGGAGATGTAGTGTGCCACCCCTCGAAAGACGGACCTTGGTCGAGCTTGGCTGGAGCAGTCCGCGAGTATTTAGGCGGAGGTGAGACGGCAGCTCATTTGGTTTTCCGTCTCGATCGCGAGACGAGTGGGCTCGTCATTTTTGCCAAGGACGCGACGACGGCCCGCCGCCTTCAAATGGCGGCACAGGAGAGGCGGTATGGTAAAACCTATCTGGTACTGCTGGTAGGCGAGTGGGAGGGGCGCGTGACGGTGAATCAACCTCTCGGGGCGGATCTCCAGAGTCCTGTTCTGGTGAAGAGCACGGTGGTGCCGGAGGGCTCAGGCCAGCAGGCGACCACCCACTTTGAGAGTCTGAGTCGCGGGGGCGGAATCACGCTTGCCCGAGTCGTCACCGAGACGGGACGCAAGCATCAGATTCGCGCGCACGCTCAATGGCTGGGCCACGCTGTGGTGGGCGACAAAATCTACGGTCCCGATGCCCGCCTTTTCCTGGAGTTCATCGAGCATGGGTGGACGCCTCAGTTAGAGGCTCAGCTCTGGCTACCCCGGCAAGCACTGCACTGTGCGGGAATCGATCTCGCTCCTGCCGGTTTGGAGTATCGGTTTGTGTCCGAGTTGCCTGACGATCTCCGAACGTTTTGTCGCGAACGGGGTTTGGCGCATCCGGTCTGACAAGGACGATTCCGGTGAAACGGTAGTCATTCCGATTTTGCCGCGGCGAAAAAGGCGGTGAGCGCGGATTCAATGGCGATCCCATGCATCTTAACTCGATTTTCCAGGGTGAATGCAGAAGGCGCTTCTAAGGTGTAGCTGAGCGGCGTGTGGTGAGCGCACAGATACAACGCTTCGGGCCAGAGATCCCGATTTTCCGGGTTGGGGTCGGGACGAATGATACCGCCCGCAGCAGGCCGCCCATCGATGAGCGAGCCAAGGTCGATGGGATAGGAGTCGCCCACATTCTCAATCATTTTGGCAGCGAGGGATGGGCGTTGCTTGGGGTTGAGCTCGTAGAGGTAGTAGCCGGTGGACTCCCAGTCTTCGTGCAGACAAAAAGAAAGATCGAAACAGGGCTGCCGATTGAGCCAGTTCACGTGCGCGGCAATTTCCGGGCTACGCAGGTGACGGTAGTCGCGATTCAGATCGACGCCGGAAGCACTCTCGCGGGTACCTAATTCGTAGCCTGTCGGGTTCATCATGGGGATTAGGAACCACGTTGCTCGAGTATCGAAAACTCCGCGTTGGAGAAGATCGAGGAGGGCCAGGGGAGCGGCAGTNNGGATACCACTGGAAAGATAAATGCGAGGTTTCAGCCCTGATGAGCGCTTCGTGAGAGCGACCAGCGGGCAACCTGCGATCTCCGTGAGGGGCTCGATGCGAAATCCCTGTGATTTACCAACTTGAGAGAAGCGGGTGACCAGTTCAAAGGGCTTGAAAGGTGCGGCTTTGACAGCGTTCACAGGTTGGTTCTTGCTCTTCCTTTCGCCGCATCTCAAGCGCAAGTTCTTATCCTGTCGTCATGTCAAACGTTCGCGTCCGCTTCGCTCCCAGTCCTACCGGTTTCTTCCACATCGGGAGTGCCCGCACGGCCCTGTTCAACTGGCTGTATGCGCGTCACACTCAGGGTGTGTTCGTTTTGCGAATCGAGGACACGGACAAGGAGCGGAACAGCGAGGCCTTCCTCAACCTGATCTACGACAGCCTGGGCTGGCTGGGGCTCAACTGGGACGAAGGCCCCCGGGTGGGCACGAGCGGGGGCGGTGACTTCGNNATTGATGACGCTATTCGCGGGAGGGTGGAGCGCACGGAGGAGAAGGACTTCGTAATCGTCCGGTCCGATGGCAATCCGGTGTTTCACTTCGTCAATGTGGTGGACGACATTGCGATGAAGATCACCCACGTCATTCGTGGAGAGGATCATCTTTCCAATACCAGCAAACACACCGAGCTCTTCACTGCGTTGGGAGCGCCGGTACCGGTTTATGCGCACATTCCTTTGATCCTGAAACAGCAGGGCGCCGGAAAAATGTCCAAACGTGATCAAGGGGCCTTGATCGAAGAGTACCAACGTCGCGGATTTTTGCCGGAGGCGTTGGTCAATTTCCTCTGCTTGTTGGGTTGGTCGCCGANNCTACCCCTCGCGGAAATCATCCGTCTGTTCGACCTTCCAGCGGTTCACCAGGGGAATGCGCGCTTCGACGAAAAGAAGTTGGCGCATATGAATATGTCGTATCTGCATGCGATGCCTTCCGCGGAGTATGTGCCACTCGCGGCCGCGTATTTGGAGCGCACGGGGTTTTTCTCGCAGATCGCCAAAGACGATGCCTACCTCCGCGAGGTGCTGACGCTCTGCCAGATCAAGGTCCGCTCCTTGGAGGAATTGCCGGCGGCGATCGGTTACTTTTTCCGCGACGACTACGCCATCGATCCTAAGGCGAAGGAAAAACTCTTCGCGAAAGGTGATCCCAAGGCGCGTTTGCAAGAGCTAGTGGCGGCGCTTCCCGAAGCGGATTTCACGTCGGATGCCACGCTGGAGCAGTGGCTGCACGCGCTGGCTTCGGCGAAAGGGCTGCAAACTGCGGACTACATTCATCCGGGCCGACTGGCCTTTTCGGGTGGAAGTGCTGGGCCGTCATTCTACGGCGTTTTGCGCGTCCTGGGACGCGACCGTGCGCTTGCCCGCATTCAGCGCTTTTTGGCTACTGCATAATTCCGACGTTCGCTCCGTTTTCACTTATGGAAAAACCAGCCCCCGCGTCCTCGCCGTACGTCGCTCTGATTGCTCACGACGCCAAGAAAGAAGTCATGGTGTCGTTCGCCGAACAGCATCGGGAGTTTTTGCGCAGTCAGCGTCTGGTGGCCACGCGTACCACCGGGACGTTGATCGCGGGCAGAACCGGCTTGAGCGTCGAGGCGATGTTGTCGGGTCCTCTCGGGGGTGATCTGCAGATCGGTGCGTTGATCGCCACGGGGCAGGTGCGTGCAGTCGTGTTTCTGCGCGATCCGCTCACCGCGCACCCTCACGAACCTGATATCGCTGCTCTGATGAAGGTGTGCGATGTCTATGACGTTCCGCTCGCGACGAATCTGGCGACCGCACACGTGCTCGTGAACCATCTCGCGGCACAGGGACAAACGTCGTAGTACTACGTCGTCCTTTCGTCGAGCCGCCCTCTGCTTTACGCGGAAAGCGCCTCGGGAGCGGCGGCTGGGGTGGCGTTTCCGCCCTGCATTTCTTTCAACAAACTCGCCAGGTAGGGGATGAGTTGCTTTTTGCGACTCACGATACCAGGCAGGTCGAAAATCTCATCCTTTTCCACGTGCGGGTAATTGATGCGCGAGATGAAGTCCGCATCGCCCTTAACCAAGAGAAGAGAGTTTTGTGTATTGATATCGGTCACTAACAGAGCGGCAAAGGTCAGCTTCTCGTCGGTCTGTACCTTTTCGAGAGCGTTGAGGATTTTTTTGGAGTGATTCCAGAAGTTGCCGAAGCCCAGTTCCTCCACTTGCGAGACCGAGAAGCGGATGGAATCTTCTTCGTAGATCTTGAAGTCGGAGCGAATGACCGCATCGGGGGCGCTGGCGAGGATGACGGAGCCTGAACTGAAGATGGAGTCTGCGAGTGAGCTCGAGTTCACGCCGGCGATCTGACTCAACCAACCCAAAATCGAAGCATCCTTTTCCGTAGAGGTGGGTGAGTTGAGGTGGAGCGTGTCGGAGATGATGCCCCCCATCATCACACCCGCAATCGACGCGGACGGCGTGAGTCCTTCTCGGCGGAACATGTCGGCCACAATCGTGCAGGTTGAACCCACAGGTTCATTAAGGAAAAGGATCGGCTGCTGCGTGTTAAGGGCACCCAAGCGGTGATGGTCAATGATCTCCGTGATGGTGACTTCGCCGGCACCCGGGACGGCTTGAGTGAGCTCATTGTGGTCCACGAGCACGAGTCGAGTTTTGATCGGCTTGAGGAAGTCGGTGCGTGTCAGGATGCCCTGTAGCTTGCCTTCGTCGTTGAGAACGATGAAAGCTCCGGTATTGGCGGTGGCGAATTTACGCCTTAGATCGGAAAGGCGCAGGTCTCCGGAGACGGAGGCGAACTTTCGATCCGTCATGCATTCAATGGTTGAAGCTGTGCGGATGATCCACGCGGTGTTGGCAGAGTCGTGTGGACTAACCAAGACAGAGACTCCCCGTGCTTTGGCTTGAGCTACCACTTCCTCTTCAACCGGAAGATTGCCTGTGACTACCAAGGCACGGACGCCAATTTGAAGTGAGCGTTGTTGGATGTCCCAGCGGTCGCCTACGATGATGATCGATTGGCTCGCAGGAATTCCTTCGTCTTGAGAAATTTTCCAGAACGAACGTACGTCCATCGCACCCACCCGGATGAACATCTCTTCCGTATCTTCAGGACGCTCCGCGTGAATGACACGTGCGCCCAATGCGCGAGTGAGGTTGGCTAAGCTGGTGCGCACCTTGCGCATTTCTCGAGCTTCTTTGACCCGTGGAATGAAGAAGCCGCCCAGTTGAAAGACCGAAACGGTCCCGATTACCCGTTGGTCCGGGGACAGAACCGGCAAGAGACGAATGTCGTGACGGTCGATCAGTTCTAGCGCCTCAGCACAGGTCGCCCGCTCTTTGACGGTCACTACGTTGCTCACCATGACGTCGCGTACACGGGGTGTGACGCNNCGCTTAAGTACAACGGTAGGGGCTGGTTGAACTGCCGGAGAATCGTATCAATCCGCGCGTTCGAGTTGCCACACCGGGCAGCGACAAAACCCGACTGACCCCGAGCCTCCTTGAAGGCAGCGTAAGCGATCGCCGAGCAGATGGCGTCGGCATCGGGGTTCCGATGGCCGATAACGTAGGTAGGATTGGCGATGGGCGCGGGAGAAGCAGCGTTCATGACGTCCGGGAGAACGGGAATGGGTATGAGCACAGGCAGCGACAGAAACGAGTTAATCCGTCGTGTTCCGCCTGTGCGGCTATACCGAGACCACCGTATCCCGCTTCTCCAGCGATCACCAGACGATACCAAGGGAGGTGGATATTTTGCGTAACCTAAACACTTTCTTAACTTAAGGTGAGCTACGGCCCTGTTGGGAGCGTGCCGTCGGCGGAGGCCACGTTATTTCCGCCGTCCAGCCCGTAGATCCGTCGTGTGCCGCCCGCGCGGATCGTTCGCCGCAAATCGGAGGTGGTGGCTCCCTGGGTATCAATCAAGCGGTTTTCCAGTGTTTTGAAGTACTGCACGTTGCCCCCCAGAAACAGCACTAGCCCCCCCTGATCGGCGTACGTCCCCGCGTTCGCGTCAGTGGAGGAGCCATTCCAGGTTCCAGCGGTGGTCAATCCACGCGAAAATGCCACGGGGGTGGATGCGGGGTCAGTGGCTTTCAGGCCGCCGACGAGATTGATACTGGGGACACGACTCAGCAGATCAGGGTGGAGCGTGTTTTTTGTCGCATCCGTCGGATCTAATATGCCGCCCGGAACCGCTCCGTCGAAACCTCCATCATTTCGAGAAAAAAGAAGCCCGGCTTCATTGATCCCGCCGNNGCCGGGGTCGAGCTGGGATCAGGGAGCCTATCATTATGGTCGCTGGCATAGAGGAGAGCCGCTTTGCCGATCTCTCTTAGATTGCTAGCGTCCACAGCGCGCTGGGCGGTCTCTCGCACCCTTCCGATGGTGGGTATGACGATTGAGGCTAGGATACCGATAATCGCGATAACCGTAAGCAACTCGATTAAGGTAAAACCGAGGCAAGGCTTGTTTTTGTATTTTATTTGCATAACGCCTGGAGTATTTTTGAATTAAATTTGCAATATCAACAAGAAAGTTGTTCTGGCCGCGGCGGGCTGGACAAACGAGTCCGCACATTTCTAACCTGAGATTGATGAAGATTTACCTCGATGGCGCGCTCGTGGACTCGGCTGAGGCCAAGATTTCCGTGTTCGATCACGGATTATTGTACGGCGACGGCGTGTTCGAGGGCATCCGGCTTTATGGCGGGAACGTGTTTCGTCTCGAGCAGCACCTCGAGCGACTAGAGTACTCGGCCAAGGCGATCCTTTTGACGATGCCTTGGAGCCGTAAAGAGCTGGCCGATGCCGTGTGCGAGACCTGCCGCGCGAATCAGCTCAAAGATGCGTATATCCGTTTGGTGGTGACGCGTGGGGTGGGTGACCTCGGCTTGTCGCCGTGGCTCTGCAAGAAGCCCTCTGTTTTTATCATCGCTGATAAAATTGCCCTTTATCCGGCCAAGTATTATGTGGAAGGGCTTGAAATTGTGACTGTTCCGACGCGGCGCGTCAATCCGGCTGCTCTGAGCCCTGCTATCAAGTCGCTCAACTACCTCAACAACATCTTGGCGAAGATCGAGGTGAAGCAGTTCGGTGCGTTAGAGGCGATTATGCTCAATGATCAAGGCTTCGTCGCCGAGTGCACGGGCGACAACATTTTCGTCATTCACAAGGGCAAAATTTTCACACCCGCGGCACAGCAAGGTGCCTTGAAAGGGATTACTCGAGACGCGGTTTTTGACTTAGCTAACGAGCTCAATATCCCGATTGAGGAACACGATTTGACCCGCTACGACGTGTGGAATGCAGACGAGGTTTTCCTCACGGGCACGGGCGCCGAGGTCATTCCTGTGGTAAAGCTTGATGGGCGGCAAATTGGCGATGGTAAACCGGGCCCCATTTTCTCCCGTGTTTTAGAGGCCTTTAGACGTCTCGTTCTCGTGGACGGGACCAAGATCTAATCTCTCTTCCTGTNNAGCTGTCACAGGCGTGTGACGTATCGTCGCACCTGTGACTCATCTGGGAAACCCCGCGCCTGCCGCGCACCTACGCTTGCGTTGCCGCGCCGTGCTGGCACGTTGCCTGCAGACGACAACCCGTGCCCATGTTGCTGTCCCGGTCCAATTTTCCGCCTGTCGTGTCGATAAATCGAGTACCTGTGGTATCTTAGTCCCATGCCAAGCCCACTCAAATGTGATTTCTGCACCAAGCCAGCAACGGTGCACCTAACGCAAATTGTGAATAACAAGGTGCATAAGGTGGATCTTTGTGAGGAGTGCGCGCAGGCAAAAGGGGTGACAGATCCCAGCGGGTTTTCCTTGGCCGATCTCTTGCTTAAAGCCTCGCTTAACAACGAACCCTCGGTCCCGGCAGGCGTGCGCTGCGAGCAATGCGGATTTACCCAAGCTGATTTCAAGAAACATGGCCGCTTTGGTTGTCCGCAGTGCTACCGCACTTTCTCAAGCGTGATCGAGCCGATGTTGAGCTCCATGCACAAAGGAACCTCACATACTGGCAAGGTCCCGCAGCGGGCTCTCGCCCGTAAGTCACTTTATGAAAAACTCACCCAACTAGAAGTCGACCTCGACGACGCCATCAAGTCCGAGCGTTACGAAGACGCTGCCCGCTACCGCGATGAAATCCTCCAAGTCAAACAATCCTTCGACTCGAAGCCCACGGTCGACAGCTAAGGCCATGACCATCGCTTCGCTCATCGACACGCCTTCGGAGCTCACTAACTCCGCAGCGAGTAGCAAGTGCGCCATCGTCTTGATGACCCGCATCCGTCTCGCTCGGAATTTGGCGGGCAGGTCTTTTCCGGGTTGGGCGGACGCCGATCAGCGCGCCGACGTCCTCAACGTTTGTANNGATCTCGCGCGAATTGAGCGGCTCAAAAGCAGGCTCGGGCGTGGTCATCAATAAGGACCAGACGATATCGGTGATGATCAACGAAGAGGATCACCTGCGTATCCAAGTTCTGCGCGCTGGATTCCAGCTGAAAAAGGCGTGGTCGGCAATCAACGATTTGGATACAACGTTCGAGGAGAAGTTGGACTACGCCTATTCCCCGCAATGGGGTTATCTCACGGCATGTCCCACCAATCTGGGAACCGGCATGCGGGCGTCTGCCATGATGCATCTGCCCGCCTTGGTCATTTCCGGGCAGATGGAAAAGGTCGTGCGCGCCGTGAATCAGCTCGGAATGGTGGTCCGAGGGTTGTTTGGCGAGGGCTCGGACGCGTCGGGCAGCATTTTTCAGATTTCCAATCAGACGACCCTCGGTGAGCCGGAGGAAGAGATCATCAAGCGCCTGCAGAGCGTGCTCCAATCAATCATCGAACATGAGCTCAATGCGCGACAGAAGCTGCTGGAGGCCGATTCCCGCAAGCTGTTCGACAAGATCGGCCGGGCCTACGGGATATTGCAGAATTCGCACGTCCTGAATTCAGCGGAGGCGATGAATCTCCTCTCCTTGCTTCGTTTGGGCATCGATCTCCAGATTTTCCCGGAAACCTGTCGCCCGGTGATTGACCGGCTTTTCATTGAAGCCCAGCCGGGGCACATTCAGCACGCGGTGAATCATGACCTTGAAGCGGGCGAGCGCGACAGCACGCGGGCGTCGCGGCTGCGTGAAGAATTCGCGCGCTTCCCCATTCCGACTTTCACAACAAACGGTA